>JAUIML010000110.1 GCA_030432715.1 Acidimicrobiia bacterium | reverse complement strand
GGGAAGCCCCCGGTCCCGGGCGAGCGCCCGATCGACCCGGACGGTCGCCACCTCAGGAGTGCTCGGGCTTGCGTCGGATCTCCTTGATGATCGTCTCGGCGTCGTTGGCGTCGTCGCCCTTCTCGCCGAGATTCCGCTCACGGTCCTCTTCGGCGGCCTTCTTCGCCGCGTCCTTCGTTGCCGACGCCCGTTCGAGGGCGGCATCGGCGCCGTGCTCGTGGATGAACTCGGCCCACTCGACCAGGGTGTCGACCATCTCGTCCTCCGGCACGACCATCACGTTCTGGCCCTTCACGAAGAGATGACCCCGCTTGTTGCCGGCCGCGATGCCGAGATCGGCGTCGCGCGCCTCGCCGGGACCGTTCACCACGCAGCCCATGACGGCGACCTGGAGCGGGATCTCCCGTTCGCCGAACGCGGCCATGGCGTCCTGCGCGATCGTGAAGACGTCGACCTCGGCCCGACCACAGCTCGGACAGGCGATGAGATCGACGTTCTTGCGCTCGCGCAGCCCCATCACCTCGAGCAGTTGACGGCCCGCCTTCGCCTCCTCGACCGGGTCGGCGGTGAGGGAATAGCGGATGGTGTCGCCGATGCCCTCGGCCAGGAGGGTCGCGATGCCCGCGGTCGCCTTGAGCGTGCCGATCGGCGGCGGACCGGCCTCGGTCACGCCGAGATGGAGCGGGTGGTCGGTCACCTCGGCGAGTTGACGGTAGGCCTCGATCATGAGCGGCACGCTGGAGGCCTTCACCGAGATCTTGATGAGATCGAATCCGACCTCGTCGAAGTAGGCGATCTCCTGAAGAGCCGACTCGACCATCGCTTCCGGCGTGACCTTGTCGCCGTACTTTCTGTACAGATCGGGATGCAGCGACCCGCCGTTGACGCCGATGCGGATCGGCACGTTGCGGTCCTTCGCCTCGCGAGCGACGGTCTTGATGTGTTCGGGGTTCTTGATGTTGCCGGGGTTGAGCCGCAGGCAGTGCACCCCGGCCTCGAGCGCCTCGAGCGCCCGGCGGTACTGGTGGTGGATGTCGGCCACGATCGGGACCGGCGAACGAGGGATGATCCGGGCCAGACCCTCGGCCGCCTCGGGCTCGTTGCATGTGCAGCGCACGATGTCGGCCCCGGCCGCGGCGAGGGCGTAGATCTGTTGGAGCGTGGCCTCGTGATCGGCCGTCTTGGTGACGGTCATCGACTGCACGGTGATCGGTGCGCCGCCGCCGACCGGCACGTTGCCCACCATGATCTGGCGGGTCTCACGACGGGGAAAGCTCTGTGTGAACTCCATTGCCGCCGAGGCTAGGGGCTACCCGATGTTGATCGGGTCGATGATGTCTCGGAATATCGCGAGCAGGCCGAAGCCGGTGAGCAGCACGAAGACGGCGTAGGTGACCGGCATGACCTTGTTGTAGTCGACCTCGTGGCGACGACCGCCGAACGAGCGCAGTCGCTCGTAGGTGGCGATGACGACATGACCGCCGTCGAGCGGCGGGAGCGGCAGCAGGTTGAGGAACCCGACCGAGATGTTGAGGAACGCCATGAAGACGAGGGCCCCGTCGAGTCCCTGGTCCGTGATCTGGCTGCCCACCCGGGCCGCGCCGTAGATCGAGATGATCCGCTCCTCGTCGGGGTTGCCCTCGTCGAGGGCCCGACTGGCGATCTCGCGTTCGCCGGCGTCGGTCGACGTGATGTCGTCGTGGACCGTGTCGATGTCGCCCGACAGGGTGTCGGAGACGAACGTCGGCAGGGCACCGCCCGTGAGCGTGTCCCACATCCCCGTGGTGATCAGCGAGAACACGCTGCCGAACTCGCGGACGGCGGCCGGCATGGCCGCGAACACACCCATCGACTCGCGCAGCGGCTCCTGCGACACGCCGAAGAAGCCGCTCGTCGCCTCGTCGGCGGGCAGCAAGCCCTCGAAGACGGCGTTCTCCACCACCTGGATCGTGTTGCCCCGGGCCGGATCGAACACGACCTGCAGCTCCTCGCCGAAGCGCCCGTCGACGGCCGCGGCGACGTCGTCCCAGCTGAACACGTCGACACCGTCGATCTGGAGGATCCGGTCGGTCTCCTCGAGGCCCCGGATCGTCGCTGCCCCCTCCTCGGTGAGGCGTCCACCCAGCACGACCGTGTCGACGAAGGTCTCGCCGCCGCGGCGGTACTCGACCTCGACGTCCTGCGCGCCCCGGGCGAAGACCAGCTCGCCGAACTGGGCGAAGTCGTCGACCTCGATGCCGTCGATGGCCAGGATCTCGTCGCCGACCTGCAGGCCGAGGTCGGCGGCCGCGCTCTGGTCGCTGACGCTGGCGACCGTCCACTCTCCAGAGTCGGATTCCTGGCCCTGCCAGACGAGGAAGGCGTAGATCAGCGCGAGCGCCATCAGGAAGTGCATGAGCGAGCCGGCGGTGACCACCAGCAGCTTCCGCGGGAACGACTTGATGCGGTAGGCCCGGCTCTCGTCGCCGGGCTCGACCGGGTCGAGGTTGTTCATCCCGATGATGCGCACGTAGGCGCCGGCCGGAATCAGCTTCACGCCGTATTCGGTCTCACCCCGGTGGAACGACCAGATGCGGGGCCCGAATCCGATGAAGAACTCGGTGACCTTCATGCCGGTGAGCTTGGCCGTGATGAAGTGACCCATCTCGTGCATGAAGATCATGAAGATGATCATCGAGACGATGAACGCCCAGCTCCAGCTGGCGAAGACGCCCAGTGCCAGCACCGCGAGCGCGAGCAGGATCAGGCCGGTGAAGTCGTTGGGTCGTTCTTCGGTCTCGGCGGCGGGGGGACCCACGTTGAGCGTCATGCGTGCACTCTCTGTTCGATCAGCTCAGCGGCGACGACGCGGGCTTCGCGGTCGACATCGAGAACAACGTCGACGTCGGTCGCATTTGTTCCCGGCCACACCTGCAGGCTCGCCTCGAGCACTTCGGGAATGTCGACCCAACGGATCCGCCCCTTGAGGAACTCGTCGACCGCGACCTCGTTGGCCGCGCTGATCCACGCCGGCGCCGTCTCACCGGCCCGGCCCGCCTCGAAGCACAGGCGGAGGCACGGGAAGGCCTCGAGGTCGGGGGGCTGGAAGTCGAGTCGCGACATCTCGGTCCAATCGATCGCGCCGTACGGCATCTCCAATCGGTCGGGAAACGCCAACGCGTAGCCAATGCACAGACGCATGTCGGGCATCGAGAGCTGGGCGATGGTGGCGCCGTCGGTGTAGGTGACCATCGAGTGGACCACCGACTGCGGGTGGACCACGACGTCGATCTGGTCGTAGTCGACGCCGAACAACTCGTGTGCCTCGATCACCTCGAGCCCCTTGTTCATGAGGGTGCTCGAGTCGATGGTGATCTTGGGCCCCATCGACCAGGTCGGGTGAGCGAGGGCGTCGTCGACCGTCACCGACTCGAGGTCGTCGCGGGATCGGCCCCGGAACGGACCTCCACTGGCCGTCAGCACGATCTCGGCCACCCGGTCGGCGGCGGTGATCTTGTCGATGACCTCGTTGGCCCGCAGGCACTGGTGAACCGCACAGTGCTCGCTGTCGACGGGAATCAGGTCGCCGGCCGACGCGGCCCAGACCCGTTGCACCACGGGGCCGGCCGCGATGAGCGACTCCTTGTTGGCGAGGCCCAATCGCTTCCCGGCATCGAGGGCCGCGAGCGTCACGGGCAATCCGGCGAACCCGACCACGCCGTTGATGACCACGTCGCCGCTGGTGGCGGCGTGGGCCATTGCCTCGTCGCCGACGAGGAGCTCGGTGCCGGCCGGCAGTCGGTCGGTCAGGTCGCGGGCCCGCGACTCGTCGGCCACCGCCACCAGGTCGGGTCGGAACTCGTGAGCCTGCTCCACGACGAGGTCGACGGAGCGGGCCACGCCGAGCGCGGACACGCGGTATCGCTCGGGATCGGCTCGAACGATCTCGAGCGTCTGCGTGCCGATGGAGCCCGAGGAACCGAGCACGGCGACCGACGTGGACATGGGCGCGACGCTACCCGGCCGTCGGGGTCAGTCGGGGGTCGGGTTGTGGGCCGGGTCAGCCGGGAACGGTGACGTCCATGAGCACGGCGACGTAGTACGTCGCCGGGAGCACGAACAGGAGACCGTCGAAGCGATCGAGGAGTCCGCCGTGACCGGGCAGGATCGAGCCCATGTCCTTGATGCCCAGATCACGCTTGATCTGCGACTCGGCGAGGTCGCCGATCGGCGCCGCCAGCGCGGCCACGATGCCGAGCAGAAGCGAGGCGCCGAAGCCGCCTCCCCAGACCTCTCCGGCGAACGGCGCCGGCTTCCCGAGGATGCCGATGACGACGCCGACGGCCACGGCGACGACCATGCCGCCGACGAGGCCCTCCATCGTCTTGTTGGGGCTGGCCGGCGACAGCGGCGTGCGCCCCATGGCCTTGCCGACCGCCAGCGCGCCGACATCGTAGCCGACCGTGACCAGCACGGCTGCGGTGAGCAGGCCGGTGCCGATGTCGACCCCGCCGACGGTGGTGCCGAGCATCAGCGCGGCGAACGAGCCGAGCAGGCCGATGTGGATGATGCCGAGCAGCGTGGTGCCCAGTCCCCGCACCGCCGACTCGTGGGCGACGCCCCAGAGGTACCAGAGCGAGCCGAAGATCAACGACAAGACGACGACCAGCACCATCGCCTGCTCCCCCCGCCAGTAGACGGCGAGCGGCATCATCACCGAGGCGGCCAGCCCGAGCAGGACCGCCGGTTGGTGGCCGGCGATTCGCACGGCGTTGAAGAACTCCACGGCGGCGAGACCGAGGGCGAGGGTCACCACCGCAAGTGCGGCGGCCGGCCCGACGGTCATGGCCGCCAGGATCAGCGCGGCAAGACCGACACCCACCATGATCGCGACCGGGAGGTCCCGGTCGCTCTCGCCCCCACCGCGGGTGGCGTTGAGCGCCGCCCCGAGCGACGGCTCGGCCGACTTCGAGGCCTTGCTGTCATCGAACGCGAAGAAGTCGTCGGCCGTGTCGGCCGCGTCGTCGACGAGCGGCTGAGCGGGCGGGAGTTCGGCCTCCTCGTCGGCCCATCGCGGGGTGGACGACACGTCGGCCCACGCGGCCATGTCGTCGGCGTTCGCCTCGGGCAACACCGGCTCGTCCGGGGGCGCGAACGTCACCGACTCGGCGGAACCACCGACCTGGGGCACGGCCCCGGTGGCCGGCTCACTCCAGTGGGGCACCGCCGCGTCGTCGTCATCGAAGGAATCGTCGTCGCCGAAGACCGAGCGCCCGGGGACGACGTCGTCGTCGATCGCGTCGGCATCGGGGACACGGAACTCCTCGTCCCCGAAACCGCTGTTCTGATCAGTCATCGCTGCCTACCCACTGCTGCTCACCCATCATCTCGCCCTTCCCTGGCTTGCCGGAGGTCAGACCTCCATCAGCTCCTGCTCTTTTTGGGCCTGCGCCTCGTCGATCGCGGCGATTCGTGCGTCTTTCAGCGCGTCGAGTTGCGCCTCGGCTCGCTGGATGTCGTCGGACGAGACTCCCCCGTCGTTCTCCAAATCGTCAAGATCCTTGCGCGCGGCGCGTCGTACGGCGTTCACTCGCTGCTTCGCTTCTTCCGCCATTCCTCCGACCACGCGGGCGAGGTCGCGGCGACGTTCTTCGTTGAGCGGGGGGAAGGCCAATCGAATGATGTGACCGTCGTTGGACGGCGTGAGACCCATGTTGGCGTTGACGATCGCCCGCTCGATCGCATCGAGATTCGCCATGTCGTGTGGGGTCACCACCAACATGCGCGCCTCGGGCACCGAGAAGCTCGCCAACTCCTGGAGTCGCATCTCGACGCCGTAGGCCTCGGCCGTCAAGCGCTCGAACAGGGCGGAACTCGCCCGGCCCGTCCGAACCGTCGAGAACTCCTGGCGGGCGTGGTTGACGGCCCCGTCCATCTTCTCGGCTGCATCTTCGAGCACCAGCTCGATCATCTCGCTCACGACGACCCCTTCTCGGCATCCTCGTCCATCGCATCGACGAGCGTACCGATTGCCTCTCCCTCCAGCAGGGACCGGAGGTTCCCCTCCCCCATGAGGTCGAAGACGATGATCGGCAGATCGTTGTCCATGCACAGCGTGATCGCGGTCGCGTCCATGACGTTGAGACCACGGTTCAGCACGTCGAGATAGCTCACGTGGTCGAGTTTGGTCGCGTTCGCGTCGACGCGGGGATCGGCCGTGTAGATGCCGTCGGTGCCACCGTGGGTCCCCTTCAGGACGGCGTCGGCCTCGATCTCCACCGCCCGCAGCGACGCCGCCGTGTCGGTGGTGAAGAACGGGTTGCCGGTCCCTCCGGCGAAGATGACGATCCGTCCCTTCTCGAGGTGCCGTGTCGCCTTGCGCCGGATGTAGGGCTCGGCCACCTGGGCCATGTGAATGGCCGTCTGCACCCGCGTGGGTTGTCCCATCTGCTCGAGCGTGTCCTGCAACGCCAGGCCGTTCATCACGGTGGCGAGCATGCCCATGTAGTCGGCCTGGGCGCGGTCCATGCCCGCGCCCGAGCCCTGGATGCCACGCCAGATGTTGCCCCCACCGACGACCACGGCGATGTCGACGTCGAAGTGGTTGCGGGCAGCGACGATGTCTTCGGCGATCTGACGAACGGTCGGCCCGTCGATGCCGTGTTCCTGTGGACCGGCGAAGGCCTCACCGGAGAGCTTCAGCAACACCCGACCCCAACGGGCAGGATGTGTTCCCCGGGAGGTCTGGTCGCCGTCGCTCACATCAGCCGCCGATCACGACCTGCACATAGCGGGTGATCGAACCGCCGCCGAGACTGTCCTTCACGGCGGTCTTGTCGCCGTGGAGCCCCTGTTCGAGCAGGACGCGCTCGCCCAGCCACCCGCGCATCCGGCCCTCGACGATCTTGTCCCAGGCCTGTTCGGGCTTGCCTTCGGCCTTGGTGATCTCCAGCAGCGACTCACGCTCTCGGGCCGCCTCGTCCTCGGGCACCTCGTCGGCGCTGAGGTAGAGGGGCTTGGCGAAGGCGATGTGGAGAGCGACCTGGTGGAGGTCCTCCTGGCTCACGCCGGCTCCCTCCACGACCACGGCGTTGACCCCGCGACCGTCCTGCACGTGCAGGTAGGTGTCGAGGGTGGCGCCCTCCGCCGCCTCGATGCGCTCGACCGCGCCGATGTCGATGTTCTCCTTGATCGTCACCTTGAGGTCTTCGATCGCGGTTGCGTGAGCATCGACGGCACCGGGACCGTCGGCGAGCACCGCGTCGGCCAGCACCTGGGCGAGACCCGTGACGGCCTCGTTCTTCGCCGAGAAGTCGGTCTCGGTCTTGATCTGCACGAGGGCCGCGGTGTTGCCCTCGACCGCGAGGGCGATCGTGCCCTCGTTGTTCTCACGATCGCCTCGATCGGCGGCCTTGGCCAGGCCCTTCTCGCGAAGCAGCTGTGTGGCGGCTTCCATGTCGCCGTCGGTCTCGGTGAGCGCCTTCTTGGCGTCCATCATTCCGGCGCCCGTTGCGTCGCGCAGGGCTTTGACGTCCTTGGCGGAAATCGACATCTCGGTGTTCCTCGGTTGTTGCGGGTTGCGTGTCTGGCGGGTTGTGCGGGCCGCGGGCCGTCAGGCCTCGGGCGTCCCTTCGTCACCGGCCTGGGGAAGGGAGTCTTCCACAGGTGCCGGGGCGGCTTCTGCGGCTTCCTCGGCGGGAGCAGCCGGGGCGGCGTCCTTGGCCGCGGCGACGCGTGCTTCGCGTTCCGCGGCCTGGGCGGCGGCTTCGGCGCGGGCCTGCTCCTGTTGGGCGGCGACCTCGGCCTCTTCGAGGGCATTGCGCTGGGCGCCGGCCTCGCCGGCCTTCTCCTGCTTCTTCGAGCGGATGAAGCGCCCTTCCTGCACGGCATCGGAGATGACGCGGCACATGAGCTGGCCCGCACGGATCGCGTCGTCGTTGCCGGGGATGGCGTAGTCGACGAGGTCGGGATCACAGTTGGTGTCGACCACGGCGACGATGGGCACGCCGATCTTGCGAGCCTCGGTGACGGCGATGTGCTCCTTCTTGGTGTCGAGCACGAAGATCGCGTCGGGCAGCTTCTCCATGTCGCGGATGCCGCCGAGGTTGCGCTCGAGCTTCACGAGCTCACGGTTGATGAGCAGCGCCTCCTTCTTGGGCATGGCCTCGAACTCACCCGAGTCGCGCATGCGGGCGTAGTCCTTCATCTTGCCGACGCGCTTCGAGATGGTCTGGAAGTTGGTCAGCATGCCGCCGAGCCAACGCTCGTTGATGTAGGGCATGTTGCAGCGCTCGGCGTAGGACTGGATGGAGTCCTGGGCCTGCTTCTTCGTGCCGATGAAGAGCACGGTGCCGCCGTTGGCGACGAGGTCACGCACGAAGACGTAGGACGTCTCGAGGTGGTTGAGCGTCTGGTGGAGATCCACGATGTGGATGCCGGACCGCTCGCCGTGGATGAACCGCTTCATCTTCGGGTTCCAGCGGCGGGTCTGGTGGCCGAAGTGAACGCCGGCCTCCAACAACTGCTTCATGGAGATGACTGCCATGGTGGTCTTCTTTCCCGGTTGCGTGTTCGTGCGGGACGCCGAGGCGACCGGGTGTTGCACGAACCCAGTGATTCCGTCGATCCCGATGTGGGGTCGTCCGGGGCCCTCACGGGCCGTCGAGCAGTGTAGCGGGCCGAATCGGTTCGACACGGTGTGGGACCAGACGCACACGGGTGCGGGCCTCGCCGAACAGCGACGCCGGATCGACATAGGCACCGTGCAGCCGGGTCGTGAAATGGAACGGTCCCGCGGCGAGCGCCACGAGATCGCCACGATCGACCCGGGTACCGGGTCGAACCAGGATCCGGCCGACGTATCCGTAGGTGACGCGCAGCCCACCCGGGTGCTCGACGCTCACGAACAGGGCGCCGGCGACCGGCCCGGCGAACGCGACCACGCCGGATCCCGCGGCCACGACGGGATCGCCGTCGTCGGTGTCGTATTCGATGCCCCGATTGCCCGGACCGTACGGACCCTCGGGCAGGCGGAACGGATCGAGGACCGGCGCACTCGTGGGCGGCGACAGCACCTCGGCCGCCGCGGCCCCGACAGGGTGCCCCAGGCCGACGGCGGCGACCGACACCGCCGCCACGATGAATCTGATGATTGACATGACACTCCCCTGGGAGGCTCTCGGGGAAGTGCGGTGGCAGCCGTGTGGGCTGCGAGGAGGGCCTAGACGGGTTCGCGCTCGGTCGCGGTGATCCGCGACCGGAGCTGCAGGACCGCCTTCGTGTGGATCTGACAGACGCGACTCTCGGTCACGCCCAGCACACGGCCGATCTCGGCGAGGGTCAGCCCCTCGTAGTAATAGAGCGTGAGGACGATCTTCTCCCGCTCGGGCATGCGGTTGATCGACTCGGCCAGGATCTGGCGCATCTCCTCGACTTCGTAGACACCCATCGGGCCATCGCCCGAGTCGGCCACGGTGTCGCCGAGGGTGACGGATTCGCCTCGCTCACCGCCCGACAGCATCTCGTCGAGGGCGGCGACCCCGACGAAGGAGATCTGGCTGAGGGTGGTCTGGAGCTGCTGCGGGGTGACGCCCATCTCGTCGGCCACCTCGTCGTCGGTGGGGGCGCGGTGGTGTTCGGCCTCGAGCTTGCCCATGGCGCGCTCGAGCGTGCGGGCCTTGGACCGCACGGAACGAGGAACCCAGTCGATCGAGCGGAGCTCGTCGAGGATGGCGCCCTTGATCCGGGCGATCGCGTAGGTCTCGAACTTGTAGCCACGCGCCGGGTCGAACTTCTCGATGGCATCGATCAGCCCGAACACCCCGAAGCTGACCAGATCGGACTGCTCGACGTTGCGCGGCAGCCCGACGCCGACCCGTCCGGCCACGTACTTGACCAGCGGGGAGTACTGGATGATGAGCTTGTCGCGGAGGTCCTGGGCGCGCGTGCGCTTGTAGTCGGCCCACAGGCGTTCGGTCTCGGAGGCGTTGTCGCTCACAGAAAAGTCCTAGGCGCGGGGATGGGTCGATCGGTGGACCTCGCGGAGGCGCTCGCGACTCACCCGGGTGTAGATCTGAGTGGTGGCGAGATCCGCGTGGCCCAACAATTCCTGCACAGCACGCAAATCGGCACCTCCGTCCAAAAGATGAGTGGCAAAGGTGTGACGAAGTGCATGCGGATGGGTCGGCGTCGGCGAACGACGGTCGATGAGCCGACGCACATCGCGAGGTGAGAGGGGCCGACCCCGCCGGTTGAGGAACACGCGGTCGTCGGGTGTCGACTCGGTGACGAGGGCAGGACGACCGTCGGTGATCCACGCAGCGAGGGCCTGGGCCGCCGGTTCGGAGATGGGAACCCGACGCTGCTTGTCGCCCTTTCCCCACACCGAGATGGTGCCGGTGGGTCCCGAGAGATCGTCGCGGCGGAGCCCGCACAGCTCGCTGACCCGCAGGCCGCTCCCGTAGAGCAACTCGACGACGGCTCGGTCACGCAACTCGATCTCGGCTCGATCCTCACTCCGGGGCCCGCCCTCGACGAGCCCGTCGAGTTCGTCTGCGCTGAGCACCCGGGGCAACGTGGCGTTGCCGCGGGGCGCCGACAACGCCGCGCTGGGGTCGTGTTCGATCCGTCCGCTGCGCTGCGCCCAGTGGAAGTAGCGGCGCAGGACCGACGCCTTTCGGGCGATCGTGCGCCGCGCGTATCCGTCGCGGTCGAGTCGGGCGAGATAGCCCCGCAGGTCGCGGCGGGTCACTGCGGCCGGGCCGTCGCGACCTTGGTCGTCGAGCCAGGCCGATGCCGCTCGCAGGTCGCGTCGATAGACCGAGCGGGTCGAGGCCGCGACACGCGTGAGCGAGCCCAACCATGTGTCGATCTCCCACCGGTCCATGCCCGTGACCCTACCGAACCACTCACCGCAGTTCTCGCCACCACACCCCGCGCGATGGGTCACGCTCGCCGAACCCGGGCACCGTCGTGGACCACCGTTCCGGCCAACTCGAGCTCGGCGAGGAGGGCGAAGACCTGCGCCGCTTCGAGCCCGGTCCGGGCGACCAACTCGTCGATGGACGTGGGACCGTCGTCGACTGCGTCGAGCACGACAGCCGCCGGCCCGACCAAGCCCCTCGGAGCCTCGGAGACGTGTCGCCGATCCGCGGCGCCACAGGTGTCGAGGCCGAGCGCGGTGGTGACGTCGTCCACGCCGAGCACCGGGGCGCACCCATCAGCGAGCAGGCGGTTGGCCCCCTCGGCGGCCCCGTTGCGCAGCGAGCCGGGCACGGCCATGACGTCGACTCCCCGGCGAACCGCCTCGTCGACGGTCAGCATCGAACCACCGGAGGCGCGGGATTCGACCACGACGACCAGATCGACCAGGGCCGCGATGAGGCGATTCCGGGCCGGGAATCGCCAGGGTTCGGGCCGGGCACCGAGCGGGGCTTCGCTGATGAGGGCGCCCCGGTCGGCGACCTCGTGCCACAGGTCGGCATTGGCGCGTGGGTAGGGCACGTCGCAGCCGCTCCCGACCACTGCGACCGGCGGGGTGGCCGCCGCGGCCAGAGCGCCCCGGTGGGCCGCCGCGTCGATGCCGAGGGCGAGGCCGGAGACGACCACCACGCCACGGGCGGCCAGTGCCGCCCCGAGTTCACGAGCAACCTCCCGGCCGATCGCCGATGCCCGCCGCGTCCCGACCACGGCCACGTGTGGCAGCGAAGGATCGGGCAACGCGCCCAGCCGGAAGGCAACCGGGGCGGGATCGATGTCGCGGGTGAATCGGGGCGGATGGGCACTGTCGTGCCAGGTCGTGGCCGTGATCTCGGCCCGCTCGAGGGCCTCGCGCAACGAACCCGGGTCGACATCCGCTGCGGCCAGCGCCCACTCCCGGCGAACCGACGTCGGCGCAACCGACGAGTCGACCCGGCTCGCCACGACCCGCTCCCAGGCCCGCTCGGCGTGGTCCTCGCCCAACAGTCGACCCAGCCGGGCCGCGCCGGCACCGGGGAGCGCGGCCAGTGCAGCCGTGAACTCACCCCCGGCAGTCATCAGCGCCTCCCATCGGTGGCCGCGCCCGCATGCCGATCGCACCGGCGATGTCGGCGGCCCGGATCTGCGGCGAGCCGCCTGCGAGGTCGGCGATGGTGCGGGCGACGGCCCGCACCCGCATCGCCCCGCGCCCGCTGAGCACTCCCGCGCTGATCGCTGCATGGAGGATCTCGACCGCAGCGGGCTCGAGCGGCGCGACCACATCGAGCTGTCGGCGATTCAGCTCGGCGTTGCACGACA
>JAUIML010000109.1 GCA_030432715.1 Acidimicrobiia bacterium | reverse complement strand
GCACGACGCTCGTCCCCACGATCGTCCACGATCTCGTGCATCGCGACGACATCGACCCGGCGGCACTGTCGTCGCTCGAGAGCGTCGTCGTCGGAGGGGCCGGGACCCCGGCACCCACCCGGCGGGCGTTCCTCGAGAAGTTCGGCGTGCGGGCGATCAACGGCTACGGCCTCTCGGAGGCCCCGAGCGGGATCGTGCGCGAATCCGCCGACGAACCGATCGACGAGACCACCTCCGGCTACGCAATGGCCCCGTTCGCGCTGTCGATCCGAGACACCGACGACCGGCCGCTTCCGCCCGACGAGGAGGGCGAGATCTGCGTCGAACCCGTCGCCCAGGGGCCGTGGGCCGGCTGCTGGACCCCGATGCTCGGCTACTGGAACCGTCCGGAGGCCACGGCCGAGGCCCTACGGGGCTCGGTGCTCCACACCGGCGACGTCGGCACGCTCGACCACGCCGGCCGGCTGACGATCAGCGGCCGCCGTTCCGAGCTGATCCTGCGCGGTGGGGCCAACGTCTACCCGGTCGAGGTCGAGACCGTCATGGCCAACCACCCCCACGTCGCGGAGGTCGCCGTCTACGGCGTCGACGACGAGCGTCTCGGGCAACGGGTCGCCGCCGCGATCGTGCCCGCCGTAGCCGAGCCCGATCTCGACGACATCCGCGCCCACTGCCGCGCCCGGATCGCGGCCTACAAGGTCCCGACCACGATCGACGTCCGCCGATCGCTCCCCCGCAACGCCATGGGCAAGGTGGTCAAGCAGTCACTCCTGGAGCCCCCCGCGGCTCAGTAGCCGATCCAGGTCTCGATCAGCTCGTCCTTGCGGGTCTCCCACTCCTCCGACGTCATCGCGTAGCGGACGTGGTCCTCCCACACGCCGTTGATCTCCAGATAGCGCTCGGCGGTGCCCTCGTCGCGTAGTTCGAGCTTCTCGGCAACCCGTCGGCTCGCCGTGTTGCGGGGAACGATCGCGGCCTGGATGCGGTGGAGGTTGAGCTCCTCGAACGCGAACCGGGCCGCGACCACGAACGCCTCGGGCACATAGCCGTTGCCCGCCATCGCCTCGTCGATCCAGTAGCCCACGTAGGCCGACTGGAACGGACCCCGCTGGATCGAGTTGAGGTTGATCTCGCCGCCGAAGACCCCGTCGACGAAGATGCCGAACCCGTAGCCGGTCCCGAGCTGGCGCTCGCGCTGACGGGCCGAGCAGCGCACGCCGAACGCCTGGGCGTCCTCGACCACATCGGGAGTACCCGGGAGTCGGGCCGGCTCCCATTTCGTGAGCCAGTCGACATTGCGGCGCCGGACCTCCTGCCACTTGGGGAAGTCACCCGCATCGAGGGGACGGAGAAGGACTCGACGTCCGAACAGCGTGCTCACGGCCGGTGATCGTAGGCCAGTCAGGCGTCGAACAGGGAGAACGCGAGACCGTCGAGGATGTCGGCCTCGCTGACGAGCACCTCTTCGATCCCGAAGTAGCGCATGACCCGCACCAGGATGCACATGCCACCGACGATCGTGTCGACGCGTCCCGGCTCGAGACCGGGGTTGTGGGAGCGGTCGTCCCGGTTCTCGGTGGCGACCGTGCGATACACGTCCTCGGCGGCCTCCTTGGTCAATCGGAAATGGTGCACCCGGTCGCGGTCGTAGTCGGGCAGGCCGATCTCGATCATCGCCGCCGACGAGACCGTGCCGGCCAGGCCGACGAACGTCTTCGCCCCCAGTGACTCGGGCATCTCCCGGGCGACGTCGTCGAGATGGGCCTCGGTGATCGACAGACAGGCGACGAGCTCCTCGGGCCGCGGCGGATCGGACTCGATGTACTTCTCGGTCAGGCGGACACAGCCGATGTCGAGCGACATGGCCGAGGTGGCCTCGTCGATGCCGAAGGCGAACTCGGTCGAACCCCCGCCGATGTCGAACACGAGGAACGGACCATCGGCCGGATCGAGCTCGGCGGTGGCGCCGCGAAACGACAGGCGCCCCTCTTCGAGCCCGCTCAACAGCTCGGGGCGAGTGCCGACCACCGCCTCGGCGGCATCGAAGAACTCGTCGGCGTTGGCCGCGTCGCGAGCGGCCGATGTGGCCGTGATCCGCACCCGCTCGACCCCGTGGCGGTCCATCACGGCGCGGTACTCGCGCAACGCCGCGACCGTGCGTTCGATCGCGGCGGGGCTCAGTCGGCCGGTCGCGTCGACACCCTCTCCCAGCTTCGTGATGGTCATGAGCCGATCGAGCGTGGCCGTGCCGTCGTGCACGAGCAGACGAGTCGAGTTGGTGCCGCAGTCGATGGCGGCGACGGGTGCGGTCATGTCGACTCCTCGGTCGCGGCCTCGTCGGCCGCGAGCTGTCGGGCCACCCAGCGTCCGACCGGGTCGTCGCCGCCGGCGAGATGCCAGGCGTAGTGGGCGTGCAGACACTTGACGCCGCGGCGGGTGCCGCCGACACCGTCGGAGGGCACCGGGCCCTCGTGGTCGGGGGGAAGGAGGGCATCGCGCTCGGCGGCATAGCGATCGTGGGCCGCCGCGAGTTCATCGGGGTCGACGGCTTGCTCCGCCCGGCGCACTCCGCCGTCGGCCTCGAGTCGGCCGACCTGCTTGCGGGCCCGTTCTCCGCACAGCCAGTAGAGCGTGGGCATCGGGCGGCCGCCGACGAGCAGGGGCGCGTTGCGCAACACGACCGGGTCGCCCGTCTCGTCCCGCACGACGATCTCGAACTCGCCACCCGGGGGACGGCCGAGCAGTTCCTCGACCCTGGCTCGGTCGGCGGCGCTCGTGGTCATCGGCGCTGCCACCACCAACGCACCACCAGGGCGACCACGACCAGCACGGCCAGCCGCTTCAGCACCGGGGCCCGCGCGGCATCGAGCAGGTCGATCGCCTCGGGTTCGGGCATCTCGACACGGCGCCGGGCCCGGTCGTCGCCCCAGGGGGTGCCGAGATCGGCCGCGGGCGCCTGCCCGTCGAGCATCGCCGCGAGATTGTCGGCGAACTGGGCCATCAGGTTGGTGCTGACCTCGGGCAGCACCCCCTTGCCCAGCTGGGCGACCCGCCCGCTGAGGGTGAGATCGGTGTCGACCAGCACGCGGGTGGTCGTGTCGTTGATCGGCTCGAGCTTCGCCGTGACGATCGCCTCCGCCGTGCCCTCGCCACGAGCGTCGAGGCCCTGGCCGTTGACGACGACCTTGTAGTCGGTCGCGTTCTGCTCGGCAATCGTGGCCGCGCCCGCGAACTCGGTGGTGATGCGACCGAGCCGCACCCGCACGACACCGCGGTATTCGCCGTCGTTCACTTCCTGGAGTCGGGCACCGGGCAGGCAGGGCACGACCCGTTCGACGTCGGTCAACGCCGCCCACGCCTCGTCGATCGGACGGGCGACTTCGAAACTGTTGATCAGCTCCACCGTCGCAGGTCCTCGAGTGTGTCGACGTCGGCATCGCTGCCCTCGCAGGCCACGACCTCGACCATCTCGGGTCGTTCGCGCATGAGCGCTCGGGCCCCCTCGTCGCCCGAGACGGGCAGCGACGCCCACATCGCGTCGGTGAGCTTCACCGGAGGACGTTTGCCGGAGCCGAAGTCGGCCGCGGCGATGTCGCTCTCGGCCGCGGCCACGGCCTTCCAGGCCTCGGCCGGCACGCCGGGCTGATCGCCGAGCCCGACCACGATCGTGCGATGGCCCCGGGCGTCGGCATACATCGTGGCGGCCCGAAGCGAGGTCGACTGGCCGTCTTCCCAGCGCTCGTTGTGGAGAATCGTGACGTCGTCGGGCATGACGGCCACGAGGTCGACACAGCCGCTGACCACGATGACCTCGTCGAACCCCGCCTCTCGGGCCGCGTCGACGGCGTGACGCACGATTGGCTTGCCCCGCACGACGGTGAGGAGCTTGTGCTCCGGGCCGGCGAACCGGCGGCCCGCACCGGCGGCGAGGATCACCGCCGCCGTGGTGGTGGACGGCGGTTCGTAGGTCGACATCGGCCCAGTCTGGCGGCGGCACGGCGATGTCGCACCACCGGCGGCGTAGGGTGCCCCCATGGAACCGAGCCAGGATCCGACCACCGAGGTGACCCCCGACCGTCCGCCGGCCGTGCGCGTCACGATGATGCTCGCCGACTCTGCCCAGGTCGCCGACGGCAAGCTGTTCATCCTCGGTGGCGGCATCACCGCGTTCGGCCCCCGCCCTCAGCCCCTCGGCGTGGCGATCCGCATCGAGGTGCCGTGGGATCGGGCCAACGTGCCCCACACCTGGCGACTCGACCTGCTCGACGAGGACGGCCACCCGCTCACCGTGCGCGAGAAGCCGCTCGTGGTCCACGGCCGCTTCGAGGCCGGGCGACCGGCCGGGCTCAAGCCGGGCACACCCCTCTCGGTGCCGCTGGCCATCAACTTCCCGGCCGTACCCGTCACCCCGGGCAAGAGCTACACGTGGCAGCTCTCGATCGACGACAAGACCCATGTCGACTGGCGCCAGAGCTTCCACGTCCGGGTCGGCAAGGGAACGCCGCCGGCCGCGTCACCGCCGCCGCCTCCCCCGCCGGCGGAGGACCCCGACGACCCCGGGCGCCTCCCCGGACTCGACTGACCGGTCGGTCCACCGAGGCCGTACGGGTCACGCGACGTGACCGACGCGACATCTCCTGACCGGACGAATCTCCCTGACACGTGGCAGGCTGGAGCCGTGACCGCTCGCCTCGATCCCGACGCGCTGCGCCCCCACCTCCGGGGCCGTTCCCACGAGTACGCGTTCGTCGTGGCCCTCACCCTGCTGCCGATCATGATCGTCGCCGCGCCCGGGATCCTGCCCCGCTTCGTGACCGCCCTCTACGCCGCGGCCATCGCCGGCCTCTTCGGGATCAGCGCCCTCTACCACCGCATCGACTGGTCGCCCACGGGTCGGGCCCGCATGAAGCGGCTCGATCATTCGATGATCTTCGTGGCCATCGCCGGCACCTACACGCCCATCGCGGTCTTCGCCCTCTCCGACGGTGTGGCGAAGGTGGTCCTGCCCATCGTGTGGATCGGCGCCATCGTCGGGATCATCGTGCGCAACATCTGGCCCGACGCACCGAAGCCCCTCGCGGCGGCGCCCTATGTCGCCGTCGGCTGGGTCGCCGTGTTCGTCATGCTCGACATGTGGCGCGAGCTCGGGGTGGCCGGATTCACCCTGGTCGCCGTCGGCGGGGTCCTCTACACCGTCGGCGCCGCCGTCTACGCGTTCCGCCGACCCAATCCGTGGCCCCGCACGTTCGGCTATCACGAGATCTTCCACCTGTTCGTGATCGCCGGCGCCGCCCTGCACTACATCAGCGTCGCGTTCGTGGCCCTGCCCAAAGCCTGACTCACGGTCGCTCAGTCGTGGATCGGGCCCTGGCCGTCGGAGAGCGCCCGGGCGTCGCGGCCGGTCCGCCGCCCGATGATCTCGGCCAGGATCGAGATCGCCGTCTCCTCCGGGGTCCGAGCCCCGATGTCGAGGCCGATCGGTGAACGGAGCCGGTCGAGCCCGGCCTGATCGACTCCGGCCTCGACGAGGCGGACGGTGCGGTCCTCGTGGGTTCGCCGGCTGCCCATCACGCCGATGTAGCCCACATCGGTCTCGAGCGCCGCGGTGACCGCGGGGACGTCGAACTTCGCATCGTGGGTGAGCACACACACGGCATCGCGGGGGCCGAGATCGGCGCCCACCTCGGCGAGCAGGCGGTCGGGCCAGTCGACCACGACCTCGTCGGCCATGGGGAACCGCGCCGGTGTGGCGAACACCTCGCGTGCGTCGCAGACCGTCACCCGGTAGCCCAGCACCTTCGCGACCCGGGCCAACGCCGCGGTGAAGTCGACGGCACCGAAGATCAGCATCCGGGGAGGCGCGGCGAAGCTCTCGATGAACACGGCGACCGTGCCCTCGCGGGCCTCCCCGCGGGCGCCGTAGTGGCGGATGCCGGATCGGCCGGCCGCCAGTTCGCCGAGGGCGTCGCGGGCCACCACCCGGTCGAGGTCGGCGTTGCCGAGCGTGCCGATCGGGGTGGCACCGGGACGGCTCAGCAGCTTCGCTCCGGTGCCGGGCCCTTCGACGATCGTGGCGAGCGCGATCGGATCCTCGGCTTCGACCGCGTCGCGGAGCAGCTCGTAGATCGACGGCGCGCTCACGGGGTCACCAGTCGAACGGTTCGATGAAGAGATGGATCGTGCCCCCGCAGGTGAGCCCGACGGCGAAGGCGTCGTCGTCGCTGTAGCCGAAGCTCACCACGCGTCGCTCGCCGGTCTCGATGACCTCGAGCGCCTCGGCGACCACCGCCCCTTCGACACAGCCGCCCGACACCGAACCGGCGACGTCGCCGTGTTCGGTGACGGCCATCGCCGCACCCGGGAGGCGGGGCCCGGAGCCCTCGAGGTCGACCACCCGAGCGACGGCGACACGCGTGCCATCGGCCGCCCAGCGGTCGAGATCCGAGAACAGTTCCTTCACGCCCCCAGCATGCCTGCTCGCGGCGCGTTGCTCACGGTTCAGCAGCGGATGAGGGCCCGTGCCTCGTCGAGGGCCTGACGGCTGCGAGCCAGTGTGGCGATACTGGCGCCGGACCGGCGAAGGGTCTGGTGGGCTTCCCACCGGCGAGCGAGCTCCTGGAATCGAGCGTCGAACCCGGCGACATCGGTGTGGTTCCTCATGGGTCCCACGGTAACGAATCGGCCACTTTCGATTCGAAGAACTCTTGTGGCCGAAACGCCTCTGGACAAGGGTTTCCATGGCTAGATGGGTCATTGACCATGATATTCTCAGCTCATGGCCCGGTACGAAGTGAAAGACATGGACGAGATCGACCGCCACATCCTGCGTGAGCTGGCCCACGACGGTCGGGTCAGCTTCCGCGAGCTCGGCGATCGGGTCGGACTCTCGGCCCCGGCGGTGACCGACCGGGTCCGGCGGCTCGAACGCGAAGGCGTGATCGCGGGGTATCAGGCCGTGATCGACCCGTGCGCCTTCGGGTTCCCCATGCTCGTCGTCGTGCGGGTGCATTCCGCCGGTCCCCGGGCGACCGGCATCGACAAGCTGGCACAGAACATGCCCGAGGTCGTCGAGTGCCATCGCGTCACCGGGAGCGAGAGCCACGTCATGCGGGTCCGGGTCCGCGACGTCGACCATCTCAACGAGGTGGTCGAGCAGTTCTGGGAGTTCGGCGACACGATCACCAACCTCGTCACCACCACCCCCGTGCCGGTTCGCCCGGTGCCCATGGACTGATGGGAAGGGACTGAGGGTCAGGGATTGCGGCGCTCGAGCTCGTAGCGAGCCCAGCCGAGGAACAGCGCCATCCCGATCACGATCACCAGCAGCCCCGGCCAGGTGTCGGCCCACGTGACCTCGCCGAGGAAGCCCTGACGGATCATGCGCATGACGTTGGTGACGGGGTTCAGCCGGGCGACCGTCTTCATCCAGCCCTGGAGCAGGGCGATCGGCACCTGCCCGATCGACGGGAACATCAGGAGGAACGACACCATCTGAACCAACGCCATCGCCTTGATGTCGCCCATCCGCAGCACCACGGCGAGCCCGAACGACCCGAGCACGAGCGCGCCACCCACGCCGCCGACATAGACCAGCACCAGCCCGAGCAGCCCACCGGGGAAGTCGGCGTCCTGGATCAATGCGGCCACCAGCACGACCGTGATCGGGACCACGGCCCGGACCGCCGTGTAGACCAGGGGCGCCAGCAGGATGGTGCTGCGCCGGATCGGACTCACGAGCAGACGATCGATGAACCCGTTGTCGAGATCGTTGGCCACCGCACCGGCCGTGCCCACGCCGGCGAACGACGCCCCCTGGAGCAGGGCGAACGCGGCCACCCAGTTGATGATCTTCGCCGTCGGATACCCCTCGACCTGCGAGATCCCGTCGAAGCTGCCGGTGAACGCGATCACGAAGAACAGGGGCATCACGACCATCGGCAGGAGGATCGACGGCATCCGCATCAACCGGATGAGGTTGCGCTGGGCCAGCACCGCGATCGAAGGCAGGGTGGCCACATAGTCGCTGCGGCGGTTCTCGACGGCGGTCACGAGCTCGCCAACCGTGCGAGATAGGCCCGATACGACAGACTCAGTGACACGACCGCCACGAGGATCGTCAGAGTCACGGCCTGCGCGAAGTCAGCCCAGCTCCATCCCGTGATCACCAGCTCCCGGGTGGGGTTGATGATGAGCGTGATCGGGTTGACCTGGGCGACCTGCTGGTACCAACCCTTCATCAGCTCCGTCGGGAAGAACGCGGACGACACGAAGATCGCCACGAAGATCAGGGGGAACATGGCCTGGGTGGCCTCCGGACTTCCCGTGCGCAGGGCCACCATCAGCCCGAATCCGGCCAGCGCAACCCCGAGCAGGACGCTGATGATCACCAGCGCCACTGCCCCGACCAGGCCGCTCTTCACCGGCGCACCGAAGAGCAGGAAGACCACCATGAGCACGACGGACTGAAAGGCCGCCGACGCCGCCGCGCCGCCGATCCGGCCGACGAGGATCGACTGACGGGCCACCGGGCTGGAGATCAGCCGATCGAAGAAGCCCGTCTCGATGTCGGTGGCCATGTCGCTGCCCGCATTGGCCGAGTTGAACGAGATGCCCTGGAGGATGGCGCTGGGCAGGATGAACTGGAGGAAGGAATCGACCTCGGGGAAGTCGGGCAGCCGGGTCGCGTCGGCGAACTGGGCGGCGTAGACCGCCGCCATCACCAGCGGAAAGATCAGCCCGGGCAGCCAGTTGGCCGGGTTGCGGGCCGTCGCCAGCGTGGCCCGGGCCGTCAGCGCCCAGGTCTGCTCGGCGACCACGCGCAGATGCGGGCGCGGCGGGTCGAGGGCGGCGGTCATGCCGAGTCGGCCTCGGCCCCTTCGAGACGCCGACCGGTGGCGTCGGCGAACACGTCGTCGAGGCTCGGAGAGTCGAGCTCGAGATGGGCCACGGCCACCCCCTGTTCGTCGAGTGCTCGCACCACCTCCGCGAGATGGGCCGCCCCTCCCCGCAGACCGATCGCGAGACGGCCGGCCCGGGCGGGGCGCTCGTCGCCGAAGCCGGCGAGCACACGGGCTGCGGTGTCGGCCATCACGGCGTCGGACAACTCGACCCGCAGAGTCGGGTCGCCCACCTGGTCCTTGAGCGTGCCCGGGTCGCCCTCCCGCACGATCCGTCCACCGTCGATGATGGCGATGCGGCCGGCGAGCTGGTCGGCTTCCTCGAGGTACTGGGTGGTGAGGAACACCGTGGTCCCTTCGTCGTTGAGCGTCCGCACCTCCTCCCACACCGCCTGCCGACTGGTCGGGTCGAGCCCGGTCGTGGGTTCGTCGAGGAAGAGCACGACGGGCCGGTGGATCAGCGCCAGCGCCAGATCGAGCCGGCGGCGCATGCCGCCGGAGTAGGTGCCGACGCGACGATCGGCGGCCGCGGTGAGCCCCACCCGCTCGAGCAGCTCCCCGCAGCGCTGATCGGCGACCTTGCCGCCGAGACCGTGGAGGATCGCCTGGAGACGCAGGAGTTCGGTCCCGGTCATCAGCGGGTCGATCGCCGCGTCCTGCAGGGCGACGCCGATCGAGCGACGCACCGCGGTCGGCTCCTTGACCACGTCGAAGCCCGCGACGCGGGCCACTCCGGCGGTGGGACGCAGCAGGGTGACCAGCATGCGCACCGTCGTCGACTTGCCGGCCCCGTTCGGACCGAGGAACCCGAAGATCTCACCGGCCTCCACTTCGAGGTCGATGCCGTCGACGGCGCGGAGTTCGCCGAACTCCCTGACCAGGCCTTCGGCCACCACCGGCTTCGCCGTCATCTGTGCCCCCTCGGATGCATCCGGGCCACGGTAGCGGTGTGCTCGCCGAGACCCGCGCCGGTGTGCGGCGGCTCAGGGGGTGGGCGCGGCGACGCAGCCGTTGAGGCCCGGCACCGCGTAGAGCTCCTCGCCGACCTCGACGAAGGGGCCGTAGCACCGCGCCGCGATCTCGAGGCCCTCGTCGCCGATGAGCTCCTCGATGTCGGCCTCGATCTCCGCGATCTCGGACACGAGCTGGCCACGACGTTCGCGAGCCGCATCGACGTCGGATCGCTGCTCGAGCCAGTTGTCGACCGGGATCGCGGCGAGACCGACGCCCACTCCGAGGGTGGCGGCGAAGAGTCCGGCCCGAACCAGGCGACCGGCCCGAGGTTGGGGCTGGTCAGCCATGGGTCACGCTCACGACGCACCACCCGCCAGGGCCGCCCGGCCGCGGAACGCCGCGGACTCCCCCAGCTGTTCCTCGATCCGCAACAGCTGGTTGTACTTGGCCACACGGTCGGAACGGGCCGGGGCGCCGGTCTTGATCTGGCCGCAGTTCGTGGCCACGGCGAGATCCGCGATGGTGTTGTCCTCCGTCTCGCCGGAACGGTGCGACATCACCGACGTGTAGCTCGCCCTGGTCGCCATCTCGACCGCCTCGAGCGTCTCGGTCAGCGATCCGATCTGGTTCACCTTCACCAGGATCGAGTTGGCGGTGGCCGAGGCGATCCCGCGCGACAGGCGCTCGGTGTTGGTGACGAAGAGGTCGTCGCCCACGAGCTGGCAGCGGCCACCGAGTTCGTCGGTGAGGTTCTTCCACCCGTCCCAGTCGTCCTCGGCCATGCCGTCCTCGATCGAGACGATCGGGTAGCGATCACACAGGCCGACGTATTCCGCGATGATCTCGTCGGAGCTGAGCGTTCGGCCCTCCGACGCCAGGGTGTAGACGCCGTCGGCGTAGAACTCGGTGGAGGCCACGTCCATGGCGATCGCCATGTCGGTGCCGGGCGTGAGGCCGGCGAGCTCGATCGCTTCGATGAGCAGCTGCAGGCCCTCTTCGTTGGAGCCGAGGTCGGGGGCGAAGCCGCCCTCGTCGCCGACCGCCGTCGACAGGCCGCGGTCGTGCAGGACCTTCTTGAGCACGTGGTAGGCCTCGACCCCCCACCGCATCGCCTCGGAGAACGAGGCGGCGCCGACCGGCATGAACATGAACTCCTGGTAGTCGACGGAGTTGTCGGCGTGCGCCCCACCGTTGAGCACGTTCATCATCGGCACCGGCAGCACATGGGCATTGGCGCCGCCCACGTGGCGCCAGAGCGGGATCTCGAGTTCGGCGGCCGCCGCCTTGGCGGTGGCCAGCGAGATGCCGAGGATCGCGTTGGCGCCCACCCGACCCTTGTTGTCGGTGCCGTCGACGGCGATCATGGCGGCATCGACCGCGCGCTGGTCGACGGCGTCGAGACCGAGCACCGCGTCGGCCAGCTCGCTGTTGGCGAAGCCGACCGCGGTGAGCACGCCCTTGCCGGCGAGGCGATCGCCGCCGTCCCTGAGTTCGACGGCTTCGAACGCGCCGGTGGAGGCGCCGCTCGGCACGATCGCCGAGCCGATGGCGCCGGAGTCGAGCTCGATCTCGACTTCGACGGTGGGGTTGCCTCGGGAATCGAAGACCTCTCGGCCGTGGACTCGTTCGATGGTGCTCACTGGATGAACCTCATGTGCGGGAGAAGTGGGTCGGATGTTACCGGCCATCGCGCGCAGCGTGAGGTATTCGCGCGATCCGCGCGACGGCCAGGGATTCCGAGAGCACTCCGACCGCCGGGGAACGTCAGTCAGTCTCGCGCTGCTTGGCCTGGTTCCACAATGCCGCCAGCCGATCTTCTTCCGCCGCCGCGAGATCGAGCCCGGCGGCCTCCGCCAGTTCCTCGACCACGCGGAAGCGGCCCTGGAAGCGGGCGGCGGCACCGCGCAGCGCCGACTCGGGGTCGACCTCGAGCCGCCGGGCGACCTGCACCGCGGCGAACAACAGGTCGCCGACCTCGTGCTCGGACGGCTCGTCGCGCACCTCGGCCAGCTCGTCTTCGACGTCGGCGTAGGCGACCTCGGGACCACCCTTCCAGTCGAACCCGGTCCCGGCCGCCCGCTTCTGCACCTTCAGTGCGAGCAGCAACGCCGGGAGTGCGGGAGGGATCCCGTCCATCGCCGATGCTCTCCCCTTCTCCTCCCGCTTGATCGCCTCCCAGTTGCTGACCACCGTGTCGGCGTCGTCGGCATCGACCACCGCCCCGCCCGCCGGCGGGAACACATGGGGGTGGCGCACGACCAGCTTGTCGTGCACCCCCCGGGCGACGTCGGCGACGGTGAACGAGCCCCGTTCGGACGCGAGACGTGCGTGGAAGAAGATCTGGTAGAGGAGGTCGCCCAGCTCCTCGGCGAGGTGTTCGTCGAGATCGGGTTCGAGCTCGTCGTCGTCGAGCGCGGCCCTTGCGTCGATGGCCTCCAACGTCTCGTGGGTCTCCTCGAGCAGA
>JAUIML010000108.1 GCA_030432715.1 Acidimicrobiia bacterium | reverse complement strand
GCTCTACCTGCAGATCACGCAGGGTCTCGATGCCTTCGAGACCGGTCTACGGATGCTCCCGATGTCGGTGGCGATGATGGTCGTCTCGATGTCCGGGCCGGCCCTTCAGCGACAGGCGAGTGCTCGAGCGCTGATCCGGTGCGGCTTCCTCGTGCTCGCGGTCGGCGCGGTCCTCCTGGTCGCCACGGTCCGTCCCCAACTCGACGACCGGTTGTTCTTCGTGGCCATGGCGGTTCTGGGCGTCGGTATGGGCCTGCTTGCATCCCAGTTGGGCAACGTGGTCCAGTCATCGGTGGGGGAGCGGGATCGCAGTGAGGTGGGCGGGCTGCAGTACACCGCGCAGAACCTGGGAAGCGCGGTGGGCACCGCCCTCGCGGGATCGATTCTGATCGCCGCGCTCGGCAGCGCGTTCGCGACCGGGATCGCAGCCGACGAAAGGATCTCGCCGGCCGTGAGCGAGGCGGCGGCTGTGGAGATTCGAGCCGGAATCGACTTCGTCGCCGCCGCTGATGTTGCTTCGGGTCTGGAGCGAACCGATCTACCTGCCTCCGAGCAGGTGGCAATCGTCGAACGCTACGAAGACAGTCAACTCCGCGGACTCAAGACCGCGGTCGTGAGCATGGCCGGGTTGTCGTTGCTGGCGCTCTTCGCGACGGGCGCCTTGCCGAGCCGGCGTCGGTCGGCCGAGTCCGATGACTCACGGCGTCGCTCCTCGGCGTCGTGAACGACCTGTCGAACGGGAGCTCGACGCCGATCGCGGGACAACGATGGGCCAGGGCCCGCCGACTACCGACCCGGCCACTCCAGGAAGCGTCGCTCGCGCCGATTCGGCTGTTCGCCTCGGCGGCCGACGCACCGCGGTCGCGTCGTCCCACGGACTGGCTGGTCGCGGTCGGTTCGTTCGCGGTCGTGGTGCTCGCCGGTTGGGCAGCGAGGAGCGACTTCTCGCTCGACGATCGCGTTGGTGATGTGTTCCTCGCCTCTCCGTCGTGGCTCACGATGCTCGCCTGGGTCGTCTACGGGGCCGGGGGGCTCGCGATCGTGGCGCTCGTCGTCACGGCGGTGGTCGGCGGTCGGCGACGGGCGATCCGGCGCGACGTGCTCTTGGCGGTCGGCGCCACGGTGGGGCTGGCCGTCGTGGCGGGACGAGCCGCCGTGGGTGAATGGCCCACCGTCGTCCCCGAGCTCGTCGATCCCGGAGACGTCATTTCCTACCCGGTCTTTCGGCTCACACTTCTGACCGCCGTGCTCGCGACCGCGGCGCCTCATCTCACCGCGCCCACTCGGATCGCCGGACGACGGGTCCTCGGCGCGAGTGCCGTCGGTGGTGTCGTTCTCGGGCTGGCGAGTGTGTCAGGCCTCGTCGGCGGACTGGCGTTGGGACGAGGGGTCGCCGCCACGATCCATCTCGTCTTCGGCTCGCCTGCGGGGCTGCCCTCGACCGAGCGGCTCGTGGCCGCGCTCGCCCGGCTCGGATTCCCCGACGCCGACGTCGAGATCCTGCCCCGGCAACCGGTCGGCGCAACGCTCGTCCGGGCGGTCCTGCCCGGCGGTGATCGCCTTCTCGTGAAGGTCTACGGGCGCGATGCGGCCGATACCCAGCTCGCCGCGAAGCTCTGGCGGTCGATCTGGTATCGCGACGGCGGGCCGACCCTGTCGCTCACCGGGCTCCAGCAGGCCGAGCACGAAGCGGTCGCCTCGCTGCTCGCCGAAGGGCGCGGATTGTCCGTGTCGCCGATCCTCACCGTCGGCCAGGACATCGACGAGAACGCATTTCTGATCACCGAGTGGCCGTCGGAGTGTCCGATCGACGAGCTCGATGACGAGCTCCTCACCGACCGGGTGATCGACCAGTCATGGGAGTCGCTCCTCGCCCTTCACGCCGCGGGGATCGCCCACGGTGCCATTTCCCCGGAATCGCTGCTCGTCGGCGACGACCACGTGATGCTGTGGGATCTCTCCGACGCGTCGCTGGCGGCGGTGGATCGTCGGATCCAGGGCGACGTTGCCGCCATGCTCGCGTCGCACATCGTCGTCGTGGGTGTCGAGCGAGCGGTCGACGGTGCGGTCCGCAACCTCGAGCCGGACCGACTCGAAGCCGCCTTGCCCTACATGCAGGACGCGGTGCTCCGGCCCGACTTGCGACGTCGGGTCAAGCGGATCGCAAAGCTGTCCGGCATCGCCGATCTGCTGCTCGAGCAGGTCGACGTCGCGACGCCCGAGATGGCCCAGCTGCGGCGGGTCAAGCCCGGCGATCTGCTTCTCGTCGTTTTTGGGATCCTCGCCGCAAACGCCATCGTCTCGCAGATTGCCGAGATCGGGGTCGACACGCTCGTCGACCAGGTGTCCGACGCCTCGGTCGGGTTCCTGGTGACGACTTTCGTGATCGCGCTCGCCGGCTACTACGGCGACGTCGTCAGCATCCGCGCCGCGGTCGGCGGGCCGGTCCCGTTGGCGCCGGCCGCGCTCCTCCAGTCGGCCAAGCGCTTCATCGGCCTCGCGGTGCCGTCGATGGCGGGTCGGGTGGCTCTCGACGTCCGCTTTCTGCAGAAGCTGGGCATTCCGGCCGGCACGGCCCTGGCCCAGGGGCCGCTGATCGGGTTCATCGGGTTCCTCGCCGAGGTCCTCATCCTCGCCCTCTGCGGTTGGTCGGTCGGCCAGGACGTCGATCTCGACGTGCTCGGGAACGGCAACGCAGGCTGGATCCTGGTCGGAGTGTCAGCGATCGTCGCCGTGGGTGCGACCGTGCTGTTTGCTGTTCCGAGGCTCCGGGCGATCGTCCTGCCGCCGCTTCGCGAGGCGATCGGTGCTGCGGCCGACGTCGTGGGACATCCGCAGCGCATCGGCCGCATCTTTGCCGGCCAGCTGCTCGACCGGGCGCTCAGCGGGCTCGCCCTGGCGGCAACGCTCGCCGCCTTCGACGTGCGCATCTCCTTCGCCTCGGTGTTGTTCGTGGCGATCGGCACGGGTCTGATCCAGGGTCTGGCGCCGGTACCGGGCGGCATCGGCGTCGCGGAAGCGACGATGACCGCGCTGCTCAGTGGCGTCGGCGTGGATCCGGAAGTCGCGTTCGCGGTCGCCATCACCCATCGAGTGATCACCTCCTACCTCCCTCCGGTGTTGGGGTGGTTCTCGTTCCGTTGGCTCACCGACAACGGGTATCTGTGACGGGCGCCGTCGCCGTTCCCACCCCGACCCGGGCTCGGGCCGGCCTGCTCGTGAAGATCAGTGGTGCTGCCGTCGTTCGAGATTCGGACCGAGCCGACGCTCCAACGTGCGGGTGAGTTCTGCGCCGACCAGCACGATCTGGGAGATGGCGTAGACCCACACGAGCGCAACCACGATCACCCCGGCGGCGCCGGCCAGCGACGAGCCGCCCCACCGCCGCACGTACTCGGCTCCCAGCCGGCTCACGATTGCGAGGGCGACGGCGGTGGCCACGCCGCCGACGAACGCAACGCGCCAATGGACCTCGGTCCTCGTGAGGAAACGGTAGAGCGCGGTGAGTACCACGGCGATCAGCGCCACCCCGCCGACCGAGACGACGAGATCGGCGGCCACATCGAACGCGACGCTGTCGCCGGGCGCAAGGGATCGCACAAGACCGGCCACGGAGCTCAGCGCGAAGCCGACGATCAGCACGGCGCCGCTCAGGAGCACGACCGAGAAGGCGAGGGCTCGTCGCCGCAGAGACGCGCGGGCACCGGCGCCGACGGGGACCTCCCAGATCGTGTCGAAGGCGTCCTGGAGCGCGACGAAGACCAGCGAGGCCGCCAGCAGGAGAGAACCGAGACCGACCAATCCGAGGCCCGTGAGGGAACCGGTGCCGTCCACCCGGGCTGCGATCGCTGCCGCCACGTCATCGGCGTCTCCGCCGGTGATGCCGGTCAGCCACTCGGCGATCCGCGTCTCGATCTCGATCTCGTCGAGCACGACTCCCGCGAGGGCGACGCTCACGGACAGCAGGGGGAGCACCGCGAAGAGCCCGTAGTAGGCGAGTCCGGCGGCGAGGCGTGTCGTTCGGTGGGCGCGCCACGAGACGTAGGTCTCACGGAGGATCGTTGATTGGCCACCGGCCGGCCGCGATCGCCACGCGGGAATCGCGTTCCGACCCCACCGCAACGGGCTCAGCTGTCTTCCCCTGGCGCATCGCGTCTGGTCGCTGGTTCGGCCGACAGGCAACCGTCGAGCGCAGCGGTGACGGGAGGTCCCCACACGACGTAGGCCAGGTTTCCGGTCTGGGCCACGGTCGCGTCGACCCGGCCGGATGCCGAGGCCGTGTGCACGGAGACGTGCTCGCCGACCTGTGCCGCGACGTCGTGTATGCGATCCGCCACCGACGCAACGAAGCGTCGAGCGGCCTCGGCACCGTCGCTGTCGTCCCCGAGACCCCCGGCCAGTAGGTGCAGGTCCGCGGATGAGCGGACCGTCTCGAGACCGTGCTCGGCAGCCAGGGACGCGACGACGGCCGCGGCGCGTGCGGCGAGTTCGCCCACCGGCTGTGGGCCGGCCACGCTCTGCTCGATGTCGAGCCTCACAGCGATGATCGTCGCGTCGGTCTCGATGACCTCGGTCCAGTCGGCCCCCTCCTCGACCAGCGGGCGGGGAAGGACGTCCACGAGCGCTCGACGCCGTTGCTCCTCGGCTTGCTGGAGCGATTCCTCGAGCTCGGTCGATCTTGCTGCGGCGCTGATGAACCGACGGGTGAGGTCGCCGAACTCGTCGTTGCTGATGGTCCCGATCGGAGCGGGGCGCTCCCCGGCCGCAACGGCTCGGCCGAGCTCGACCAGCGGGCGCACCGGTTTGGTCAGGCGGCGCGCCAGCAGCACGCCGACGACCGCCGCGACCGGCACCAGCGTCAGCAGAACCACGGCGAGCTGCAGAAGGAAGCTCCGGAGGGGGCTGCGGACGTCGTTCCAGGGGACGTCGACCACCACGACCCAACTCAGGCCTGGCACATCGATCGGTGTCGCGTAGGAGAACGACGGAGTCCCCAGATAGTTCTCCGAACGGCCGGCAAAGGTCGCGCCCTCGAGCGCGGCGCGCACCGGCGCCGTGTCCACCCGCTGGAGGCCCACCGGTGATCCGAGCGCCGCGATGAGATCGCTTCGCTCGGCATCGGTGCGCGCCAAGAACCGCTCGGGATCCTCGAGCCAGGCCCGGCTCTCGCTGCGCAGCACGAGATCTCCGCCGACGAGATAGGCCTCGCCTCGCCCGAGCGCGATCTGCTCCCAGCGGCGGTCGGCCCCGGTGATCTGGTTCAGGGCCTCGAGCGGGACTCGCACCGCGAGTGTCCCCACCACCTCGCTGCCGTTGCGGACCTTCGAGAGGATGAACCCGGCGGTGCGACCGCCGCCGGGAAGGTAGAGCTCGTAGTCCGCGAAGATCGGTTCGTCGAGCGGGACCGACGGAAGCCGGTCGGTGGTGGCCTCGGTGAGCCGGGTCCCCTGGTAATACCCGGTGTCGTCGAGGTCGACGCCGAGATCGACGTACTTGCGGGTCGAGTAGACCACGTTGCCGTCGACGTCGATCAACAGGATGTCGTTTGCACCCAAGGCCTCCGCGAGGCGTGTCAGATTCGAGTGGGCGACGGCGTGTACCCGGCTGTACCGCGACTCGTCGCCGGCATCGGTGAGTTCCGCTGCCGTGATCTCACCGCCGGCCACGGGCAGCACGTAGTGGTAGTGCAGATAGGAACCGGCGTCGCTCCCGGGACGAAGCTCGCCGACGGCGCCCGGCGCCAGATCGAGCTCCCTGAGCGGCTCCACCACGCGCTCGTCGTAGAAACGGTCGAGCTCATCTCGCTGGGTATCGGAGAGTCCGTTGCCCTCGAGCTCGGCGAAGGCGTCGGAGAGCTCGGCCGTCAGCGCCGCCACGGAACCGTCGGCGGCCGCGGCCGACACCTGGTTGGCGAGACGTTGGGCGCCGGTCTCGATGCTGTGGGCCTGCGACGAACCGATGGCGGCCAACACTTCGCGGGTGCCGGTGTCGAGAAGGAGGCGCGAGCCGAAGTAGTTCAGACCGCCGATGGTCGCGACCGATGTGAACGCCACGACCACCAGGAGGCGCGCGAGCCGCTGGCTGAGCGTTCGGGGCCGACGCCCTTGGTTCGAAACCCCCGAGATCACGCCTCTCCGTCCTTCCGGTCCGACGCGTCGGATGCGTGCGTCGTGTCACCCCGGTCGCGTTGGTGCACGATCCGCTCGACACGACGTCGTCGGATCGACACGGTGCGGTTCACGGCGGCGCTCAGCTGCACGTGCCGACCGCTCATCTCGCCGGCCACCTCGGCATCGAGGTGCAGCAGCGTGCAATCCGTCAGCGCCCTGAGCACCACGACGTGGCCGTCGGGCGCGTCGTTGATCAGGAGGCCGACGAGGTCACCGGCCGCGAGGTCGGCGATCACCGCTTCCGGCGCGCCGTCGTCGGCAAGGACCAGTTGCGCTCTGCCCGAGGAAAGCACCGAGAGCGAACCCGTCGGTGTCCGTGAGTCGGCGATGACTTCGCCGATGCCGTATCCGGCAGCGCGCGCCGACTCCGCCATCCGCTCGAGATCGAGGTCGGGAAGCTCCGCCAGGACGACGCTGCGGCGCAGCCCGGCGCGAATCTCGTCGGGGGTCACGAGCGCGGGAGGCGGCGTGTCGCCTTCGTGGATGAACAGGTCCTGGGCGGGACTGGGCAGCGGGACGCCGTGACGGTGCGAGTGGTACCAGACGAGAGCGCCGAACTCGCTCTTCACACGGGGAGCGATCGCGTAGTCGTCGATCCACATGTCGACCGCGTACCCCATCAGTGGGTCATCGATCTGCACGACACGGACATCGGGCGGCGGATCCGATCTCACGCCAGGGGTCGCCTTCGCTGCGCTGAGGAGCATCTCCCTCGCCGCGGTCGGGGAGTTGACGAAGGCCACCTGGAGTTGGACCGACACGCGATGGAACCGGTCGGGCGAGCTGTAGTTCACTACCGTGGCGCTCGCGAGTTGGCCGTTCGGCACGATGAGCATGTCGCCGTCGCGGTCCCGTATTCTCGTCGCCCGCCAGTTGATGTCGACCACCACGCCCTCGACGTCGCCGGCGCGGATCCAGTCGCCGGGGGTGAAGGGTCGATCGCCGAGGAGAAGCACCCCCGACGCCAATCCGCTGAGTGTGTCCTGAAGGGCGAACGACACGACGAGCGACGTCACACCCAGCGCCGTGAAGGCGGCCGAGAGATCGACTCCCCACACGCTGTCGAGCAGGATCCACGCCGTCGCGGCGATGAGTGCGATCCGTGGCATCGCGAGGACGAGCTCGGGGATGCTCGTCCGCACGTCGCTCTGGTCACGGGCCCTGAGGTCGGCCACGACCAGCCGGATGATCTGCAACAGGACCACCGCAATTCCCAGCACCAGCAGCGAGGCGGTGATCCGCACCAGGGGTTCGCTCGTATCGGTGCCCAACACCGGTACGACGACGGCCCACAGCGCGAAGAGCGGGAGCACCCACGCTCGGGCGGTGCCGACCGCTCGGCGCAGGACCGAGTCTCGTTGTCGAAGTCGTTCGTCGAGTTCCGCCAGTGCCACGATCGCGATCGGCACGAGAACGATCACGACGACCGCCCAGGTGGTGTTGCTCTCGAGGCCGCTCAACGGTCGAGCTCCGGCGTCACGAGCCATGCTCCGGAAATCGTGGAGTCGGCGAAGGAGCGGATGGCGACTCCCTCGGGTAGCCGATCCCTGACGTTGTCGGTGACGACGAACTCACCCGATCCGGCCTGGCGAGCGAGACGGTGTGCTCTGGTGACCGGCGGTCCCCACACGTCGTAGATCGGCGACTCGCCCTCGGGAACTCCGGCGAAGACCTCGCCCGCGTCGATCCCGGCCGAGATGGACAGTCCCTCGACCCCGTCGATCAACTCGGCGAGTTCTGCAACACACGTTGCGGCCTCCCCGACGAAGGAGACGCTTCTCGACAGGTGGTCCATGTAGGGCCGATCGTGGCCGCAGGCACCGAACCATGTGTCGCCCACGATCTTGATGCGCTCGACCCCGTATCGGAGCGCGACTCCGTCGATCCCACCGATCAGATCCTGGATGGTCGAATGGTCCACCAGCCCGGCGCCGGGGAGGCCGTGGAACACGATGACGACCGCAGTCGCGTCGGGCACCTCCTCGACGGCTGGGATCTGGCCGTTCAGGATGCGGTCGGCGACCGAGATCGGGATGATCTCGCGCACCAGCCGGGCGTGCGCCTCGGCGGCGTCGGCCACGCGCCCCTCGAGCTCGGCAATGCGGCTCATGGTCGTCTGTGCGTCCTCGGCGAGTTGCCGGTATTCGACAGCGGTGTCGTCGGTGAGTTCGATCGGGCCGGGTCCCGCCCCGTTTGCCAGCCGGTCACTGATCGTCCGCACCGGCGAGATGACCCCGTTGGCCCACGCCACGCTGAAGAACGCCAGGATGACGACGAAGATCGCAGTGCCGACGACGAGGACCGTGGTGAAGTCCCGCAGCCTCGTTTCCGCGGTCTCGGCGGTGACCTCGGACACCACGATCCAGCCCAGGTCGCCGACGGTGATCAGGGCCGTGGTGCTGACGACGTCGCTCCCGTCGATGCTCCTTCGCCGGGCCAGATCCCGATCGTCGGCCTGCGCGGCCTCGACGGTCGACGCGATCGCTCGCTGCGTGAGCACGGGGGTTCCGACCGCTCGGATCCGATCCCGCTCCTCGTCGGTCATCGTGCCGGCGGCGACTGCCGTGTCCAATGCGTTCCCGGGGTCATCGAGGAAGGCGCGGGGATCGGTTCGCATCGTGCCGTCCCGACCAACCACGTAGACCTCGCTGCCGTCGGTCGTGGTGTCGAGGCCGGCTTCGTTTCGCCGGGTGACCAGATCGCTGAGCGCGGAGCTGTCGAACACGAGTGCGAACACGCCGGCGAGTCGATCCTCGGCCAGGATCGGGACCGCAACGACGCCCACCGGTCGCCCGGCCGAGGCCTCGTAGAACTCGAGGTCGGAGATCCGAGCCTCCGGCGTCGGATCCTGGCGCAGCTCGCGCACGATGCCGGCGAGGGCGGAACCACTGAACCCACCGGAGTCGAGGCTCGTGCCGAAGTCGGGCCGCTTGCGCACCGAGTAGACGATTCGGCCTTCGTCGGGTTCGATCAGGTAGAGGTCTTCGAGCTTCAGTCTCTCGACGATGTCGCGGTAGGCGGGATGGATTTCGCGATGAAGCATGCTCCACGTACTGCCGTCGAGGGCGTCGTCGAGCGCCTCGGGTGAGGAGAAGGGGCCGATGTCGACCGCGTAGTGGTACTGGAGCGTCCGTGCAGCCCTGTCGGCCGGCACGACATCGGTGACCCCGACGTCGAGTCCGATGTCGCGAAGCGGGCTGACGTACGAATCCTCGTAGGAAGCCACCATCTCCTCCACCTCGCGTGGGGTGGGTGCCGACACCTCGGCCTCGACGCGATCGAGCGCATCGGACAGGGAGACGACGGCTCGCGCCGCCTCCGGGCTGGCGGCGAGTTCGGAGGCGGTCACCATCAACGACGAGAGCTCGGCCTGCACGTCGTTGGCGGCGGAGTCTCGAACCGACGAGATCCACTCTTCGTACAGATCTCGACCGAGGTCGCGCCCGGCGGAGAGACCGACGAACGCGACGACGCCCAGTGAGAGGAGACTCATGACGAGAACGGCCGACGCGAGACGCGTTCCCACCGACGTCGAGTAGCCCAAAGAACGAAGCCGTCCCCACCCTTCCATCCCAGCAAGCTAGTCGATGCGCCGGTGGCCGAAGTCTGGGCGAGGCGCGGTTGCGGCCGTTTGACACCGAATCGGGTGTCTGCCCATACTCCGGTACTCGGGAGACCTCGCTCCGCGAAGAAGGAGACGACGATGCTGCTGGCAGAATTCCAGGTGGGTCAGGTCGTGTGGTCGATGCTCTGGCTCGTCCTCGTGTTCATGTGGATCTGGCTCGTCATCTCCGTGTTCGGCGACATCGTCCGGAGCACCGACCTCTCCGGTGGGATGAAGGCGCTCTGGTCGATCTTCATCATCTTCCTGCCCTACCTCGGCGTGTTCGTCTATCTGATCGCGCGGGGCGACGCGATGGGGGAGCGGGAGCGGGACCGGGCCCGAGCGGCGGAGGCATCGTTCCGTGACTACATCGCCGACGCGGCCGGCCATCGCGCCGGGCCCGCAGATGAACTCGCTCGCCTCGCCGAGCTGCACGGCAACGGAGTCCTCGACGACGGCGAGTACGCCAAGGCCAAGGCCAAGGTGCTCGAATAGTCGTCGCGTTCCCCGATCGCCCGACCTGCGAGTCACGTGATCGACACGACCTCGCGCTTCGGCATCTGGATCGCGGCGCGACGTGATCGGTTCGGCCTGCTCCTGATCTTCCTGGTCCTCGCGTTCCTTCTCACGGGGGTGAGCACCGACGACCGGCTCGTCCACTGGGCGGCCGCCCTGTGCTACGGGGGCGCATTGGTCATGGGCATGGTGAGCACGGGGCTCGTCGGACTGAGGCCGCGGCTGGCGCTGCTCGCGGGACTGGGCCTGGCTGGTTCGGTCCTGGTCGGTGTGGCGAGCGAAGGCGAGTGGACTGCGGTCGCCGCGGCCGGCTGCCAGGTCACGGTCCTCGGTGTGCTCGTCGTGTCGGTGATCGCGCGAGTACTCGAACATCGCCAGGTGCGGCTTCCCACGCTTCTCGGTGCGATCTCGGCCTATCTCCTGATCGGGATGGCCTTCGCCTGGATGTTCGAGTTCATCGAAGAGATCAGCGGCTCGGAGGTGTTGGTGCCGAGCGAGAACGGGGCACCCGTCTATTACTCGTTCACGGTGCTCACGACGCTCGGATTCGGCGACATCACGCCACAGGACGAACTCGTCCGGCGGGTCACCACGCTCGAAGCCGTCATCGGGCAGGTCTTCCTCGCCACGCTGGTTGCTCGCCTCGTCGCGATGTACGGCCGGGAACCGAGCGAAACCCCGTCACCCGACTGAGTTCCGGATCATCTCCCATGCGTTCTGGCTCGGACTGTGACCTGCGTCGGCTCGTCTTGTGTAGTGTCCGAACGCGATGGAGATGAGGCTCGAGGTCGTGCCGTTGCCGGTGTCGGACATAGACCGTGCGAAACGGTTCTACGTCGAGACCGTCGGGTTCGGTCTGGACCACGACGTCCGGCCGTCCGACGGCGTGCGCGTGGTCCAACTCACCCCGCCGGGTTCGTCGTGCTCGATCGTGTTGAGCGCGGGCTTGCCGGGGATGTCGACCGATGCCGGGTCCACTCACGGGCTGCATCTCGTCGTCGACGACATCGAGGCGACCGCCGCGTTGCTGGCCTCGCGTGGCGTCGAGGTGAGCGACGTCGAGGATCTCGGTGGTGGAGTGCGGATGGCGGGTTTCGCCGATCCCGATGGCAACAGCTGGGCGCTCCAGGAGCTGAGGCGCTGACACCGAGAATCGGCGGAGTGAGACATGGCAACCAGCGAGAGTTCAGATGGGGTGCGGCTGTTGGCGGGCGGCAACCCCCAGATTCCCAAGGGTGACGGTGACGGGCCGGTCCAGGCGTATCTGGCCGCGATGCCCGGATGGAAGGGCGACATCGGCCGGCGTGTGGACGGCCTCGTCCGCGAGGTCGTGCCCGAAGTCTGCACCGCGGTGCGGTGGAACTCGCCGTTCTACGGCGTCGAGGGCAACGGTTGGTTTCTCAGCATGCACTGTTTCACGAACTACGTGCAGGTCACCTGGCTCAACGGCTCCGAGCTGGACCCCCCGCCCGCGAAGACCTCCACGCACGAACGCGTCCGGTACTCCGACATCGGCGAACACGACGAGATCGACGACGATCGGCTGCGGGGCTGGATCCGCGGCGCGGCCGCGCTCCCGGGCGAGAACATGTTCTGATCGTTCGACCGACGGCGAGTGGCGCTTGTCGTTCAACGACGAGCTCTCGGTTCTCCCCGCAGCCGCCCAGAGGTGGGCGCCGATCGGCAGGGTGACATAGCGTCGCAGGCGAGGGTTCGTGGAGACGAGGGGGTGCTGCATGCGGGTTGGACGTTTCGTCGGCGTGGCGATGACGCTGTCGCTCATCGTGATCTCCTGCGCGGAGCGAGGTGAGGATCCCTCCAACGCCGCACCGGTCGTCGTCACCGCCGAGCCGGGAACCGTCGTCACCCAGCCGGGGCCCGTCGAGCCCGGAGTCGACGGCACCGTCGCGCCGGACCCCGATCCCGATCCCGACCCTGATCCCGGTCCCGGGATCGGCGACTTCGGTTCGCTCGTCGGTGTCTGCGGGCCCAACGAGGGAGGCGGCGAGATCCCCGATCTCGGCCCGGACGAGGTGCAGGGGCTCTCGGCCGACGCCATCAGACTCACCACGATCGCCGACCCCGGGTTCCAGGGCTCGCCGGGCCTCAACCAGGAGATCTTCGATGCCGGTGAGGTCTTCGTGGCTTGGTGCA
>JAUIML010000107.1 GCA_030432715.1 Acidimicrobiia bacterium | reverse complement strand
CAGACCGACCGGAAACAGGTGCCACGCCTCGATGAATTCGAGCCCCTTGTTCATCATCGTCGCGCTATCAACGCTGATCTTCGCACCCATGTCCCAGTTGGGATGCGCAACGGCCTGCGCGGGCTCCGCGCCTACCAGCCCGCGATCGTTGCGACCCAACAGTGGTACGTGGGTCCCGGTCAGCAACCCGACATCGTCGGTCACGGCTACGACGAGGCCGTCGAGGACAAGCTCTTCGAGAACATCAATTGGCCCAACGACGGCTACCGCCTGTTCGAGATCAGTCACTTCATCGGTGAACGCGACTGGTTCGACGGCATCCTCGAGAGCAACTGCCTGTTCGTCGACCGCGACCTGCTCGAACAGGTCGGCGGCTTCGACGAGAGCTTCTCGATGCCCGGTGGGGGCTACGCCAACCTGGAACTCTACGAACGGCTCGGCGCCCACCCCGGCGTGAAGGTGGTCAGCATCCTGGGCGAGGGTTCCTTCCATCAGGTCCACGGCGGCACGACGACCAACGACGGTTCACGCGATGACCGACGCAAGAAGACCTTCGGCTACGGCGACCACTATCGCGAGCTCCGGGGCCGCACCCTCGGCGGCCCGGGCAAGCACATCCACTATGTGGGCAGCTTCACCAACCAGTCCGCGGCCCGCACCCGTCCGAGGCGACTCACCACCATGGGCTTCGATCCGGCCGGAGCTGCCGACGGCGGACTCCCCACCGAGGGCGCGCTGATGCCGGCGGAGTTGACCACCTCGATGATCGAGGGGTTCTGGCACTCGTTGTCATGGCAGAAGTCGACCTGGCTCGGCGAGCCGGTCCACCAGGCACCCACCGACCTGCAGCTCTACCAGGAGCTGATCACGTCCATCCGACCCGACCACGTGATCGTGACCCACCGACCCGGCAGTGGGACCGCTCGCTTCGCCGCTTCCATCTGCGAGCTGCTCGGCCACGGCATCGTGATCTCCGTCGGACGCGACGCTCCGGCACCGGCAAACCGTCTGACCCACATCAACGGCCCGGCGAAACGCGACGAGATCGTCGCCCGCGTTCGCGAGCTCGTCGGACCCGACCCCCGTGCGCTGGTCATCCTCGGCTCCGGAGAACCGGCCGGCGCGCTCAAGAAGGAGTTCGCGGCCTACGCCCCCATGGTGCCGGTCGGCTCGTACGTCGTCTTCGAGAACACGATCGTCAACGGCCACCCGGTCTGGCCGGGTTACGGTCCCGGCCCGCTGGAGGCCATGCGGGCCCTCCTCCCCGTCCACGGCGAATTCGTGCAGGACACCGAGATCGAACGATTCGGGCTCACGTTCAACGCCGGCGGGTATCTCCGCCGCATCTCGTGAGCACGACGAAGTACTTCCTGCTCCATCTCCACAAGACGGCGGGTACGTCACTGTGGCGACGTCTGCATCGCCACTTCGAGGACCGCCAGATCTACCCGGGCCCGACCGACACCGCCACCCCCGACCGCACCCTCGTGCCCGAGTACCTGTTCGAACGCTACGCCGCTCGCCGCGACGAGATCGAAGTGGTCACCGGCCACTTCCCGCTGTGCACCACCGAAGCGCTCGGAGATCGCTTCCGCACGTTCACGGTGCTCCGCCACCCCGTGGAGCGGACCATCTCGGTGCTCCAACACCATCGCGACCTCGTTCCCGCCGATCGCGACACACCGCTGGAGACCCTCTATGCCGACCCGGTGCGCCAGCTGCTCGTGCGCAACCACATGATCAAGATGCTCGCCATGGACCTCGAGGAGATGACCGACGGGGCGCTGAGCGACATCGTGGTCGATCACGCCCGACTGGAGAAGGCCAAGACCGCCCTCACCGGCATCGACGTGGTGGGGATCCAACCCCGCTTCGAGCCGTTCTGCAGCGAGCTGTCCCGGCGATTCGGATGGGATCTCGGCGAGCCGGTACGCACCAATCGGTCGACCCCGGTGGACGTCGATCCGGCGCTCCGCGAACGGATCGCGGTCGACAACGCACTCGACATCGAGCTCTACGAGTTCGCCACCGGCATCGCGGTTTGACCGGGCGCCCTAGAGCACGATCGGGATCTGCCCATCGGGGAACGTGGACGCGGCGAAGAACCAGCTCTCGATCGCGTAGCGCGACTTCGTCATGGTGGGGCCGATCGCCGTGCGGTGCAGGAACAGGTGATCGAACAGCAGCGCGTCGCCGGCCTCGAAACGGGGACGGGTCACCCCGGCCTCCCCGGCGACCTCGTCGACGACCGCTTGAGCGACCGACCAATCGAACGCCGCATCGTGCGTACCGGTCGGGACGACGCGGTCGATGCGGCGAGGCACGATGTCGAGTCCCGGAGCGTCGACCCCGCAGTCGGAGAGCGACAACCAGAGATTCACCGAACGGGTCTGCTCACCGAGGAAGGCCCCGTCCTGGTGCCAGTTGGTCGGGATCCCGGGGGGCACCCGCCGGAGGTTAAACTTGTTGGCCGAGATCACCGGCCGCTCCTCGAGGATCAGCTCGACCAGTCGCGCCACGCCCGTGTGGTCGAGCAGCTCGAGCAGATTGGCGAACATCTGTGGAGAATCGACCGCCCAGAGGCTGCCCGCCTCGCGCATGAACCGGCGGCGGCCACCGAGCTTGCCGTGTTCGGGCCGCGGTTCGAACGGGCGGAACCAGCTCGACCGGTCCTCGAGTTCGCCGGGCTCGGCGTCGAAGGCGTCGAGGGCGCGGTCGATGCCGTCGCGGAGCGCAGCCGCTCGCTCGGGATCGATCAGTCCTCTCACGAGCACGCAACCGTGGTGCGCCATCTCCGCCCGGAACCGCTCGACGGTCAGGTCGCCCGGGCCGAGGTCGGTCAGCTCGGCGCTGTGCCATTCCGTCGCCGAGATCCGGGGAGGGAGCACTGCGGGCGGCGAGTTGTCGAGCACATCGAAGTACTCGTGACGAATACGGATCGACTCGGCGATCAGCGTGGGCCGGGGCGAGTGCGCGAACGCCTCGTCGAGCGAGTCGATGGCCGCCCTGACCTCGCCGGCCTCGGCCAGGTCGCGGGCCCGGGCGACAACCTCCGCAGGCCTCATGCGCCGCTGCGTTGGCGAAACATCCGCCGGCGCCGGGAACGCTGCTCCTGGCGGAGGAAGTCGCCGATCAGCTCGTGGTCGGAGCTGTCGCGGCGTACGTCGAGCTCCTCGAACGGAACGACCTCGTAGTCGAGTTCACGCCAGTAGTACCGATGCGCGTCGTCGCTCCAGCCCTCATAGACCTCATCCCACGTGAGCGATCCGAAGTGGGGTTGGAGGCAGCCCTCGGTGAGGGCCTCGCCCTCGAGCTGGAACCGGAAATCGACCGAGATCCTCATCGCCGACTTGCTCAGGTTGTGGCGCGCGGCATGGACGGCGAGCGAGGGGAAGACCAGCACGTCGCCCATCTCGAACTCGGTGGTGACCCAGCGACACTGCTCCAACATGTCGAGCGGGAGCACGGCACACCGATTCCCGGCCCCGAGATGGGTGGCAAGGGGGAGCAGGCCCCACTTGTGCGAACCGCGAAGGACCGCCAGACCGCCGATCTCGACCGGCACGTCGCCCACGGGGATCCAGGTGGCGGTGAGGTTTTCCGTGCCCTGGTTGTTGGGGTAGTCCTGATGCGGTGGCGTGGAGATCGCTTCGAACTCCGGGAAGACCAGGCGGCAGATCTTCAGCGGGTGGGGGAAGGCGGTCTCCCCCAGGACCTGCTGCATCACACCGGTGAGGATCGGATGGTGGGCGAGTTCGTGGAACTCCTCGATCTTCTGGACGCGGTCGAGGGCGCGGAAGAACTCTTCGTCGCCTTCGCGCACGGGGTCGATGACGGCGTGCCCCTCGAGGAGGTCGTCGCCACCGCTCACCCACCCGACCTCGGCGAGCGCGGTGAGCATCTTCTCGCGCAGGCCGGCGAGGAGCTCGCGAGGAAGCAGCTGAGGGAAGTACAGATAGCTCTCTTCGGCCAGTCGAGCACGCAGCGCGTCGGGATCGCCGAGGATGTCCGACGACGACTGCATCGGGAGAAACGCCCAGTCGTAGCTCATGCCTGCGACTTCTTCATCAGAAGCCCGAGGATACCACTGCCCTCCGTCACGACAATGGGTCGTACCACCACAGAGGGTGGGTACCAGGGAGGCCGGCCATTCGCCTCTTCGAGACCCGCCCGGTTAGCGTCGTCGGCCATGGATCTCGTCCCGACCGTCGACATTCGCGATCCGTCCGGCCTGTCGCTCGACGCCCTCGACGCGGCGTGCGCGGATCACGGGTTCTTCCTGCTCGAAGGTCACGGTCTCGACGAGCTGATCGACCGTACCTGGGCGGCCACCACCGCGTTCTTCGAATCGACTCCGGCCAACAAGGAGGCGATCCGCCGCAGCCCGGAGGCGATGCTCGGCTGGTACGACCGCGAGCTGACGAAGCGCAAGCGCGACCACAAGGAAGTGTTCGACTTCATCGATCCCCAGATCCCCGCGGACCGCAGCCCCAACCGCTGGCCGGCGGACCCCGAGGGCTTCCGCTCGACGATGGCCGACTTCTTCGACGGGTTCGCCGCTCTGGCCGCCGACACCCTCGCACTGGTGCAGGCAACCCTCGGCCTCGACGGCGAAACGGCTGCCGCCCACCCCAGCGCGCGCGCCACCAGCACCGTCCGGCTCAACCACTACCCCGTGGGTGACCCGGTCCCGGCCGGCGAGCGCGACGGTCTCAACCCGCTGGGCGACGTCGCCCTCGGCCACCACACCGACCCCGGCGTGTTGACCCTGCTGTTGCAGGACGACACCGGCGGGCTCCAGGCCGAGTCGCGCGAACACGGATGGATCGACGTCGAACCCCGGCCCGGCACGATCGTCGTCAACCTCGGCGACACGCTCCAGGTGTGGACCAACGACCGCTACAAGGCCGCCGTCCACCGGGTGCTCCCCATGACCGAACGCGGCCGCTACTCGATCCCGTTCTTCTCGAATCCACCGCGCGACTGTGTGATCGAACCGATCCCGACGCTGGCCACCGCAGGTCCTCGCTACCGGCCCTTCACGTGGCGGGAGTTCATCAAGGGCCGCGCCGACGACAACTTCGCCGACTACGGCGTCGACGACATCCAGATCGGGCGTTTCGCGATCGCTCCGACGACGGGAGCGCGCGCGTGACCGAACACTCCACCGTCCGCACCGAGCTCGGCGAGATCCGGGGGCGGATCCACGACGGCTACCACTCGTTCCGTGGCATCCGCTACGCCGAGGCACCGGTGGGCGAGCGCCGGTTCGCCGCTCCCGTACCCGTCGGGCCGTGGGATGAGCCTCTCGACGCCACGGCCTACGGTGCATCGGCCCCCCAGCCGTCGCAGCGGGAGGGAAACCCCCTGCCCGGTCGCGAGATCCGCTGGGACGAGGACTGTCTGTTCCTCAACATCTTCACCCCCGCCCCCGACGACGCCCGGCGGCCGGTGCTGTTCTGGATCCACGGCGGCGCCTACACCGCCGGATCGGGCGACGCCTACCACGGTGGCCCGTTCGCCATCCACGGCGACATCGTCGTCGTCACCGTCAACTACCGACTCGGCGTGTTCGGCTTCATGGAGCTGGGCCACCTCGACCCGTCGCTCGCCGGCTCGCAGAACAACGGCATCCGCGACCAGATCGCCGCCCTGCAATGGGTCCACGACCACATCGAACGGTTCGGGGGCGACCCCGACCGGGTCACGATCTGCGGCGAGTCGGCCGGCGCCGGCTCGGTGGCCGCGATCCTCGGCGCACCGGCGGCCGACCATCTCTACCACCGGGCCATCGCCCAGAGTCCTCCCGTCTCCTTCGCGCCGACGACGACCGACACCGCCGACCGCTTTGTCGAACGGATCGGTGGGCTCGATCGGCTGCGGTCGGCCGATCCGGCCGAACTCGTCGATGCCCAGGCCGCTGCGAGCGCGGCCGAGATGGCCACCCGTGAGCCGATCCTGCTCGGGATCGCCGGCGGCGGTCTTCGCCCCTCGCTCGACGACCACACCGTCACCCGTCACCCGGTCGAGGCCGTTCGTGCACTCGGGTCGCGGGCCAAGCCGCTCATGGTCGGCACCAACAGCGACGAGGGCACCCTGTTCGCCTTCTACCTGATGCACGACGTCGACGACGCCCAGCTCTACGCGGCAGTCGCCCCGCACTGCACCGACCCCGACCGGGTCATCGCCGCCTTCCGGGCCGAGTATCCCGGGGAGGACAACCGGCGACTGATGCGGCGCATGCTGACCGACACGATGTTTCGCACCGGCGCCCTCGAACTCGCCGACGCGCAGACCGACGCCGGGGGCGACGTCTTCGTCTACCTGTTCAGCTGGGCGAGCAAGGGGTTCGGCGGGCGACTGGGGGCCATGCACGCGCTGGAGATCCCCTTCGTGTGGGACGGTGACCTCGATGCCTGGTCGCAGATCATGGGCGAGGGCCGCCCTTGGCCCGACGACCTGTCGGCACGGATGCACCACGCCTGGATCGGGTTCGTCCGCGACGGTGATCCGAGCCATGCCGGCATCGGCGAGTGGCCGCGCTACGACACCGACCGGCGACCGACCATGGAGTTCGGCGAGACCAGCCAGGTGCTCGAGGATCCCGGCCGCGTGCTGCGGGAGGCGTGGCGACCATGACCGAGGTGTTCCTGGGCACGATCGTGCTCGAGCCCAACCGCTGGTTCGGGGTCACCCACGACCGCTGGGGGACCACCGCGGTCAGTGCCTGGCTCGACGCCATCGCGGCGGCCGGGTTCGACGGCATCGAGCTGTGGGAGTCGCACTTCCGCGACGCCGATCCCGAAGAACGCCAGGCGATCCTCGACCACCCGCTGCCCGTCTCCGTCTACAACACCTACGTCTCCTTCGACGACGAGGCCGACACCGACCGCGACGCGGCGGCCGAACTGATACGCGTCACCGGGGCCCCGAAGGTGAAGTGGAACACCGGCCCCGACCGCGACGAGGCCGCCCTCGACGCCTACGCGGCCCGACTCGGTCGCTTCGCCGCCGCCCTTCCCGGCGTGGAGCTGGTCTGCGAATGCCACGACGGGTCGGCGATGGACGACCCGCCCGCCGCGGCCCGCGTGCTGGCGGCCGGGAGCAGGGCGCTCTTCCACACCCACGACGACCCCGACCTGATCCGGGCCAAGTTCGCGGCCTACGGCGAGCGCCTCACCCACGTCCACGTCAACCACCTCTTCACCGGGTCGCCGAAGCTGACCGACATTCGCGACGAGCTGACCGAGAAGATCGGCCTGGCCCGCGAACTCGGGTTCGATGGCACCTGGACGCTCGAGTTCGTCCACGGCACGGGCGGCGACCACGACGAGCCCGCCCCGATGCTCGCCCAGGCCATCGAGGATCTGGCCGTCCTGCGCGAGCTCCTCGGCTGAGCGTCAGCGCCAGACGATTCGCCTGCCGATGCTCGGACTCGCACGCACCGCGGCCATCGCTGCCACCTCCCCGGGTCGGCTGAAGTGACACGACAACGGGCCCTTCTCCACCTGGTCGGCCGACCCGGCGTCGATCTGGGCGCCGCGCTCGCGGCCCTCGACGGTCCGACCCTGCTCACCCGCGACCCGGCCTGCTTCATGGCCGATGCGTCGCCCTTCGACGCCGCACTCGAGTCCCACGACGCCGATCAGCTCGTCGACGTCGGCCGGTCGTTGGCCCCGCTGCTCGACCGGGAGCGCTCGATGGCGATCGTCGGCGCCGACGTCGTCTTCGTCGAACCACCCGCACCGGCCCCGGTCCGCTACCAGTACCTCATGCATCGCCGGGCCGACTTCACCCACGACGCCTATCTCGAGTGCTACCGCACGGTGCATTCCGACTTCGGTCTGCGCACGCCCAACATCAGCGGCTACATCCAGCTCCACGTCGATCTCGACGCGTCGGCTGCCCTCGGGACCGCGACGGGTCTGGCCGCCCCGCCCTGCGACTCGATGTCGGAGCTGCACCTCGCGTCGGTCGAACATTTCCTCGCCGGCATCACCAACCACCCCGAGGTGGGCCTGGAGGCGCAGGAGGACGAGGAACGCTTCGTCGATCGGCCCCGGTCATTCGGCTTCGCCCACCGCGTCGTGCCAACCTGACGCCATGTTGATCCTGCGCTTCGACTTCCGGCTCGGCCCCCAGTCCTCGGCCTCGATGCACGAGCTCTACGCCACCTCACTCGAGATGCTCGAGTGGGGTGAGGACCACGGGGCGATGATGGGCCTGTTCTCCGAACACCACGGCTCGGCCGACGGCTACCTGCCGTCGCCCATCGTGATGGCGGCTGCCGCAGCCGGCCGTACCTCGACCCTGCCCATCAATGTCGGGGCCCTGCTCGCCCTGATGTACGACCCCGTCAAACTGGCCGAGGACATGATCGTGCTCGACCACCTGAGTGAGGGGCGGGTCAGCTTCACGATCGGGCTCGGCTACCGCGACGAGGAATACGCGATGTTCGGCGTCGACCGGGCCCGCCGCGGACAGACCATGGAGGAACTGATCTCGGTCCTGCGCCGCACCCTCGCCGGCGAGCGCTTCGAGTGGAACGGCCGCACGATCCACGTGACCCCGGCGCCCTTCACCGACGGCGGACCCATGCTCTCCTACGGCGGCGGCAGCGTCGCCGCGGCCCGGCGGGCCGGGCGACTGGGAATGATGTTCCTCCCCCAGCACTCCGACCCCGCGCTGGCCGCGGCCTACGACGAAGCCGCGGTCGCAGCCGGGAATCCGCCGGGGTTGTGCATGACGCCGGGCGAAGGGTCACCGACGTCCGTCTTCGTGGCCGACGATCCCGATGCCGCGTGGGCCGAGATCGGCGAGCACCTCCTGCACGACGCGCGGGCCTACGGCGAGTGGCTGGGCGACTCGGCGGCTGCCTCGGGCTCGCAGGCCACCACCGTCGCCGAACTCCGCGCCGAAGAGGGTGCCTACCGCATCGTCACCCTCGACGAAGCCCGTGCGCTCCGCGACCGGTACGGCGCCCTCGCGCTGCAGCCTCTGTGCGGCGGCATCCCGCCGGAGACCGCGTGGAAGTACCTGCGCAACTTCGAGGGTCTCTGAACTCGACGCTCAGCCCGTGCCCTGACGCTTCTGGATGTTGGCCCATTCGTCGCGCAGGCCCACGGTGCGGTGGAAGACGAGCGGCCGGTCGAGGTCGTGGGCGAAGTAGCCGAGCCGTTCGAACTGGACGACCTCGCCGAGCGGGGTGTCGGCCAGGGCCGGTTCGAGCTTGCAGCCGGTACGGACCTCGCGTGAGTTCGGGTTGAGGGAGGCGAGCGGATCGGACCCGTCGGCCCCCGGGTGCTCGTCGGCGAACAGGCGGTCGTAGAGCATCACCGTCGCATCGACGGCGTGATCGGCCGACACCCAGTGGATGGTGGCCTTCACCTTGCGTCCGTCGGGGGCCTGCCCGCCGGCCGTCGCGGGGTCGTAGGTGCACAACAGTCGGGTGACCTCGCCGTCGGGACCGGTCTCCACCTCGTCGCAGGTGATGAAGTAGCCGGCCCGCAGACGCACCTCCCGCCCTGGGGCGAGGCGGAAGAACTTCTTCGGCGGATCGACCATGAAGTCGTCGCGCTCGATGAAGAGACGGCCGCTGAAGGGCACGTCGCGCGTGCCGGCCGACTCGTCCTCGGGGTTGTTGATCGCCTCGCGGGTATCGGCGGCGCCGTCGGGCCAGTTGGTGAGCACGACCTCGATCGGGTCGAGCACGGCCATCCGCCGCAGGGCGTGGGTGTTGTGGTGGGTACGCACGAACGACTCGAGCAGCTCGATCTCGTGGGTGCCGTTGACCCGGGCGATGCCGATGTGCGCGGCGAAGGCCCGGATGGCTTCCGCCGGGTAGCCGCGCCGCCGCAGACCACGGATGGTCGGCATCCGCGGATCGTCCCAGCCGTCGACGTGGCCCTCCTCCACCAGCTGGAGGAGCTTGCGCTTCGACAGCACGGTGTGGGTGAGGTTGAGCCGGGCGAACTCAGTCTGGCGGGGTCGATCCCCACCGAGGCCGAGCTGCTCCATGAACCAGTCGTAGAGCGGCCGGTGGGTGTCGAACTCGAGCGTGCAGAGCGAGTGGGTCGTGCCCTCGATGGCATCGCTCTGGCCGTGGGCCCAGTCGTAGGTGGGATAGATCTTCCAGAGATCGCCGGTGCGGAAATGGTGGCTGTCGCGGATGCGGTACATGACGGGATCACGCATCTGCATGTTCTCGTGGTTCATGTCGATCTTGGCGCGCAGCACCCGCGAACCCTCTGCGAACTCACCGTTCTTCATGCCCTCGAAGAGCTCGAGGTTCTCCTCGACGGTGCGGTCGCGCCAGGGACTGTCCACACCCGGTTCGGTGAAGCCACCACGATTCTTCGAGATCGTCTCGGCGTCCTGATCGTCGACATAGGCGAGGCCCTTCTCGATCAACTGCACGGCCCAGTGGTGGAGCTGACGGAAGTAGTCGGAGGCAAAGGCCGGCTCACCGGTGTCGTAGCCCAGCCACTCGATGTCCTCCCGGATCGCGTCGACGAAGCGGCTGTCCTCGGTGTCGGGGTTGGTGTCGTCGAACCGCAACACGCACTTGCCGTCGAACTCGTCGGCGATCCCGAAGTTGAGGGTGATCGACTTGGCGTGGCCGATGTGCAGGAATCCGTTGGGTTCCGGGGGGAAGCGCGTCTGCACCCGGCCGCCGTAGGGACCGTCGGAACAGTCGGCGGCGATCTTTTCGCGGATGAAGTCGGTCACCCGGACATGGTAGGGGTTCCCTGTGCCCACCGTTCTCGACTTCCGCGGCGTGTCCGTCGCCCGCGGCCCGCTCCGCGTGCTCGACGCCGTCGACCTCACGATCGGTCCCGGCCGTCGCATCGGCGTGGTCGGCCCCAACGGGGTCGGCAAGTCCACCCTGCTCGCCACCGCCGCCGGCGCCCTCGCCCCCGAGACCGGGGAGGTCCGGCTCACGCCACCGTCGGCCAATGTCGGCTGGCTCCATCAGGAGCCGGAGCGCACCGATGAGACGGTGACCGATCTCCTGCGTCGTCGCACCGGCGTGACCGCGGCCGAGCGCGAGCTGGCCGCCGCGTCGGAGTCGATCGCGAGCGAGCAACCCGGTGCGGCCGACCGCTACGACCTCGCCCTCCAACGATGGATGGCGCTCGGCGCCACCGATCTCGACGCCCGCGTCGGCGCCGTGGCCGACGAGCTCGGGATGCCGGAGCGGCTCCTCGGGCAACGGACCGCCACGCTGTCGGGAGGGGAAGCCGCCCGGGCCTCACTCGCCGCGCTGTTGCTCTCGCGCTTCGACGTCTACCTGCTCGACGAACCGACCAACGACCTCGACCTGGCCGGGCTCGACCGACTCGAGGAGTGGATCACCCAGCTCTCCGCCGGCGTGGCGTTCGTGAGCCACGACCGTCGCTTCCTCGCCCGGGTCGCCACCGACATCGCCGAGATCGACGAATCCTCCCGCCGGGTCACCGTCACCGGCGGCGGGTGGCAGGCCTACCTCGACGAGCGGGAGACGGCGCGTCGGCTCGCGTGGGAGCGGTACGACCGCTACGACAGCGAACGTCGATCGCTGGCCCAGCGGGCCCAACGACAGCGCGAGTGGGCCCAGCAGGGACGGGCGCGGGTGCGGCGCTCGGCCAACGACGAGCCCGACAAGAACATCCGCAACTTCCGCATCGACCAGACCGAGCAACTCGCAGGGAAGGCCGCGCAGACCAAGCGGGCCATGGAGCGTCTCGACCCGGTCGACAAACCGCACCAGGGGTGGGAACTGCACCTCGACATCCCCGACGCTCCCCGCAGCGGCGACATCGTGGCCCGTCTGTCCGGCGCCGTCGTGGAACGCGACGGATTCCGACTCGGCCCGGTCGATCTGCTGATCGAGTACGGCGACCGGATCGCCCTGCTCGGACCCAACGGCGCCGGAAAGTCGACCCTGATCGACGTGATCCTGGGACGGATCGCCCCCACCGAAGGCACCGCCTCGCTCGGCAGCAACGTGCTCCCGGGCGAGATCGAGCAGGTCCGCACCCAGCTCCGGGGCGCAGCGTCGCTGCTGCGCGCCTTCACCGACGCCACCGGCATGGTCGACGCCGACGCCCGCAGCCTGCTCGCCAAGTTCGGTCTCACCGGCGCCCACGTCGAACGCACCACCACGTCGCTCTCACCCGGCGAGCGCACCCGCGCATCGCTCGCGTTGCTGATGGCCAACGGCGCCAACCTGCTCGTGCTCGACGAACCCACCAACCATCTCGACCTGCCCGCCATCGAACAACTCGAGCAGGCGCTCGACACCTATGCAGGCACCATGCTGCTGGTCACCCACGACCGGGAGTTCCTCGAGAAGGTGCGGATCACGGGACGGGTGGAGCTGCCGACGTCGTGAGGTCGGCCACCACCTCGGCGAAGTGGTGCGGGTCGGGGGCCCGGTTGTTGACGAGACTGACGTGATCGCTGATGCCGTCGAGACGAGCCCGGATGGCGGG
>JAUIML010000106.1 GCA_030432715.1 Acidimicrobiia bacterium | reverse complement strand
CCATCAGATCCGACAGGCGTTCGAAGAAGGCCCGATCGGCGCCGGGGGGCGGCGCGCCGATGTCGACCGATATCGAGTCGACGCCCTCGAACTGGACGAAGCGGTACGTGTCGAGGTCGGTCTGATCCTCGGCGAAGGTCAAGGTCGGGAAAATGCGCGAGGTCGGATTCTCGGTGATCACGATGTTGTGGAAGCGCTCGTCGCCGGCCGCGGTGGTCTCCTCGAGGAAGATCCCGTCGAACGGCACGAGATACGGCTGCCCTGGCGTGCTCCCGAGCACGTGCACCGTCGTCACGTCGCCGTCGAGGCAGGCGAAGCCGGTGCCGCGCGCCATGCCGAGGTCGGGGGTCACGAAGTCGCCGTTGGCCGGGAAGGTCGGGAGTCCGTCGATCTCCTCGAAAAGGGAGAACTCGGTCTGCCCCTCACAGCCGAGGAAGGACCGATCGGTGATGACGTGGTTGATCACCACCTGCCCCGATGCCTCGTAGTGGGCGCGCGACTGGGAGGGCGCCGAGAAGCCGGCACCGGGGAAGGCATTCACGAACGGATCTCCGTCGGGTCCCGGGAGCACGGTGAGGGGGGCCGCAACCCGGGACTGGGAGAGGAACCTGATGTCGGTGCCCGTCGGGTCGGGCTCGATGCCCGGCACGACCGAAGTGAGGTCCGGGGATTCGTCGACCGACTCCTGCGAGGCGAGCGACCACGCGAAGAGCTGCTGCGCCGGGGTGAGTTGCGCCCACACCGCTTCGGCCGCATCCTGGGAGTCAGCGTCGTCCTGGGCGGCAGACGGGCCGGCCAACACGGCCGCGAGGAACATGATCGTCAGCCCGCTCGCGACCAGACGACGACACCCACCACCGATCTCTCGCATCATGGGGACAGCATCGCAGACGGGCGTCAGCGAGACGCCAACGAGGGCGTCGACGTCTGATCGCCCCAGGTCAGCGGGTACGGTCGCCGCCGTGCTCGACATGCGATCGCACTCCCAGACCCTCATCCTGATCGGCTCCGTCGCCGTGATCCTCCTGGTCGTGCTGGCCGCCCGCGCCCTGTTCTGAACGGGCGGGAGCCGACCGGCGAGGCAACCCCCGGGCTGACGCTCCGCAGACGAGGCATGACTACTGTCGACGAATGGCCGAGCCCGCCTCCGGCATGACCGGCCGGACTCACACACTGATCGAGCGACCGCGCCTCGTCGCCCGGCTGGGTGCGCGCTTCGGCCACCGGCTCGGCGTCGTGGTCGGCGGCGGCGGCGCCGGCAAGACGACGATCCTGCGTCAGAGCATGGCGGCCGAGACCGAGCACATCGACGTGTTCCACTCCTGCACCGCCGCCGACCGTGACCCGTCCCGGCTCGCGCTCGAGCTCGTGGCGGCAACGGCAGCCGCCCTCGGGCTCCCCGTGCCCCCGGGCGATGCGCTGCAGGGGGTGGCAGACCTCGTGCTCGGGTGTTCTCCCCGACGGGTGTGCCTCGTGCTCGACGACACCCACCTGCTGGACCGCTTCGACGCGGCCGACGAGCTCTTGGCCCGGCTTCCGGCCAACGGCCACCTCCTCCTCGCGGGGCGACGGCGGCCATCGATCGACACGGCCCGTCTCGATGCCGCCGGCCAACTGCTGGAGATCACCCAGGACGACCTGCTCATGACCGAATCAGAGCAGATCGACTTCGCCAACCAGCGCAGCATCGACGTCGAGCTGATCCGCAGCGCCGAAGGGTGGCCGGCGTTCATCGAGCTGGCCGCCGGTGGTTCCGAGATCCGGTCGCGTCGGTACCTCGAGGAGGAGGCGCTCCGGGCCATCGCCCCCGAGCGTCGGCGGGCCCTCGCGGCGTTCGCGCTGGTAGGTGGCGGCGACGACGAGGTGGCTCGGGCCGTGTCCGGCATCGGCCTGGGGGAACTGGTGCACGAGCTCCCCCTGGTGCGATGGGACGGTCCCGAGGCCCGTCTCCACGACCTGTGGGCCGAGCTGCTGACCGGGGAACTCGCGGGGGACGAAACCGACAGGGCGATTCGCGCCGCCAACGCGGTGCACCGGTCGGCGGGCCGATTCGACCGCGCGATCGACCTCGCCCGCCACAGCGAAGCCTGGGACGACGTCACCCTCACCCTCGGTATGGCGGTCCGCGAGAGCGTGGACGGGGGTCTGCTCGCCGCTCGTCTGCGCCGGTGGCGGGCTGCGTTGCCCGCCCCGCTCGATGCCGACCCGGTGGTGGTCCTGGTCGACGGGCTCATCCAACGCGAGGTCGACCCCACGGCCGAACGGGCATGGGAGCTCCTGGATGCGGCAGCAACGGCGTTCGAGGCCGTCGCCGACCACGACCTCGCGCTCGTCGCCATCCTCCAGCTCGCGTACATCAGCCGCATTCGCGGCGACAACGAGCGGTTGGCCGCCACGCGGGACCGCCTCGCCTCGCTCGCCGAACGCCACCCCCCGGCCCGACCCTTCCTGGCGTTCGGCGATGCCTGGGCGGCGTTGACCGACGGACGCCCCGACCTCCAGTACGCGGCGATGCAATCCATCGCCGGCGCCGAACTCCCCACGGTGTGGAAGGTCACGCGCGACCACCTCACCGCCCACGCGCTCTACAGCCTCGGGCGCCCCCACGAGGGGCTCACGGTCGTCCCCCGCAACATCGAGAAGCTGGCCGTCGCGATCCCCGGCGCCCTCGTGACCGAGTCGCAGTGCCTCTGGTACTCCGGGCACCCGGAGGAGGCGATGCGCCAGCGGCCGGCCGACATGTCCGACCGTTACGGCGCCCGTGACCTCTTCATCGCCGGCGCCTGGAACGGCATGATGGCCGCGTGGGCGGGCGACGCACGCGGGGCCCGCGATGCGCTCGACGTCGCGTCCGCGCACCGGGGTGAGTCGCCGAGCCTCCTCGTCTCCGCCCAGACCGTCGGCGTCGGCATCCTCGTCACGCTGGCCGAGGGCGACGAAGACGGGGCCGCCGCCGACCTGCGCAGGGTGCTCGAGACGATCCCGGTGGGGCCGGGCGTGAGCGAGCAGCTGCTCCGGGGCAACCTCGCCCTCCCCTACGTCTTGGCCCCGGAGACCCGCGGGTTCTGGGACAGCCGTGACTACGGCCCGTCGCTCAACGAGAGCCGCGCCATCCTGTCGGCCTTCGTCCGGGCCCGGGAGTCGGGCGACTTCACGCTCCTGGCCGAACACCGATGGTCCGAGCCCGGCATGATCGCGGCGAGCCTCCCGTGTCGGTGGGCGATCGAGTTCGCGTTGATGGGCCTCGCTGCGGGGCGGCCGGAGGGTCGCCGTCTCGCCGGATGGCTCTGTGAGCACTGGGGCGATCCCGCTCGGGCCGCGCTGCGCAGATGGGTGGACGACCAACGGTTGGGGCCCACCGCCAAGGAGATCCTCTCCAGCACCCCGACGCCGCCACGGCAACAGACCACGCTCCGGTTGCTCGGTCCGACCTCGGTCCTGCTCGACGACTTCGTGTCCGACGACCCCGACCTCCGGCGCGAACGGGTGCGGGCGCTGCTCGCGCTGCTCGCCCTGAAACCCGACACCACCCGGGACCAGTTGGCGGGCACCCTCTGGCCGGACCAGGCGTCGGACAAGGCGGCGAAGAACCTGCGGACGACGCTCTCCTACGCCCACCGACTGCTCGAACCGCGCCGATCCGCCGGCGATGCGCCGTGGTACATCCGCGTCGACGGTCACGCCGTGCGCCTGCACCATTCGCTGCAGGTCGACGTGCGCCGGTTCGAGCACCTGCTCGACGAGGCCGACGGGGCCGAACGGGCCGGTCGCCCGACCACTGCACTTCCGCTCCTGGTGGAGGCCATCGGCCTCTGGGGTGGCGACCTGGCCGAGGACCTCGACGCCGAATGGCTCGATCTCGACCGCATTCATCTCCGGAGCCGGTTCGTGCGGGCCGCCTGCCGGGCGTCGGAACTGTTGGTGGCGACCGGCGAGCCGACACAGGCGGCAACCCTGGCCCGCCGGGCGCTCGAGGTCGACCCCTGGAACGAGCGCAGCTATCTCGCCCTCGCCGCCGCCTACGACGCCATCGGCGACCACACCTCGGCCCGCGCCGTGCTCCAACGCGGCGAGCAGGCCATCGGCACCCCCCTCCGCTGAACCGGCACACCGGTGTCACACCGTCACACCGGTGTCAGACACTCGTCACGGCTCACCCACCACGTGCGCCACCGCCTCCATGACCCTCGGTTCGTCGTCCGCCCGGTAGAGCAGGTAGTAGGTCGCGGCCAGCCCGCCCACGCCATCTCCGCTGTGGCTGAAGAGCTCGACCTCCAGGCCCTCGTCTCTCAGCGAGGCCTCGATCACGCGAGCCGAGAGTTCGCCGGGGATCGACACCTGCCGGAGTCCGCCGCCGGCGTCCATCCCCACGCCGTCGGGGGTCATGCCGAGGCCGATCGCCGCCGTGCGACCGCGTACCTGGGCCCGCACGAGCGCGGGTACGGCCGCGAACACCAGAACCAGGAAGACCGCTCCGACCACCATCCCCAATGCCACCAGTCCAGGGTAGACGGCGGGCGCGGGCACCCTGGTCTCGCCCCTCTAGCCTGACGGTATGGCCGATCCCCGGACGGAAGCCGCGCGCCGGCGCACCTTCGCGATCATCTCGCACCCTGACGCGGGCAAGACGACGCTCACCGAGAAGTTCCTCCTCTACGGCGGTGCGCTCACCACCGGTGCCGGCTCGGTCAAGGCGAAGGGCGACCGCCGCTCGGCGACGTCGGACTGGATGGAGCTCGAGCAGCAGCGCGGGATCTCGATCACCTCGACGGTGCTGCAGTTCCCCTACCGCGATCACGTGCTCAACCTGCTCGACACCCCGGGCCACCGCGACTTCTCCGAGGACACCTACCGGGTGCTCGCCGCCACCGACGCAGCGATCATGGTGCTCGACGGATCGAAGGGCATCGAAGCGCAGACCCGCAAGCTGTTCGAGGTCTGCCGCGACCGCGAGATCCCCATCGTGACCTTCATCAACAAGTGGGACCGTCCCAGTCTCGACCCGCTCGAACTGCTCGACGAGATCGAGGAACAGCTCGTCCTCGAGCCCGTTCCCATCTCGTGGCCCGTCGGCGACGGCGAACGGTTCCGCGGGGTCATCGACCGCCAGCGCAACGAGTTCGTCCGCTACACCCGCACCGCCCGCGGAGCGACCGAAGCCCCCGAGGAGATCGTCTCGGCCGAACAGGCCGCCGAGGAGGAAGGTGACCTCTGGGTCGAGGCCCAGGAGGGCGTCGAGCTCCTCGACACCGTCGGGCGCGAGTTCGACCAGAAGCGGTTCGAGGCCGGAGAACTGTCGCCGGTGTTCTTCGGCTCCGCGCTCACCAACTTCGGGGTGCGGCTGATCCTCGACGCGATGGTCGACCTCGTTCCCTCCCCGAGTCCGCAGAAGGACCGCGACGGCAACCCGCGTGCACTCGAGTCGCCCTTCTCGGGCCTCGTGTTCAAGGTGCAGGCCAACACCGACAAGAACCATCGCGACCGCGTCGCGTTCATGCGGGTGTGCTCCGGCCGTTTCGAGCGCGGCATGGTGGTGACCCACGGGCCCACGGGCAAGCCGTTCGCCACGAAGTACGCACAATCGGTGACAGGACAGGACCGCGAGACGGTGGAAGAGGCCTGGCCGGGCGACGTGGTCGGTCTCGTCAACGCCAACGACTTCCGGGTCGGCGATGCCGTGTGGGTCGACGACGCGGTGCTCTGGCCGGAGATGCCGGCCTTCGCCCCCGCCCACTTCCGCGTGGTGCGCACCCTCGACACCTCGAAGTCGAAACAGTTCCGCAGCGGGATCAACCAGCTCGACGAAGAGGGCGTGGTCCAGGTCCTGCGTGAACCCGACGTCGGCGACCAGGCCCCGATCCTCGCCGCGGTCGGTCCGCTCCAGTTCGAGGTCGCCCAGCATCGCCTCGAGAACGAGTTCGGCGCACCCGTCGAGATGGTGCCCTGCTCGTGGACCGTCGCTCGTGTGACCGACGAGGCGTCGGCCGCGACGTTGCGCGGGATGAGCGGCGTGACCGTCACGAACCGCTCCGACGGCGAACTCCTGGCCCTCTTCGAGAGTCCCTACTGGCTCCAACGACTCGAGGCCGATCAGCCCGAGTTGCGACTCGACAAGCTCATCGCCGAAGGGACCTGAGTGCGCGTCGTCAGACCGTTGCTCGCCACGGCCGTGATGGCGACGGTGTTCGTGCTGTCGACGCCGACCGTCGGTGCCTGCAGTTGCGCGACGAGCACCGATCAGGAGTCGTTCGACCGGGCCGACGTGGTGTTCGCGGGCACCGTCGTGTCATCCGAGGTGATCTCCGAAGAGCTCGCGGTGTGGACCTTCGCGGTGGAGGGTGTCTACAAGGGCGCCGCTCGGCAGACCGAGCTCGTCTACAGCCATCCCGACGGCGCCACCTGCGGCATCGAGCTCGGCGCGGGACAGTTCGCCGCCGTGTTCGCCACGGTCATCGACGGCTCGGAGGAGGTCTCGGGCTACCCGATCGGCGACCTCCGATCCGGCCGGTGCGACGGCAATCGGGTGCTCATGCCCGACGAACGCCTCGCGCTCGACCCGCCGATCGAACCCGTGGCGCCCATCGCCGACGCCCCGACGACCACGTCCACGCTGCTCCGACCGACCAGCGGGGCCGAGGAGTTGGCCGAGCCCGTCACCGACGGCAGTGTGCTCGTCGTCGGGTTCATCGCCGTCGGAGTGATCGGCGCCTTCGTCGCCGCCCGGATCGCCCGCAAGAACAGGGAGTCATGATGCGCAGATTCGTTCCGCTGACCGTGGCCGTCTCGATGATCGCCTCGATCGCAGTGCTCGCAACGGCCTCGCCCGCCGCGGCGTGCTCGTGCGTGGAAGTCGACGACGCCGTCGCGTTCGCCGACGCCGACGCCGTGTTCGTCGGCCAGGTGACCCGGGAACATCCGGCCCGCGACGGGGGCGATGTCTCCGTCGTGATCATGACCGTCAGCGACGTGTTCAAGGGCGACGTCGATCGGCAGCAGGCGGTGGTCACCCCGGAGACCGACTGCGGGCTCGACTTCATCGGCAACGGCACCTATGTGGTGTTCGCCCGCGACACCACGACCAGTGACCAGTTCACCCTCGAGGACGGCTTCCTCCTGGCTGATCTCTGCAGCGGCACCCGACTCGCGACCGACGGTGACCTCGGCTTCACCGCCACGGCGAGCGTCCCGAACGACGCCGGTCCACCGTCCTCGGCCGAGATCAAGGCGCAGCTCGGCGATCCCCGTTCCTCGCTGTTTCCCGAGGCCCTCGTCTTCGTCGGGGTGTTGGCCTTCGTCCTCGGTCTCGCCGCCGTGCTTGCGCGCCGGGGCCGCCCCACGGCGTAGCGTCGAGCCTTCGAGCAGGAGGCAGACATGCAGCAACTCTCAGGCCGCACGGCGGTCATCACCGGGGCAGCCGGCGGCATCGGCTTGGCGATGACCGAGCGGTTCATCGCCGCCGGCATGTCGGTGGTGATGGCCGACATCGAGGAGGAGTCGTTGGTTCGCGAGGCGACCCGCCTCGAGTCCGAGGGGGCGAGCGTGACGGGCGTGCTCACCGACGTGAGGGACGCGGCCGCGATCGAGGCGCTCCGCGACCAGGCGCTGTCCGTCCACGGGTCGGTCCACCTCGTCTGCAACAACGCCGGCGTGGCCCCCGGGGGCCCGATGGCCGCCACCACTCCGGCCGACTGGCGCTGGGCGGTCGACGTGAACATCCTCGGTGTCGCCCACGGCGTCACGACCTTCGCCCCGCTCTTCCTCGAACAGGGCTCGGGCCACATCGTCAACACGGCGAGCGAGGCCGGTCTCGTGACCAACCCGGCGCTGGGGCTCTACTGCGCGACCAAGCATGCGGTCGTCGGCTTGAGCGAGGCGTTGTGGCGCGAGACCCACCCGCAGGGGGTCGGCGTGAGCGTGCTGTGCCCCAACCTCGTGGACACGAAGATCTTCGAGAGCGAACGGAACCGCACCGACGGCGCCGAGATCGCACCGGTGGCGGCGGCCACGATGGCGCCGCTGCGGGAGATGATCGGACTCGTCGGGATTCCGCCGAGCACGGTGGCCGACCGGGTCCACGACGCCGTCGTGAACGACGAGTTCTGGGTGCTGACCCACGAGGTCACCGCGCCGGCGGCCGGGCGACGCTTCGACGACATCACCGCCAGCCGGAACCCGACCGATCCCTACGAAGGGCTTCTGGGTTGACGGGGTAAGAACCGCCTCACATCTGCCGATACTCGACAGGTAGGCTTACGCCGTAAACGCCCTGGGAGTCCACGATGCCTGATGTCCCCCGCCCACCCGTCGAGGACTGGGCCACCGACTTCGACCACACCCATCCCGACTACGCCGCGTCCGCTCCCGAGATCTGGGACGACCTGCGGGAGCGCTGCCCGGTGGCCCACACGGAACGTTTCGGCGGTGCCTGGTTGCCGACCCGTCACGAGGACGTCGCCCGGATCGCCAAGGACACCGAGCACTTCACGTCGCAGGGCATCATCGTCACGGATTGGCGTCCCGAGGCTCCCCGACCGGTCGGCTATGCGCCGCCCATCACGTCCGATCCGCCCTTCCACGCGATCGCCCGGAAGTTCCTCCTCGAGTTCTTCTCACCGAAGGCCATCGACGGCTGGGAGAAGACGGCTCGCGAGACCTGCCGCGAGCTGATCGCGGAGATCAGGGCGAAGGGACTCGACGAGTTCGACGCGGCGACCGAATACGCCCAACACATCCCCGTCCGGGTGATCGCCGACATGCTCGGCCTGCCCCGAGAGGACGGCGACAAGTTCCGGGTGTTCATCCACCGCATCATCGAGGAGCCGGGGCAGAACGCCGTCGAGTCGTGGGAGGACACGCTCGACTACTATCTCGACACCAAGGTCAAGGAGCGTCGCGAGAACCTGGGCGACGACCTGATCAGCTATCTGTGCACGGCCGACATCGACGGCATCGCCCTCCAGGACGAGCACGTGCGGGGCACCATCGCCCTGCTGATCATCGCCGGCATCGACACCACCTGGTCGGGCATCGGTTCGAGCATCTGGCACATGGCCCAGCACCCGGTCGATCGCAAGCGCTGGATCACCGACCCCGAGGTCCGCCCGTTCGCGCTCGAGGAGTTCCTGCGCTTCTACGCCCCGGTCACCATGGCCCGGCTGGTCGCGGAAGACGTCGAGATCGGCGGCTGCCCGATGAAGGAAGGCGACTGGACGCTCCTTCCGTTCCCGTCGGCCAACCGCGATCCGGAGGCGTTCGATCACGCCGACGAGTTCATCATCGATCGCCAGCGCAACCGCCACACCGCCTTCGGACTGGGGATCCACCGCTGCGTCGGGTCGAACCTGGCTCGCATGGAGATGCGGGTCGCGCTCGAGGAGTGGATGGACGCGTTCCCCGACTTCGAGCTCGTCGAGCCCGAGGCCGTCACCTGGTCGACCGGCCAGGTGCGTGGTCCCCGCCGCATGCCCGTTCGCATCAACGGGTGACCCGAGTCGAATAGAGTCCCTGCCGTGAAGATCAAGTACGACCGCGACGCCTGTCAGGGCCACAACCGCTGCTACATGCTCGCTCCCGAGCTGTTCGACACCGACGACGAGGGCTACGCGATCCTCCTCGTCGACGGCGACGTGCCGGCCGAACTCGAGGAGAAGGCCCAGCTCGCGGCCGACAACTGCCCCGAGTTCGCCATCGAGATCATCGAGAGCTGATCCCGTCCGGTTCGGCCGCTACCGGGTCGTGCCGTAGGGCGTCTCGATCTGGCGCAGCAGGGCCACGAGCGGGACGGTCGAGCCCGTTCTCGACGCCACTCCCAGGCACGCGTCGGCGAACTTGATGGTGTGGTCGTCGAGCGACGCGCCCGCTCGCGAGGCGAGGGTGGCGGCGTCGGTGTCGACACGGTCGGCGGCCCTGTCGTCAGCCTGGGCGGCGTCCCCACCGTCGTAGCCGATCAACGCGGCACCGACGAACGCCGCCACCGCGGCCTCGAGGCGGTGCCCGTCGGCCTCGTCGAGGTGGGGCAACAACTGTCGGGCCATGGCCGAAACGGTCGTGCCGTGCAACAGCGTGAACGCGGCGAGCCCGGTGTTGCGCAGGTAGGCACCGGCGGCCGCCGTGGCCAGGGCATCGAGCGTCTCGCCCGGTGTCGGTGCCGGCTCGAGACCTCGGATCCGCTCGGGGAACCCGTCGATCGAGGCGGCGCGATGGAGCGTCCCCATGAGGTCGCCCTCTCGCCGTTGGTCGGCCGGGAGTCGACCGAGGTGGTCGCTCCATTCATCGGGGGTCCGGCGGCCGTCGAGTCGTTCGGGACCCCCGAGCCCGCGCCCACCGCTCTGCCAGTAGTGCACGGCGGCGCCGAGCTCGCGGCGGCGGATCAGCGATGCCTCGCCGGCCTCTCGCTCGAGCCCGCGCACGGCATGGGCGACGCGGAGGAGACCGTGGCCGGCCAGCGTGGCGGTCGTTGCGACCAGCGCCGGCAGCTCCGCTCGAAGCCACGTCGCCCAGTCGATGGGCGCCGGTTCGACCTCGTCCTGCGGCGGTTCGAGGCGGGTCCGGTAGGCCGACACGAAGGGACCGATCCACGACTCGACCCCCATCGACACGAGCGCTTCGGTCGCCATCGGACCGTGGTTCGAGAGTCCGCCGGCGTAGGAGGCGTCGGTGCTCAGGAAGATCTCCAGCGCCTCGTCGTACGTGAGGTTGGTGGTGGTTGTCTGTGCCATGGTCCCGGTGTACGACCTCAAGTAAGGTTGAAGTCAAGGGGTTCTCGTGCCGCACCGCGATCGCGTCGAGCAGACGCTCACCATCGGCGCCGTTGCCGAACGCACCGGGCTCGCTCCGTCGGCGATCCGCTTCTACGAGGAGAAGGGCCTGGTTCGCGCAGCGAGAGCCGCCAGCGGGCACCGCCAGTTCGATCGGGCCACGATCCGCCGACTCTCGTTCATCCTCATCGCCCAACAACTGGGCTACCGCCTCGACGAGATCAAGGCCCAGCTCGACACACTCCCCGGCGACGCCGCCCCGACCGTCGCCGACTGGGAGCGGCTGAGCGTGCATTTCGCCGACGACCTCGACGAGCGAATCCGGCGCCTCACGGAGCTGCGAGAGCGGCTCACCGGCTGCATCGGCTGTGGATGCCTGTCGCTCGAGGTGTGCCGGCTCTACAACCCCGACGACGCCGCCGCTCGCCACGGCACGGGCCCCCGCTATCTCATGGGCGACCGACCGGACCCGCAGCGCTGATCCGCCGGGTCCGCGGACCGGGTGCGGGGCGAACCTGTCGCGTACGCTCACAACGTGCGCATCCACAAGTTCACCACCACGGACGCTTTCGTCGCCATCGACCTCGACAACGCCGAGGCGTCGTCGGGTCCCGTCCGCTGGGCCAGGAAGGTGCTCCAGGGCGGAGCGAAGGACCTGGCTCGGTCGCAGACCTACACCTATGCCGTGTTGGGGATGAAGCGCGGCGGCGCATCGGCCGGCATCAGCGCCGACGGGCCCGATCGCGAGACGGCGATCTCGGCCTTCGTCGCCGAGGCCGGCGACCTCGTGGCCGACAGCACCTATCTTCCCGACGCGGCGAAGGGCGTCAGCAACGCCGACCTCGAGCCGCTGCGCGACGCCGACGAGCGCGACACCGCCCGCGTCGCCGAACCCTCGCCCACCTTCGCCGACCGGTGCGAGGGTCTCGGTGCGGCCGTCACCGCACACCACGCGGCCTCCGGCCTGAGTGGCAAGTCGATCGCCATCGAAGGGTTCGCCGCGAACGGACCCGCCCTCGCCGCGGCGGTCGTCGAACGGGGCGGCACCGTCACGTCGTTGGCCACCGCCACCGGCTCGGTCTCGAATCCCGACGGCTTCGACCCCGACGATCTCGACAGCGGATGGACCACCGCCGGCGACGACATGGTCAACGAGCTCGGCGAGGTCGGCCACCCCATGGCCATCTTCGGTTCGGGCGCCGATGTGTGGTTCGTCGGCTCCAAGATGGGCGTGGTCGACCACACGGTTGCCGCCCAGATCGGCGAGGCGAGCGCCGTGGTGGCGTGCGGTCGGCTCCCGCTGACGGCTCGGGCGCTGGCGGTGCTGCGCCGGGCCGGGGTCGCCGCACCGGCCGACTTCGTGTCGCTCGCCGGGTCGACGCTGGCGATGTGGGGCGATGCCAACCGCACCGACGCCGAGATCCTCGCCGGCATCAACGAAGACCTCGGCGACATGACCGCCGAGTTCAAGGCCCACGACGACGGCCCGTTCCTGGCCGCGTGTTTCGAGGCCGAGAGCTTCCTGTCCACCTGGCAGGAATCGCTTCCGTTCGGTCGTCCGCTCGCGCCCTGATCGCGTCGCCCCGTGACACTGCCGGTCCTCGATCAGCCGTTCGCTCTGGACCGTGCGACGATCGAGGCCTTCGCCCACGACGGGCACTGTTGTGTGCGGGGACTGGCGTCGGCCGCGGAGTGCGCGGCCTACCTCCCCGAGATCGAAGCCGGGGTCGCCCGCTGGCATC
>JAUIML010000105.1 GCA_030432715.1 Acidimicrobiia bacterium | reverse complement strand
CACCGATTTCCGGGCGATGCTGCGTCTCGCCGACGATGCGCCCGATGCCCAGGAACGCATCGCGGAGATGGTCGCCCACTTCCGCGAGGTGGTCGGTCGCGACTGATCGGGCTCGTCGCCGGCCGCTCACCAGGTGTCGATGTGGGGGCGGGGGGCGCGGTCGGTCGGGGGCGGCGCGCTGCGCAGCAGGTTGACGACCCGACGCCGGGTCTCGGCCGGGTCGATCACGTCGTCGAGTTCGTGGTGGGCGGCGGCGTTGAGCGCGTTCGATCGTGCGTACATCGCGTCGACGCGGGCGGCGTGGGCCGCGGCCCGTTCCTCCGGGTCGTCGATGGCGTCGAGTTCGCGCCGGGCCCCGAGCGTCACCGCACCCTCGATGCCCATGCCGCTGACTTCGCCGGTCGGCCACGCCACCGTCATCAGCGGACTCAGGAAACTCCCGCCGGCCATCGCCTGGGCGCCCAGTCCGACGGCCTTTCGGAGCACGACCGTCGCGAACGGCACCCGGAGACTGGCGCCGACCACGAACATCCGGCCGAAGCGGCGCACCTGCGCCTGCTTCTCGGCCTCCGGGCCGACCATGAATCCCGGGGTGTCGCACAGGAAGAGGATCGGGAGACCGTGGCCGTCGCACAATTGCATGAAGCGGGCGGCCTTGTCGGCGCCCTCGGCATCGATCGCGCCGCCGAGGTGCATCGGATTGTTGGCGATGACGCCGATCGGACGCCCCTCGAGGCGAGCCAGGGTCGTGATCATGCCCTCGCCGTAGGTCGGTCGAAGCTCGAGCGTGGAGTCGACATCGGACAGGATGCGGACGACTTCACGGACGTCGTACGCCCGCTTTCGGTTCTCCGGAACGAGGTCGCGCAGGAGGGTCTGGTCGGCCGACCCCCAGTCTTCGACCCGTCCCTGGAAGAACGAGAGATAGTGCTTCGCCGTGGCGACGGCCGCCGCATCGTCGTCGACCAGGACGTCGATGACGCCGTTGGCGGTCTGGACGTCGACGGGGCCGATGTCCTCGGGGGCGAAGACGCCGAGTCCGCCCCCCTCGATCATCGCCGGACCGGCCATGCCGAGGTTGGCGTCGGGGGTGGCGATGATCACGTCGCACACGCCGGCGAGGGCGGCGTTGCCTGCGAAGCAGCGACCGGAGACGATCGCCACGCTCGGAACCAGGCCGCTCAGGCGGGAGATGGCGGCGAAGGACGGGACGTTGAGCCCGGCGATCGTGGGTACATCGGTGTCGCCCGGCCGGCCGCCGCCACCTTCGGCGAAGAGCACGAGCGGGAGCCGCAATCGCTCGCACAACTCGAACAGTCGGTCCTTCTTCTGGTGGCCCCGGTAGCCCTGGGTGCCGGCCAGCACCGTGTAGTCGTAGGACATGACCGCACATCGGCTGGCGTCGTCCGCGAAGCGGTCGCCGTTGATCCGGCCGATGCCTCCCACGATGCCGTCACCCGGGGTGTTGGCGATGAGGTCCTCGCGGGAACGCCGGGCCGTCTGGGCGGCGTACATGAACGATCCGTACTCCTCGAAGCTGCCGTCGTCGACGAGGTCGGCGAGGTTCTCCCGGGCGGTGCGGCGACCGCGGGCGTGGACCTTCGCGACCGCCTCGGGACGGGCCGAGTCGTCGAGGAGTCGCCGTCGCCGTCGAAGCTCGGCCAGGTCCGAGCGCTCGCCGTGGTCGACGAAGGTGTCGGGGGCTGGCTCCGGGGCGGCGATGGCACCGGCGGCCACGGTCGCGATCACGGCGTTCTTCCCGAGCACATCGCCGACCGCGGCGCGCACGTCGACGATCGTGCCGTCGTGGGGCGCGACCACGAGCTGTTCCATCTTCATCACCTCGACGACGGCGATGACGGCACCCGAGGCGACCTCGTCGCCGACGGCGACGTCGACCTGCACGACCGAGCAGTCGGTGGGGGCGAGACACGCCGTCGGTTCCATCGGCGGCAGTCTCGCGGAGCACGTCGGCGTGCTCCAAGGCGACCCGACATCGATTCGGTCGGGGATCTCTCTAAGATTGTTGGAGCCGGCACCGCTTTGGCGCCGGCGGTAATCGAAAGGAATGCCCAATGCCGACGGGCACAGTCAAGTTCTTCAACAACGAGAAGGGGTACGGGTTCATCTCCCGTGAAGACGGCGACGACGTCTTCGTCCACTTCTCCAACATCGATGGTTCGGGTTTCCGTACCCTCGAGGAAGGCCAGCGGGTCGAGTTCGAGATCGGTCCGGGGCGCAAGGGCGATGAAGCCCTCGGCGTCAAGGTCGTCTGAAACTCGGTCGTCCGAAACCTCGGTCCTCGCTCGAGGACGCGTGAACGGCACCCCCTCGTGGGGTGCCGTTGTCGTTTTCCGCGTTCTTCACTTCTCGACCCGTCCTTCACTTGTCGACGCAGAGTCCGACGGGACGAGCGTGGATCCTTTCGCCCGTGGCCAACGCGCCGACGAACGCCTGATCGGCCTCACGGCCCGGCTCGCGCTCGCCTGGACGGTGGTCTATCTCGTCTGGCGGGCGGCCTTCACCCTCGGCGGCGCCGATCCGGTGGGTGCGGGAGTGCTCCTCGCAGCCGAAGTGCTGGCCCTGGTGGTCTTCGCGACCCGGGCCCGCGCGGCCGGCCCCACGCCGATCGAGGTGGTCGTCTCGCCCGACGCACCGATGCCCGACATCGCTGCCGTGGTCGAGGCCACCGGCACGTCAGTCGACGAGCTGCGCACGACCCTTGTGGCCCTGCGGCGAGTCGCCGGCCTCGATCGCACGATCGTGGTCGACCGAGAGGGGTCGCGCTGGCTCCGGACGATCGCCGAGCGGCTCGACGTGACCGTCGTGGACCGATCCGTCGCCTTTGACGACGCGGTCCTCTCCGCCGGCACCAGTTGGGTGCTGCTGCTGCGCTCGGGTGATCTTCCCATGCCCGATCTGGTGACGGTCGCCGCCCCCCGTTGCTCGTCGCCCGACGTCGCGGTGATCCAGGTCGGGATCGAGGAGGCCGATCCGACCTCCTTCGAGTACGACCCGGATGGCCACTGGTCACTCGAACCCTTCGAACAGCAGGTGGTCCGCCCTGCGCTCGCGAGCCGCGGATCGATTCCGTGGTACGGCGACGGCCCTGCCCTCGTCCGTCGCAGCGCGGTCGCCTCGCTCGGCTCGGTGGGGTCGGGCCACATGCTCGACAGCTCGCGACGGGTCGGACTCGATCTGATCCGCCACGGGAAGACCGTCACCCACCTCCCGCTCACGCTCGCGCGGGTCCGCGGCCCCGACGGGCTGGGCGACAGCCTCGTGCGGCGACACGGACGGGCGGTCCGGGCTCTGCGGGCGCTGCGCCCCGCCGATCTGCGGTCCATTCCCGCCGCGGCCCGGATGGCTCACGTCGATGCAGTGGTCCCCACCGTCTCGGCCGTCCAGCGGGTCCTTCTCGTGCTCGCCGGTCTCCTCGTGCTCGGACTGGGTCAGGTGCCGATGCGCACCTCGCTCGGTGCGCTGCTGGTGTTCGCGGTCCCGAGCTACCTCCTCCGTTGGGTGACCCATCGCCGGCTGGGTCGCGGCCGCCTCGGTGCCTTCTCGATCATGCGCAGCGACCTGCGTTCGCTCGGCGTGGATCTGATGCCGTGGGGTCGGATCAAGAATCGACGGGCCAATCGGGCCGGACTCGGGGCCCTGCTGACCGCCGTCATTGCGCTCGACGTCGCGGTCGTCGTCGCCGCCTTCTCCATGTGGAGGGAGTCGTCCGATCGACTTCCGATCGCGGTGGCCACGGCTGCGCTCGTGCTGACGGTCGGATTCCTGGGTGTCGCCACCGAGGTCCTCATCGATGCGCTGGCGCGTCGTCAACGGCGAACGACGCAGCGGGTGCGGCTCGGTCTCGTCACGTGCCGCATCGGAGAGGTCGAGGGACAGTTGGTCGACCTCTCCACCGGCGGCGCGGGTGTCGTGGTCCCCGACGTCGACGCCGACGAGCTCGCGGCCGGCTCGGTCACGACGGTCTCTTTCCGGATCCCCGACGCCGACGGAGCGTGGCGCAACGTGTCCGCCCTCGTGCGGATCGCGCATCGCCGCGCCGACCCCGACGGCGGCGTGCGACTCGGGCTCGCCTTCGACGATCCGACCGACGCGCCGCTCGACCCCGTCGTCGAGTTCCTCACCATCGATCGCCGGCTCGTGGCGCTCGGCCGTCACGAGCCCGTCGCCCGCTGACCGCAATGGTCAACCGAGACGCAGGGTCTCGAGTGGTTCGAGTCGCGCCGCCAGTCCCCGATGACACAGTCCCCGCTGACACAAGGTCCCCGCTGACCGCGACCGGCGCGTCAGTTGGTGGTCGCCACTTCGGCACCGTCGGCGGCGGCGCTCCGGTTCGCGGCCTCGGTGAGCGTGGTCACGCCCAGGCCCACGCTCAGTGGCGGCCACGGCTCGGCCCGGCCGTCGCACATCGCGGCGAACCGGCGGATCTGCTCGGCGAAGCCGAGGGCGACGAGGGGATGCTCTTCGGTGTCGGCGATCTCCCGGCCGTCGATCTCGAGTCGCGGGGTCGGCCACAGCCCGATCGTCACCACGCCGGTCGCCCCCGCGGCTTCCAGTTCGGTCCCCGCCGACATTGCGTCCTCGGCCCCGATCCACGCCAACTGGGCACTCGGTGTGCGCCCGTCCCCGAGGGTCAGGACGGCCCGGGCGGCCGTTCCGTTGCGAGTGGCCGAGACCGCGAGAACAGGAGCGGCCGCCGCCATCAGGAGCACGGGCCACGCGCCGGCGAACGGCTCCGCGAAGGGATCCGATGCGCCCTCCCGGCGGATCGCCCGCCCCCGAAGCAGGAGATGATGCGCATGTCCGAGGTCGGCGATCGCCCGCAGCCCCTTCTTGACCGTTGCGGCATGGAGCAGATTGGCGGCGGTCATGGCCCGAGGGCGCTCGACACCGGCGAGGGCGAGGGGCACCGGCGACTCCACGAGTACGGGGAGGTCGGCCGGGATCGCGGCGAGGACCTCGGACACAGCACCCGGAGGGACGGCGATCACGAGACCGTCGGCTCGATCGGCCAGCTCGGCGAGTGGGAGGTCGGGGACGCCGGCTGCGGCGGCGAGCATCTCGGCCGAGCCCGGCCGGCCGCCGACCCCGACGAGTTCGACCCCGACGGTCGCCACCGCGGCTTCCGCGTGGAGAGTGGCGGCGCGGCCGCCGCCGACGATGGCGATCCTGGTCACCCCGTCATGTTCGCATCTTCTTCGCGAACATCGCGTCCTCGGGCGACGATGCCCCGACCGCGGTCTCGTGGACATGCCCAGTACCGTTGTGACGGTGCGTGGGATCATCGGGCTCGTCCGATTCGCAACCGTGATCGTCGGCGGCGGAATCGTCGTCGCGTTCACGCTCGCGGCCCTCGGCCCCCGCATCGCCGACATCTACGCGGCCAACGAGTCCACCGCCGTGGAGATCAACCTCGAGGAACTGGCGCTCCGCACGATCGTCTACGACGCCAACGGCGACGAGTTCGACGTGCTCTACGGCGAGCAGAACCGCGAGTTGGTCGAACTCGAGGACGTCAGCCAGGCCCTGATCGATGCCGTCATCGCGGTGGAGGACGAAGGGTTCTACGAGCACACCGGCATCGATGCGAAGGCCATCGCCCGCGCCTTCATCCGCAACGTGAATGCCGGAGGGATCGAAGAGGGCGGCTCCACGATCACCCAGCAGTTGATCAAGAACGCCGTGGTGGGCAACGACCAGGATGTCGACCGCAAGATCGCCGAGGCGGCCCTGGCTCGTCGGCTCGAACGCCAGCTCACCAAGGACGAGATCCTCAAGACCTACCTCAACACGGTGTATTTCGGTGGTGGGGCCTACGGCATCACCGCAGCGGCCGAGATCTACTTCGGGACCACGCCGGCCGACCTCGACTACGCCCAGGCGGCCCTGCTCGCCGGGCTGATCTCGAACCCGTCTCGCTACGACCCGACCCTGAACCCGATCGCTGCCCGCGAGCGACGCGACATCGCGCTGCGTCGCCTCGTGGCCACCGGCCACATCACCGAGGAGGAGGCCGAGGCGTTCAGCGCCGTGCCCGTCCCCACGAGTCGCGTCGTGCCCGCCGAATGGCAGCCCGACAACTACTTCATCGAGGAGGTCCGCCGCCGGTTGCTGGAGGACCCTCGGTTGGGCGCGACCGCCGAGGAGCGGGCCGAGGCCCTGTTCAGCGGCGGCCTGCGGGTCTACACCACCTACGATCCCGCGGCGCAGCAGGCCGCCCGCGACGCCGTCGACCGGTTCACGCCCGACGACGAACGCGGGTTCGTCGCTGCGCTGGCATCGGTCGAGCCGGGCACCGGCAAGGTGCGGGCGATCATCGGTGGTCCCGGCTTCGAGGTTCCCGGCTACGGCGAGTTCAACATCGCCACCCAGGGCGGCCGCCCGACCGGCTCGTCGTTCAAGGCGTTCGTGCTGGCGGCCGCGATGGAGAAGGGCCTCGTGCCATCCGACCAGATCAACGGTCGGGGCCCCTGCACCTTCGACAACCCCGGCGGCTCGCCCGACCCCTACTCGGCGACGAACTTCGGCGGCGGTAGCTCGGGTTCGGTGCGGACGATCCGGAGCCAGACACTGTCTTCGTCGAACTGTGCCTATCTCCGCCTCGGTCAGATCGTGGGCCTGAGCAATGTCGCCGACACCGCCCGAGCCCTCGGGGTGACCTCCGACCTCTCCTCACTGCCGATCTCGATGCCCCTGGGGCCGCTCGACATCACGCCACTCGACATGGCCACCGCCTATGCGACCTTCGCCAACGACGGCCTGCAGGTCGACCCGATCTTCATCGAGCGGGTCGAGGACCGGGCCGGCAACATCATCTTCGTCAACGAACCGACGCCGTCGCGGGCCATCTCGGTGCAGTCCGCCCGTCTGGTCACCTCGATCCTGGAGGCCAATGTGCGTGGCGGCACGGGTACCGGCGCCCAGATCCCCGGTCAGCCCGCGGCCGGCAAGACCGGCACCGGGCAGTCGTTCAAGAACGCCTGGTTCGTCGGCTACACCCCGTATCTGGCGACGGCGGTGTGGATGGGCAACCCGCTGGCCGAGGTCGAGATGCGAGGGGTGCGAATCCCCGAACTCGGCTTCCGGAGCGGCGTCACCGGTGGGTCGGCGCCGGCCGCGATCTTCGGTGCGTTCAACGAATTCTTCCATGCCGATCTCGAGGCACGGTCCTTCGCCGCGCCGGCCCCGACACGGTCGGGGAACCGGGTCCGCACCGATCAGGAAGAGGATCGTTACAACAACCTGATCAACAGCCTCTGCGGCAGCCGCGATGCCGAGGTCGACGAGGACGGCGACGGCATCGTCGATTTCTGCGAGGATTCGAGCTTCACCTTCGATCCGGCGATCGGGCGCTGCCCTGCGCTGCTGGTCCCCTTCGACGAGGACGACGACGGCAAGTTCGACACCTGCATCCCGCCGACCACGACCACCACGACGACCACGACCACAACGATTCCCACCGAACCGACCACAACGACCACGACGACCGCACCGCCGCCCACGACGACCGCACCGCCGACCACGACGACGGAACCGCCGACCACGACGACGGAACCGCCGACCACGACGACAACGACAGGCTGAATGACCGACCACCGACTCCTCGACATCCAGCGCCTCGACACCGAGGCCGAGCAACTGCGTCACCGCCATGCCACGCTGCCCGAACGCGACGCCCTGGCCGAGGCCCAGGCCGAGCGAAGCCGTCTCGAGGCCCTGATCGCCGGGCTGGCGGCTTCCCGGCTCGACGTCGCCACGCGACAGAAGCGGTTCGAGGACGAAGCGCAGATCTTCGCGACGAAGGCCGACGAGGACGACAAGCGCCTTTACAGCGGCGAGGTCGGCATGAAGGACCTCCAACCGCTCCAGGACGAGATCGCCGGGCTGCGCGACCGGCAGGCCGAGCTCGAGGATCGTGCCCTCGAGGCGATGGAAGAGGCCGAGTCGCTGGCCGGGGAGCAGGCGGCCACCGAAGCGGCCCTGCACGACATCGAGGACCGGATCACCGCGCTCGAGGCCGAGTTGGCGGCGAGTGAGACGGAGGTCGACGGCCTGCTGGCCGATGTGGTCGCCGCCCGCGACGAGGCGCGAGCCGAGGTGGACGGCGCCGATCTGGCCGAATACGACCGCCTCCGCCCGGGGCTCGGCTCCTCGACGGTCGTGCGCTTCGACGGCGGCAACTGTGTGGGTTGCCCGTCCACGATGCCGGCGGTCGAGCTCGACCGCATGAAACACGCCGAGTCGGGCGCGGTGCTCAACTGCTCCGAGTGCGGTCGAATCGTCATCACGTAGTCGGCCCCGTCGGCGTCGCCCATGTTCTTCTTCTTCGTCGCCGCTGCGGTGCTGGCCGTGTTGTTCGTCTTCGACAGCCCGGCGATCGACTACCGCTTCGTTGCGCTCGGCGGCGTCCTTCCGCTCGTGGAAGCCCTGACGGGTCGGCCGCTGGTCCTGCACACCCTCCTCGGCTCGGTGGCCTTGATGGCGCTCGTGATGGCCGTCACCGTCGGGCGGCGGATCGTCCGCCGGCGGCTGCTGGGCATCCCGATCGGGACGTTCGTCTTCCTGGTGGCGGCCGGCACGTGGACGCGTCGTGATCTGTTCTGGTGGCCGGTCGGCGGCCTCGACGGCATCGCCGAACGCCCGCTGCCGGAGTTCGACCGCGCCCCGGTCGTGTTGGTCCTGCTCGAGCTCGCAGGTGTCGCCGGACTCGTCTGGCTGGTCCGCCGGTTCGACCTGACCCGACCCGATCATCGTGACGAGTTGCGGCGGACCGGAAGATTGCCCAGGCTCGACTGATGCTGATCGTCGCCCGTCACGGTAGGACCCTCGCCAACGCCTCCGGTGAGCTGCTCGGCCGTCGCGACCCCGGACTCGACGAGCTCGGACGCGAGCAGGCCCGGGCCATCGGCGAGGTCCTGGCCGGTGCCGATCGGGTGATCTCGAGCCCCCTCCGCCGTTGCCAGGAGACCGCGGCGGCCATCGGCCGGCCGGTCGAGACCGACGAGCGGTTCATCGAGCTCGACTACGGCGAGCTCGAGGGCACACCCGTGGCCGACGTGCCGGCCGCGACCTGGGCCGCGTGGAGGGCCGACACCGCGTGGCACCCCGCGGCGGGGGAGAGCCTCGACGACCTCGCGGCCCGCGTGTGGCCGGCGCTCGACGAACTGCTCGATGCGTCGGCGACCAGCGACATCGTGGTGGTGAGCCACGTGTCGCCCATAAAGGCGGCGGTGGCCTGGGCGATCGGTGCCGGTATCGAGTCGCAGTGGCGCTGTTTCGTGCAGCAGGCGTCGATCTCGCGGATCGGGACCCGGAGCGGCCTGCCGTCGCTGCACAGCTTCAATGAGACGCACCATCTGGCTGTCCCGTAGAGCGGCTGCGGCGCATCCGGGTGTGACCCGCCTGCCGACCTGTCAGAGTGGTCTCCATGTCGTCGCGTTGGGTGGTGCCGGAGGACGAGGTGGCCTTTCGCTACATGGCGTCGGGCGGTCCCGGCGGGCAGCACGCCAACCGGTCGAACACCAAGGTCGAGGCGGTGTTTCGCATCGATGAATCGCGCTCGATGCCCGACTTCCTCAAGCAGCGGGTAGGGGCGAAGCTGGGGGAGGTCATCCGGGTGACCGTCGACGACGAGCGGTCGCAGTTCCGCAACAGGCAGCTGGCGCTCGAACGCATACAGGAGCGGGTCGACCGTGCCGCCCGCGTCGAACGTCCCCGTCGCGCCACCAAGCCGACCCGAGGTAGTCAGCGTCGCCGGCTCGACACGAAGCGCCAGCGCGGCGACGTCAAACGCCAGCGGCGACGGCCCGGCCTCGACGACTGATTCAGGTCGGGAGCGTCGCTCGGGCGTGGTACAGCGGTCGCCGGTGGCGGTCGATCAGGCGCTCACCTTCCAAGGCGTCGGCGGCCCGGCGTACGGTTTCGTGGCCGGTTCTCGCGAACTTCGCGATCGCCCGCGAGCTCATGGGCAGCTCGCGATCGAGGAACACCAACGCGGTGGCGACCTGGCCCGTGCGACGTGGGAGCCGGCCCGAGAACAGTTCGAGCACGGCGACGTGTTCGAGCCACCGCAGGGCCTCGACCGGAAGCGGCTCGTGACCGGGTCGGTCTCTGCCGTCTGTGGGCGCGGCCGCGGATGGATCGTTCATCTGCCAATCCCTCGTCGATTCGCACCGAGCGTAGTTGGGGCACGATTGCCGCGCCCGGCGTCACCCGCTGGGACCGTGTTTGTGACGTCGGTGGTGGAAGGTGCAGCGGGCTCGGCCGTTGCGATGGCTGGTTTCGCCTTGCGCGCTCCACGGGGTCACATGGTCGATCTCGCACGCTCGGGCCGGGATCTCGCAGCCCGGGTGGTCGCAGACGCGGTCTCGCGCACAGATGGCTTCCCGCAGCGCGCCCTGGAAGAGACGGACCCGCCGGCCGTAGTCGAGGATGACGCCCGGCGACTCGTAGACGAGGCGTCGTACATCCCCCAGCACGCCGAGTTCGATCGCCTGGGTGGGGGAGATGACCGAGCCGTCGTCGAGCTCGTGGAGCCGCGCCGTGCCGAAGGGTTCGGGCGGTGCCTCGCCCGCGAGCTGTGCGAGTGCTCGTTCGAACGTGTCGTGGTCGACGTGGACGATGAGCAGCGGCCGGGGACGCTTCCCGTCCTTCGGCGCGGTCATCGCTCGCCGGGCCATCTCGACGAGCGCATCGGCGCGACGCTGCGCCGGCGTGCGCCACAACGAATCGATGGTGGCGCCGGCGCCGAACTCGGTCTTGGCGAGCTGCCAGTCGGACTCGAACAGCTCGGTCTCGATGCGGCGAAGGGTCTCGCGGACCTCGCTGTTGCCGGCCGGGTCGAGCCAGCCGTCGAGTCGTCCCATTCCGGCAAGCGTCGTGGAGAGGTGGAGGGCGCGGTCCTGTTCGCGGGGATCGCCCGGCTCGGGATCGTCGCCGCGCCGGGCTTCGTCGACGACCTGCTCCCAGTAGCTCACGGCCCGCTCCCAGTCAGCGAACGACAGACTGGTCGCCTTGCGCAGGAGGAAGGGTTCGCCATCGGCGAACTCGGGACGGGTGGCCGCTCGCGTCAGACGTCGGGCGTGGGCTTCGGTGATCTCCCCATCGTGGAGGGCCAGCGCGGTGCCGGGCATCGAGCGGAGGCTGCGGGCCAGCGACACGCTGGCCCGGGCGTTGCCGCCCCGCAGGCGACACCGGTGACGAAGCGCCGCCGCCGGGGAGCGGTGGGCGCCCACCGACCAACGCATCGATGCATCGTATGCACCGACCGCTTCGGCTTCGAGTGCGGCCAGCTGGGCCTTGAGCCGCTGGACCGCCTCCGCCGCAGCTTCGACCTCGGCGCCCGGGAGCGCGGCATAGTCGACCTTCGCTGCCAGTCGGATTGCTTCGCTGAGATCATGGAGTTCCGCCACTGCCATGAGATGAATCTACGACGGGGGTGTGACACCGAAGGCAGAGGCTGCTGGACACCGGTCGCGGTGCGCCGCAGACTGACGACATGCCCTACGAGCTGTTCCGAGTCGGGCCCGGTGGAACCCTCACCCGCTCGCGTTCGGTGATCCGGACGAAGGCGATGGCTGCTGCCCTGCGTCGTGCGCCGGTGCCGACCATCGGCATCGAGATCAACGGGCTGACCGTGGCCGGTGTGTCGCCCCATCTGGCCGGCCAGGGCCTCAACGGGCTGGATCTCGATCAGGTGCGGGTGCATCTCGACCCGTCCCACCCGGTTGCCACCTCCGCGCCGTCGAGGACGGTCGATATCGCCAGCCAGCCACGGGAACGGGATCTCCGTCTCTCGGCCACCTCCGAGGTGGCCGGCGCGCTCCTGGTGTTCGGGGCGTTCGCGGCACTGCTGGTCGGCGTCATGGTTGTGGCCGACACATCGCTGCCGCGGGCCGAGACGACGCTCGCGTTGCTCGCCGTCATCGCAGTTTCGCTGCTGGTCGCGGCCGTCGGTTTGCTCCTGCGCTCGGTGGCAATTCTCCTGCGGCGGCCCTATGACGACCCCTAGCCTCGGCGCATGCACGAGCCGTCCCGCCACATCGATCTGAGTCATCGCATCACCGACGGGATGGACACCTACCCGGGGCTACCCGGACCGGTGATCGGTACCCACCTGTCCCGCGAGGCGGCCGAGGAGGCCTACGGTCCCGGCATCACGTTCCACATCGGGATGATCGAGATCTGCACCAACACCGGCACCTACCTCGACGTGCCCTTCCATCGCTACGCCGACGGACACGACCTCGCCGAGCTGTCGCTCGAACGGGTGGCTGCCGTGCCCGCCGTCTGTATCGACGCACGTGGCACCACGTCGATCGATCTCGCCGATGCCGATCTCGGCGGCCTCGCCGGCCAAGCGGTGCTCGTGCGCACCGACCACTCCGTCCACTTCGGCACGCCGGCCTATGCCGTCGATCACCCGCACCTCACCGAAGGCGCCGCCGAGTCGCTGGTCGCAGCCGGCGTGGCCTGTGTCGGCATCGACTCGCTCAACATCGACAGCACCGCCGACGCCCGCCGTCCGGTCCACAGCA
>JAUIML010000104.1 GCA_030432715.1 Acidimicrobiia bacterium | reverse complement strand
CGTCGAGCTCGGGCTCCTGGGCGAGCATCTCCAGACCGACAGTGCCCTGGCCGGCGATCACCGCGGGATCATCGAAGGGGTGGATGAACTCGAGATCGTGGGCGGCGGCCAGCTCCCGAGCCCGGGTCGCCGACTCCATGACGTCGGCGCCGGCCAACACCACCTCGGCGCCCAGGTCACGGGTGCGGGCGACCTTGACGAACGGCGTGTTCTCGGGCATGACGATCGTCGTCGGGAGGCCGAGGAGGGCGCCATGGTGGGCGACGCCCTGGGCATGGTTGCCCGCCGACATCGCGACGACGCCGCGACCGGGGGCGACGGCCAGGAGCCGGTTGCGGGCACCTCGGCCCTTGAAGGAGCCCGTGTACTGGAGGTTCTCGAACTTCAGGTGCACTTCGACACCCGTGATGTCGCTCAGCGTGTGCGACACCGTGAGCGGTGTGCGCTCGATCGCTCCCGCGATCGCCGCTGCCGCCCGGTGAATGTCGTCGAGGGTGACGGCATCGGCCGGCCGCGGTTCGGGAGGAGGCATGACGCGAGGGTACTCACGGCCGTCCCGGTGAGGGGAGGTCGGCCCCGGTCGTTAGCTTGTCGACACTGCCGATCTTCTCGACAAAGGCCGGACCTGTGAACCTCAATCCACCGACCGAGCACCAACTCCTGGTCTTCTGGGTCGCACTTCTCGTGATCCTCGTCGCGGCACGGGCGCTCGGGGCCCTCATGCAGAAGGTGGGTCAACCGGCGGTGGTCGGCGAGCTGGCCGCCGGCCTGGTGTTGGGTCCGTCGGTGCTCGGCAACCTGGCGCCCGACGTCACCGACTGGCTCTTCCCGGCCGACGACGCCCAGACGGCGATGCTCTTCACCGTCGGCTGGCTCGGCGTGCTCCTCCTGCTCGTGGGCACCGGCTTCGAGACCGACCTCGGGCTCATCCAGCGCCTCGGGCGGGCCGCCTTCTTCGTCTCGGCCGGCTCGTTGATCGTCCCGGCGGCGGCCGGTTTCGCCGTCGGGTGGTTCATCCCCACGACCTTCGTCGGCGACGACACCGAGCGCTACATCTTCGCCCTGTTCATCGCCGCCGCGCTCTCCATCTCGTCGTTGCCGGTGATCGCCAAGATCCTGTCCGAGATGGGCCTCATGCGCCGCAACTTCGGCCAGTTGACCCTGGCCGCCGGCATGGCCAACGACGTCATCGGATGGATCGGGCTCGGCTTCATCGCCGGCCTGGCCCAGGCCGGCGGCGTCAAGCTCGACAAGCTGGCCTTCACGGTTGTCGGGGTCAGCGTGTTCTTCGTCCTCGCCTTCACCGTCGGCCAGCGAGTGGTCGACGCGTCGCTGCGACGGGTGCGGGCCAACGGCGGCGACGCGTTGTCCGGCCTCACGGTCGTGCTCATCACCGCGCTCTCGTTCGGCGTCATCACCCAGTGGCTCCACGTCGAAGCGGTGCTCGGCGCCTTCATCGCCGGGGTGATCCTCGCCCGGTCGCGCTTCGCCGACCACGAGCTGATCCGGCCGCTGGAGACCATGACCGCGGCGATCTTCGCGCCGATCTTCTTCGCCACCGCCGGACTCCGGGTCGACCTCGGCCTGCTGGCCGACGGCGAGACCATCATCTGGGCGATCGTCGTGGTGCTCGCCGCGTCGTTCTCGAAGTTCTTCGGCTCGCTCGCCGGCGCCCGGCTCTCGTTCATTCCCTCCCGCGAGGGTCTCGCGCTCGGGGTGGGCCTCAACGCCCGCGGCGCGCTCGAGATCGTGATCGCCACCGTCGGCCTGTCGCTCGGTGTGCTCAACGATCGCTCCTACACCGTCGTGGTCCTGATGGCGATGGCCACGTCGATGGCCGCCCCACCCATGCTGCGACGGGTGCTGCGCAACTGGGACGGCACACCCGAGGAGCGCCGACGACTCGACCTCGAGTCGCAGCTGGCGGCCAACACCGTCGTGCGCGGCGGTCGAGTCCTGATCCCGACGCGGGGCGGCATGTCCTCGTTGTTGGCGGCCCAGGTGGCCGACCTGGCCTGGCCCGACGACACCGAGGTCACGCTGTTCACGGTCGGCGACGGACCGGCCCCCGACCTGACCGCCCATCTCGCCGTGCTCCATCACGGCACAGCCGAACACGAACAGGTCGCCGGCGACGACGTGGCCGAGAAGATCCTGGCGGAGGCCAGACTCGGCTACGACGCCATCGTGGTCGGCACCGGCGACAAGGCCGGCGCGCTGGTCACTCCCGAGGTCGACGAGCTGCTCCGACGGAGCCCGATCCCCGTCGTGATCGTGCGCTCGGCTCACGACGCCGGCGGTCGGCTCCCGTGGGCCTTCGCCCGCGCCGTCGTGCCGGTCAACGGTGCCCGCTCATCACGGCCCGCCCAGGAACTCGGCGCCTACCTGAGCGCCCGGATCGGCACCCATCTCCACCATCTGCACGTCACGACCGACACCGCCACCCGTTTCGAGACAATCCTCGGCGAGTACCCGGTGCCCCGATCGCCCGGGCGCGGGATCCTGAACGAGGCCGCCGCGTTGGCATCCACGGCAGGGGCCAACTTCTCGTCACGAGTCGAGCACGCGACCAATCCGGGAGAACAGATCGCGACGACGGCGCGCGAGCTCGATGCCGATCTCGTGATCGTGTCGGGAACCAGCCGCACCAACGACGGCAACCTTTTTGTCGGCCACACGATCCAGCATGTGCTCGACAACATCGAGAGCACCCTGATCGTCGCCCTGATCCCCGAGAAGGCGGGCACCGGCCTCCAGGACGCCGCCGAATCAGCCGCCGAGTCGAGCCAGCCCGCTCACTGAGCCGGTCCTCGGCGCGGCCCCAGCAGGCGGAGGCCGAGCAGCGAACCGACGAGTCCACCCGTGCTCGAGAGCACCAGGTCCCCGATGGTGTCGCCATAGGTGAGGGCCAGACCGTCGGCCCCACCGATCCCGTCTTCGGACACCAACCACTCCAGCGCTTCCCAGCCGACGATGGCGAGGGCACCGAAGCCGTAGCCGAGCAGCAGCGCGTCGCGCCGGTCGTCGACATTGCGGAAGCGGAACGCGTGGAAGGCGGCCACGAGCAGGATCCAGTTCAGGAAATGCAGCACGTCGTCGGTCGATTCGGCGGCGTCGTAGATCCCGAGCAGGTTGCCGAGGGTGTCGAGGAGGAAGGGTGCAGCCAGCAGGGCGTCGGCGACATGCGGGTACGGCGCCCACCGACGACGCCGCGCGAGCAGCGGAACGAGCACGGCACTGGCCAGGAAGATCGGGGCCCGAGCCGGCATGGCCTTGCCCTCGAGATGGTCGAGGGGAACGAGGAGCGCCACGGCGAAGGCGCCGAACAGCGCCGCCTTGACGGCGAGGTTGGCCCGGCGAGCGCCCGGGGTCGGATCGAGCTGCCGAACGCCGGTGGTCACCGGGTCACGCGTCGGCGTCGCCGAGAGCGGCGACCAGCGCGGCAGCCCCTTCGTCGATCTCGTCGGCCGACACGTTGAGCATCGGCGCGATCCGGATCACGTTGCCGTAGAGCCCGCCCTTGCCGACCAGCAGCCCTCGTCGGCGACAGGCCTCCAGCACCTCCACCGCTCGGCCTGCGTCGGGCTGGATCGAGTCGGGATGGACGAACTCGAGGGCCTGCATCAGTCCCTTGCCCCGCAGTTCGGCGATCCAGGGGGTGGCATCGACCACGGGGCCGAGATGGTTCACGAGCCGCTCCCCCATCGCGAGGGCGTTGGCCTGCATGCCTTCCTCCTCGACCGCGTCGAGCGTCGCGAGCGCGGCGGCACACGCCAGCGGGTTGCCACCGAACGTCGAGAACGACGTGACCTCGATGGTGTCCATGATCTCGGCTCGCGCGACCACACCGGCCAGACCCACACCGTTGCCGACACCTTTTGCGAAGGTGAGCATGTCGGGCACGACGCCGTGGGCCTCGTATCCCCAGAAGTGCTCACCGGTGCGGCCCCACCCGGTCTGGACCTCATCGCTGATCAGCAGGATCCCGCGGGCATCGAGTTCCTTCCGGAAGGCACCGAAGAAGCCGTCGGGTGGCGTGGCGAAACCGCCGACCCCCTGGATCGGCTCGGCGATGAGACACGCGACGTCTCCCGCCGACACCATGTCGAGCACCTGGGCGAGATCGTCGACGCACGCCTGGGTGAAGGCCGCGTCGTCGAGATCCCGGAAGGGGCTGCGAAGGCGGTACCCGCCCTGGATGAAGCTGACGTCGAGGCCCGAGATCGAGGTCGACGACCAGGAGCTGTGCGAGGTGATCGCCTGGGCGGTGAACGAGCGCCCGTGGTAGCTGTTGCGCATCGCAAGCACCTGGTTGGACTTGCGATACGACGTGGCCAGCAGGAGCGCGGTGTCGTTGGCCTCGGTGCCCGACGCCGTGAAGAACACCCGGGCATCCGGGATGCCGGAGAGGGCGGTGATCCGCTCGGCCAGCGCGATCATCGGCTCGCTGAGGTAGAGCGTGGACGTGTGCATCACCTTGGCTGCCTGCGCCTGAACGGCGGCAACGACCCGCGGGTGGGCGTGGCCGATCATGGTGGTGAGGACGCCTCCGAAGAAGTCGAGATAGCGGTCGCCGTCGACGGTGAACACATAGCTGCCGTCGCCGCGGTCGATCGAGATCGGCTCGGCGAACATCGGCGAGAGGAAGGAGGGCAGGCTGGCGCGGTAGCGGCGCAGGAGTTCACGGTCCATCGAGTCGAACTGTACGCCCCCGGCCGGTGCTGCGGCAGGAATCCGGCCGTCCCGGCCCTCAGGTGACGGCGGAGCGCTCCTCGGAGTAGCCCTCGTGCACGCCTGCCTCCACGATGCGGGCCAGACGTTCGATCGCCGTGTGCACGTCGACGAACGACGTCGTGAGCGGCGACAGGCCGAGCCGCACATTGTCGGGCGCCCGGAAATCGGGCACCACCCGCCCCACCTCGATCAGCGCCTGGGTGATCCGCCACGCGTCAGGGTGGGCCAACGCGGCGTGCGCGCCGCGACGCGCGGGGTCGTGCGGCGTCGCCCACGCGAACCCCAGCGGGGCCAACCGGGCCGCCCACCGTTCGGCCGCGGCCTCCACCAGTGCTCGCCCCTTGGCCGCGACGGCGCCCATCCCCGCTTCGGCGACGAGATCGACACCCGGCTCCATCGCTGCGAGCGAGAGAATCGGGGCGGTGCCGACCTGGAACCGGCGAATCCCGGAGGCCGGCGCATGGTCGAGCCCGAAGTCGAAGGGCGCGGCATCACCCCACCAGCCCGTGATCGGATTGTGCAGCCGTTCGACGAGATCCCCGCGGACGAAGAGGAATGCCGGCGAGCCCGGGCCACCGTTGAGGAACTTGTAGGTACACCCCACGGCGAGGTCGACGTGGGCCCCGCCGAGGTCGACTTCGATCGCACCGACCGCATGGCTGAGATCCCACAACACCAGGGCGCCGGCGTCGTGGGCCGCGGCGGTGACCGCGGCGAGGTCGTAGGTGTACCCGGACTTGAATGCGGTCAACGAGAGCGACACGAGAGCGGTGTCGTCGTCGATCGCGGCGAGCAGGGCGTCGACCGGTCCCTCGACACCATTTGACTCGACCACCACCAGGCGTCGCCCGGCCCGGGCTGCCACGCCGGCGAGCACGTGGATGTCGGAGGGAAAGTTGAGGTCGTCGGTGATCACCGTGCCGCGCTCGGGACGGAGTGCGAGCGCGGCACCGGCGAGCTTGTGGAGGTTGGTCGTGGTCGACTCCGACACGATCACCTCACCGGCGGCCGCCCCTATCAGGGGCGCGATCTTCCCGCCGATCCGGTCGGCGAGGTGCCACCACGACTCGTTCCACGAACGGATGAGCCGGTCGCCCCACTCGCCGTGCACCACCTCGTCCACCCGAGCCGGGGTTGTGTTCGGGAGGCGCCCGAGGGAGTTGCCGTCCAGGTAGATCAGCTCGGGGTCGGCGATCCGGAAGCGTTCGCGATACCCGGAGAGCGGGTCGGCCGCGTCCCGCGCCTGCGCCTCGCCATGGCCGGGCTGGTCACGGTAGGGGCCGAGTTCGATGCCGTTGATCACGGTCGGGACTGTAGGTGCACTCGATCCGGACGCGCGGGACGACGCCGCCTACGCGGCGACGGCCGACTGCATCAGTTCGATGAGCTGTTCGAGATGATGCCGCTCGGTCGACTCGACACCGACCGAGACACGCACCATCCAGCGGTCGTCGAGCACCGATGGTGAGAGGAACGCCGATCCCGACGTGTTGATCGCCCGTACCCAGGAGAGGGTGTGGTCGTCGAGCGCCTCCCCCGACAGGCCTGAGGGCGTGTGGCGAAGGCACACGGTCTGGAGCCGCACGGGGGCGATGACCTCCCAGTCGGGGAGGTCGCGGAACTGCTCGGCGAGCCATTGGGCGTTGTCGAGATCACGGCGGAGCCGGGAGCGGATCGACTCGATTCCGTCGATCCGCAGCTGGTACCAGAGCTTCAGGGCACGAAACCGCCTCCCCAGGGGAATGCCCCAGTCCCGGTACTGCGTGGCCTCTCCGCCGGCGGTCGAACGCAGATAGCTGGGGTTGGTCGACATGACCCTGATGAGGTGATCGGGATCGCGGAGGTACAGCAGCGAGCAGTCGAGGATCGTGCCGAACCACTTGTGAGGATTCCAGGAGAGCGAGTCGGCGCCCTCGACACCCGCGAAAAGCTCGCGCTTCTCGGGGAGGACCAGGGCCGACCCGGCCATCGCCGCATCGACATGGACCCACGCGCCGTGGACGTCGGCGGCCGCGACGATCTCACCGATCGGGTCGAATGCCGTCGTGCCGGTCGAGCCGGCCGACGCGACCACGATCGTCGGTCGCCGACCGGCGTCTCGATCGGCGGCCATGGCGGCGGCCAACGCGTCGGCCTTCATGTCGCGGGTCCAGGGGTCGACGTCGATCAGGCGAATGAAGTCGGCCCCGAACCCGGCCAGGAGTGCGGACTTGCGAACCGACGAGTGGGCCTCGGCCGTGGTGTAGACGCACAGCGGGTGCTCGAGTCCACCCAGGCCGGTGGTCGTCTGCCGGTGGTCGGTGGCCCGTTCGCGCGCGGCCAGCATCGCGACCAGGCACGCAGTCGAGGCGGTGTCCTGGATCACGCCGTGCCATCCGTCGTCGAGACCGGTGAGCTGTCGCAGCCAATCGACGACGACCTCCTCCACTTCGGTCAGGGCGGGCGACGACTCCCAGGAGATGCCGAGCGAACCGAGCCCGGACGACGCGAAGTCGCCCAGGACCGACGACAGGCTGGCGTTGGACGGGAACCACCCGAAGTGCATCGGGTGCTGCACCTCGGTGATGCCCGGCGCAACGATCTGATCGAGATCGCGCAGCACCTGCCGGGCTCCGACCGGCTCGGTCGGAGGCTCGGCCGGCAGGGCGGCGACGATGTCGCCGGGCTCGACGGCGGGACGCACCGGGCGCGACTCCACGGCGGCGCGTCGGTCGGCGATCCAGTCGACGAGTTCGTGGGCGGCGGCCCGGAACTCCTCCGGGGTCATGGCGGCGCCTCGGTCACGAGGCGGAGGCTAACCCTCGCGTTCGACCGACCCGCCGTAGCCGTCGGTGCCTGACGCGCCGGCGGCCGAGCCGAGCCGGTCGAGCGGCATGGTGTTGGTCGACGGCGACGGGGTGAACGCCACGGGCATCGCCTTGACGCCGCCGATGAAGTTCGACCGGAGGTACTCGACCTCGCCGTCGAGGCGGATGTCGGGCAGGCGCTGGGCGATGCCCTTGAACATGAGGGCGATCTCCATCTTCGCCAGGTTCGAACCCAGGCAGTAGTGCGGCCCACCACCACCGAAGCCGATGTGGTCGTTGGGACTGCGGGTGATGTCGAATGTCCACGGGTCGTCGAACGCGCGGGGATCGCGGTTGGCGGCGATGTGCCACATCACCACCTTGTCGTCCTCCTTGATCTTCACCCCGCCGATCTCGTAGTCCTGCAGGGCCTGGCGCCGGAAGTTGAGCACGGGCGTGGCCCAGCGGACGACCTCGTCGACCATCGTGTCGGCGTACCGGTCGGGGTCGCTCTTGTAGAGCTCCCACTGGTCGGGGAACTCGAAGAAGCCGTGCATGCCGCGGGTGATCGAGTTGCGGGTCGTCTCGTTGCCGGCCACACAGAGCAACAGGAAGAACATGTCGAATTCGACCTCGTCGAGCGCCTCGCCGTCGACGTCGGCCGACAGCAGGGTCGTGATGATGTCGTCGGCCGGCTTGCCCCGTCGATCGTTCTGCAGCGCGTTGGAGTAGGCGAAGAGTTCGGCGAAGGCCGCCATGACCTCCTCCTCGCTCTTGGCGAAGTCGGGGTCGTCGGCGCCGATCATCGAGTTCGTCCAGTCGAAGATCTTCTTGCGATCCTCGAACGGGATGCCGACCATCTCGGCGATCGCCTGCAGTGGCAGTTCGGCGGACAGCTCGGTGACGAACTCGGCGGTGCCGCGCTCACACACCCGATCGATGATCATCTGCGTGCGGTTGTGGAGGTAGTCCTCGAGCAGGTTGATCATGCGCGGGGTGAACCCACGGCTGACGATGCGGCGGTAGCGGGTGTGCTTCGGCGGGTCCATCGACAGCATCAGCGAGTCGTTCTGGAAGTCGTCGAGGCCTTCGGCGCGCTGACGCTCCTGCATCTGGGTGCCGCCCTTGTTGGACGAGAAGATGTCGGCCTGCCGGTTGACCTCCTTCAGATGCTCGAGGCGGGTGATGGCCCAGAAGCCCGGGCCCTTGTCGCCCTCGTCGATCCAGTGGATCCCCGGCTCGGTCTCTCGGAGTTGCTCCAGCATCGCGTGGTGTTCCTGCCGCTGGAACGCGTCCATGTCCCACAGATCCACACCCTCGAACTGGTTCTCTACCGCGGTCATGTCTCACCCATCTCCGTAGAAAGCTTCCCTGGAAGGTAACCCTAGATCGGAGAATTCACCCAGGGAAGTCAGCTCGGCACCGTCGCCACCGGCTCGGGGCCGACATAGCGGGCGCTGGGGCGCACGATCTTGCCCACGCCGTGCTGCTCGATCACATGAGCGGACCAACCGATGGCCCGGCTGACCGAGAAGGTCGGGGTGAACATCGCCCGCGGCAACCCGGCCAACTCCAGCACGACCGAGGCCCAGAACTCGACGTTGGTGACGATGCGCTGCTCCGGCTTCCATTCGGCCAATACGGCGAGGATCTCCTCCTCGATCCCGGCCGCTCGGTCGACGAGGTCGCCACCGAGCCGTTCCGCGGCCTCCCGCAGCACCACTCCCCGCGGATCTTCTGCCCGGTAGACGGCGTGCCCGAACCCCATGATCTTCTCGCCCTCGTCGAGCTGTCGACGCACCCAGTCGGCAGCGCGGTCGGGCGTGCCGATCTCGTCGATCATCTGGATACAGCGACTGGGCGCGCCGCCGTGAAGCGGGCCGGTGAGCGCCCCGATCCCGGCCACGAGCGCGCCGGCCATGTCGGCCCCCGTGCTCGCCACCACCCGAGCGGTGAAGGTCGAGGCGTTGAAGCCGTGATCCACCGTCGCGACGAGGTACTGCTCCACCGCTCGGGCCGCGACCGGATCGGGCAACCGGTCGGTGGCCATCCGCAGATAGTCGGCCGCGTGGCCGAGGGTGGGATCCGGGTCGACCGGTGACTCCCCCTGCCTCACCCGGTGGTGGCGGGCGAGGATCGTGGGGACGACGGCGACCAGTCGCCGGGCGTCGTCGTGCAGCTCGTCGAGCGAGCGGTCGAGCATCGAGCCGCGGCCCTCGTGATCACCCAGGACCAGGAGGCCCGCCCGTAGCGTGACCATCGGATCGGCCACCCGCCGGGCGGTGGCGTCGACGACTTCGGCGACCAGGGTCGGGAGGGCACGATGGTCGCCGGCCTCCACCACCGCTGCCGCCGGCGGCAACGCGCCCCGTAGCTGGAGCGTCCACACGTCCTCGAGGGTGTGGTTGCGGGCCAGCTCGGCGGCGTCGTACTGGCGATAGTGGAAGAACCCTTCCTGACCCCGCACGTCGCCGAGCACGGTGTCGGCCACGGCGAGACCCTTCAGCCCCGGAGGGGCGATGATCGGTGCTGTGGTGTCGGTTGGTGTCTGCATGCCTCCACGTTGAGGGATCGCGGATACATTGACAACATTGATCACATCAACATTGATCCAATCAATGTGAGGAGTTCCCCGTGGACGACGACCAGCGCATCAGCGCCGCCGAGGCCGCATCCCGCCTCGGAGTGAAGCGCGAGACCATCTACGCCTACGTCAGTCGGGGCCTGCTGCACTCCGAGCGCCACATCGATGGCAAGTCGTCGACCTTCGACCCGGCGGAGATCGACCGCTTCCGGCGCCGCAAGGCCGATGACCGACCCGGTCGACTCGAGGTGCCGATCACGTCCGGGATCACCGAGGTGCTCGACGGCACGGTGCGCTACCGGGGCCACGACCTCGACGCGCTGATCGGGGCCGGCAACCGCTACGAGACGGTCGCCGAGTTGCTCTGGTCGGGCCGACTGGACGAGGCCGAGGAATGGCCGGTGCGCCGAGCCGTCGAAACCGCGGTACGACGCGCCGCCCGGGCCCTCCCCGGCCATGCGACCCCGACCGACCGGATGATGGCCGGAGTCGTCGCGGCCGGCGCCGTCGATCCGTTTCGAGACGACCGCTCACGAGACGGCGCCGTCACCACGGCCCGCACGCTCATCCGAGCGATCGTCGACGCCCACCCGGCGTTGAGCGAGGTCGAAAGCGAGCGAATCGCCGAACGCCTGTGGGTTCGCCTCACCCGCGCCGACCCGCGCCATTGGCCCCTGCTCGAAGTCGCGCTGGTGGCGTTGGCCGACCACGGCATGGCCACGTCGACCCTTGCGGCCCGGCTCGCGGCATCGACCCGGGCCGCGCCTCACGCCGTCCTGCTCGCCGGCCTCGGCCCGCTGGCCGGCCCTCTCCACGGTGCCGCCAGCCGTACCGTCCACCTGATGTTCAGCGACGCCGAGGCGCGGGGCCCCGACGCGGCGATCGCCGAGGTGATGCGCCGCGACGGCCGCGTGCCCGGTATCGGCCACTTCATCCACCGGACCCGGGATCCGCGTCACGACCTGCTCTTCGACGCCCTCGCCGATCACCCGGTCGACGAGGCCCGTATGGACGTCGTCGCTTCCGTCGTGGCCCTCACCACCGAGCGGATCCCGGCCGCGCCCAACGTCGATCTGGCGCTCGGCGCGATGACCTACATCTGCGACATGGGTCCCGACGCGGGCGAGGTCGTCTTCGCGATCGCCCGCACCGCCGGATGGGTGGCCCACGCGCTGGAGGAGTACGAGGAAGCGCCGATCCGATTCCGGCCGGTCGGTCGCTACGTGACTCGGCGCGGCGAGTGACCGAGCGATCTCGCGCGGCCTAGGGAGAACCCGCGGCCCGCCACAGGAACGTGGCGATCTGGGCACGGGTCACGGGATCGTCCGGGGCGAACCGGTTGTCGCCCACCCCGGTGGTGATCCCCGACGCCGCCAACCAATCGACCGCCTCCTCGTAGAACGAATCGGCCACCACATCGTCGAACCCGGCCGGCGGCGAACCACCCGGCGAACCGCCGCGCCGCCACAGGAACGTCGCCATCTGCGCCCGCGTCACCGGGTCACCCGGCGCGAACCGGTCCTCGTCGACTCCCGTCGTGATCCCCGACGCCGCCAACCAGTCGACCGCCTCCTCGTAGAACGAATCGGCCACCACATCGTCGAACCCGGCCGGCGGCGAACCACCCGGCGAACCGGCGTCTCGCCACAGGAACGTCGCCATCTGTGCGCGGCTCGCGGTGGCCATCGGCTCGAAGCGTCCGTCGCCGGTGCCGGTCGTGATTCCCTCATCGGCCATCCAGGCCACGGCCGCCGAGTAGTAGGTACCGGCGGGCACGTCGACGAAGCCGCCGGGGGGCGCAGCCACCCCGGTGACGGTCCAGTCGAAGCCGACCGTCGCCTTGTCGGTGCCGTCGTCGGCGATGATCGTGACGCCGTACTCCCCGGGTGCGGTGAGGGTGCCCGAGATGACACCGGTGGTCGGATGAATCCGTGCCCCGGGGGGCAGCCCGGTGGCCGAGAACTCAAACGCGTCACCGTCGGGGTCGCTGGCCCCGATCACGACCCGGGCGATGTCGCCCACCGCGCCGTTCTGGTCTTCGGGGGCGACGATCACCGGGGCGTTGTTCGGCAGGATCCGGATGCCGAGGACGATTTCGTCGTAGACCGACGGGTCGGCGTCGAGCGCGGCCCGGATCACGACCGACCCGGCCGCGGGCACCGCCGCCGGCGCCCGGTAGAGGCCGGCATCGTCGATCCGGCCCACGGTGCCGTTGCCCCCCGGTATGCCGTCGACCGACCAGGTCACTGCGTCGGGGGCGTTGACGAGTTTGAGATACGCTTCGTGTACGAGGGCGGTCGGTTGAAGCGTGTGGTCGGCCGGTTGACCGCGAAAGTACGAACCAGCCAGCGCACGCAACTGCTCATTGACTAAAGGAAGCAATTCACGCGCTGCGCCGGAATCGCCATCGTTGACACGCACAAGAAGTTGCGTAACTGCGTGCATGTCGTCGGCGGTTGTGTTTC
>JAUIML010000103.1 GCA_030432715.1 Acidimicrobiia bacterium | reverse complement strand
CCGCCTGGCCTCGGAAGGCGCCCGGGTCTACGGACTCGACGTCAACGCCGATGGCATGGCCGAGACCAAGGCCACCATCGAGGAGGCCGGGGGAACGATGGCCACCCGGGTGACCGACATCAGCAGTGTCGCCGAGTGCCGGGCCGCGGTCGACGACTGTGTGGCCGAGTTCGGGGCGATCGACATCGTCGGCAACATCGCCGGCATCGCCAACCAGCGCCATGTGCACCAGGTCACCGAGGACGAGTGGGACCTGATGAACGGCGTGAACCTCAAGGGCATGTTCTTCCTCTGTCAGGCCGCGCTCCCCCACGTCCTCGAGCGCGAGGGCAACATCATCAACATCGCCAGCAACGCCGGGCTGATGGGCCAGGCCTACACGGTCGGGTACTGCGCCACCAAGGGTGGCGTGGTCAACATGACCAAGGCCCTCGCCATGGAGGTCGTGAAGCAGCCGATCCGCATCAATGCGATCGCGCCGGGCGGTATCGACACACCGCTGGTCCACAACTTCGAGATCCAGGCCGACGTCGACTTCGCCCTCATGCAGCCCTACATGGGGTTCCGTGACGCCAGCACAGCCGAGCAGATCGCGGCCCTCTTCGCCTATGTCGCCTCCGACGAGGCCGGCAACATCCACGGGAGCATCATCAGCGCCGACGGCGGCCTCACGGCTTCCTGAGGGCCCCGGTGGCCGAACCCTTCATCCTCGGCGTCGACCTCGACGGGGTCTGTGCCGAGCGCCCGGTCGATCCGGAGACGACCTCGTTTCGCCATCTCCCGATCATCGACGGCGCGCCGGAGTCGCTGTGGCGGCTCTCCGACGCCGGCGTGTGGATTCGCATTGTCTCCAACCGCCTGCACGTCAACGGAGGCCATCAGGCTGCGGTCGTCGACACGGTGGCCTGGCTCGACGAGGCCCGCATCCCGTATCGCGACCTCTGCTTCCTCGGCGCGAAACCGCAGGTCGAGGCCGACCTCTACGTCGACGACGCCCCCGAGAACATCGCGGCGCTGCGCAAGGCCGGCAACGAGGTCGTCGTGTTCGACCAGCCCTACAACCAGGACCAGCGGGCGCCGCGGGCCAACGGGTGGTCCGAGGTCGAGGAGATCGTGATGGAACGGTTCACCGAGCGCCAGGGCGTGCACGGCGTCCAGACCCAACTGCCAGGGGTCGACGGCACCCTCGGCCGCCGCCTCGGCAGCGACTGATCGGGAGCTCCGGATCCCGCGCGGCTACTTGCGCTGGAAGTTCGGCTTGCGCTTCTCGGCGAAGGCCTTGGGCCCTTCCTTGCTGTCCTCGCTCGCCATGACCGCCCCGGTGTAGGTGTCCTCGTGGGCGAAGGCCTCCGCCTCCGTCATGCCCGGGGTGTCGTGCAGCGTCTTGAGCACGGCCTCGACCGCGAGTGGTCCGTTGCCGGCCACGATCTCCGCGACCTCCATCGCGTGTTCGAGCGCGGTTCCGTCGGGCACGACCCGGCTGATCAGGCCGATCGCCTTCGCCTCGGCGGCGGAGATGTGCTTGCCGGTGAGCAGGATGTCGGCCGCCTCGGCGTAGCCGATCTGGCGAGCGAGACGCACCGCAGAGCCGCCCATCGGGTAGAGCGACCACTTCACCTCGCTCACACCGAAGGTGGCGGACTCGGCGGCGATGCGGATGTCGGTGCCCTGCAGGATCTCGGTGCCACCGGCGATGGCGACGCCCTCGACGGCGGCGATGACCGGCTTCGTCGGCCGCGACGTCTTCAGCAGTCCCTGCCAGATGAACTCGGCGCCCTCGGTCGCCATCGCTCCCTCGACATCCCAGTCGTCGGTCTCGGCCTTGTCGCCGGAGAGGCCCCGCAGGTCCATCCCGGCGCAGAAGTCACCACCGGTCCCGGTGAGCACGATGCAACGGATGTCGTCGTCCTCCGAGGCCTCCTTCCAGGCGTCGCGCATCCGCCCGAACATCTGCAGCGTCATGGCGTTCTTGCGCTCGGGACGGTTCATGGTGGCGACCATCACGGCGCCCTGGCGTTCAACGAGAAGATCCGGCATGGGCGCAGACCGTATGACCCCGACCGGGAGATTCGCCAGTTGACTCCATGTCGGCCCCCGACCGGCCGATGGGAGGAGATGCGCAGCAAGGTCGAGATCGTGCAGATCCGGGTGGCCGACATCGCCAGTAGCGACGTCGTCAACAAGCGCGGGCCGGAGAAGAACGGCTGGATCGAGGTCGAGCGACTCGAGCAGCTCGAGTCCGGCGACTATGTCGTGCACGACGTGCGCAACGTCGACAGCTTCACGGCAACGGGCTACGACCTCGTCTGGCTCCAGACCGTCGTACGCCTCGACGCCAACAGCCATCTCGCCCTGCACTGAGCTGCTGGGGCCACCCGCCGCCCCGCTTCAGTCGCGGCGAGCCGGGCGCGCCGTGCGGCCTTCCACCTCACCGAAGAACTGACCCGCGGCCTTCTGGATCGCGTAGGACCAGGTCGGATAGGCGTGGACCGTCTGGGCCAGGCGTCCTGCGAACATCCTGGTCCGCATGGCCAACGCGACCTCGTGGATCATCTCGCCCGCCCGCGGGGCGACGATCGTCGCGCCGAGCACCTGCCCGCCGAACGCGTTGCGGGTGAGGGTCTTCGGTCCGGCGATCAGCTTCACGAACCCCTCGGTCCGGTCGTCGGTGATGGCCCGGTCCATCTCGGTGAAGGGCAGTTCGGCCACCCGGCCGCCGCGACCGGCAGCCTCGGCTTCGGTCATCCCGACCCGAGCCACCTCGGGGTCGGTGAAGGTCGCCCAGGGGACCCACGACGTGCGGAACCGCCCCCGCACACCCTTCTTGAGTGCATTGCCGGCCGCGAGCCGGCCCATCTCGTCGGCCGCATGGGTGAACGGCAACTTGCCGGTGACATCACCCACGGCGAAGACGCCGCCCACGTCGGTCTCGAGTCGGTCGTCGGTGACGATGTGCCCGCGTCCGTCGACGTCGACACCGAGTTCCTCGAGTCCCAGGCCACCCGAGTTGGGTGTCCTCCCGGCGGCGACGAGCAGACGCTCGACGACCGTCTCCCCATGGTCGGTGAGCAGTGCGATGCCGTCGGGCCGGGGCTCGACGCGCCGGATCGCGGTGTCGGTGTGGACCTGCACTCCCCTACCCGTCAGCGACGCCTCCACGACCGCCGCCGCCATGGGCTCTTCGCGCGACAACAGCCGGGGCAGGCCTTCGAAGAGCGAGACCGCCACGCCGAGACCGGCGAAGGCCTGGGCCAGCTCACACCCGATCGGTCCTCCGCCGATGATCCCGAGGCTCGCCGGCGCGGTCGTCATCGAGAACACCGTCTCGTTGGTGAGCACCTCGACCTCGTCGAGGCCGGGAATGGGCGGCACGCTCGGCCGACCGCCGGTGGCCACGATGATCCGGGGGGCACCGACCCGTCGGTCCCCGATCGCGACGGAGTCGGCGCTCAGGAGCCGGGCGCGCCCTTCGGCGACCTGGACCCCCTCCGCTCGGAGGACGTCGGCCGTCTCCGTCTCCGCGATGCGCTCGACGGTGGCCGTCACCCGGGCCATCGCCGCGGTGAAGTCGAGGCCCTGATGCGCTGCGGCGAGCAGCGTCTTCGACGGCACGCACCCCGTGAAGGTGCAGTCGCCGCCCAGGGGACCGTCGTTGACCAGGAGCACGTCGGCTCCGGCCCATCGCGCCGCCCGGGCCGCGCCCAGTCCTCCGGCGCCACCACCGATGATGATCAGGTCGTGGTTCACGACGCAGGGAACCGTGGGCGCAGACGAGGCATTCCCCCATCGTGACCGCCCCCGCGCCGCGGGGCGCGGTCCCCCACCGATTCCCTCTCCGGACGCAGCACGACCCGCCAGAGCACGATCAGACCGAGCGCACCCAGTCCGACGGCCGGCGCAGAGCCCAGGCTCCACACCTTGACACTGGCCGAGACGGCCCCGGCCGTCACCAGCATCGAGACACTGCCGCCTCGCCAGGCGGTGCGCGGCGCGAGCAGGGCGCGGCGTTCGACCCCGCTCACCACTGCGGTGATGGCGGCCAGCACGACCGTGGCGCCCAGCATCATGGGCGCCTTCTGGATCCACCAGGCGCCGGTCGCCACCTCGGCCGTCGGCAGGAGCCCCGCCGTGTAGGCAACGGCCCCCACCACGACGAACGCGGTGAAGTGCCACAGGTAGACGGTCAGGGAGATCGCGTTGCCGGCGACGACCGCAGCCCAGGCCCGGGGCGAGCGGGCCAGGGCCCGTGAGACCGCCGGGGCCGCCGCCACCGCCGTCGCAGAGTACGCGGCCCCGAAGACGAGCAGCGCGGTCGACGGCGGGTGGGTCGGCGAGTGGGTCAACCCGTCGTGGTGGACCATCGTGATCGGCCACGGACCCAGAGCGACGAGTGCGACGGTCCCGGTCCAGAGCGCAGCGGCCCATCGGGCGAGCGCGGCACCGGACGGCAGGAGGCCATCACGCCAGGCGAAGCCGGCGACCTGGAAGAGCAACCAACCGAGCACCCAGTTGCACTGCCCGATCGCGGGCACGCCGGACCTCGCGAGCGCATCGATCGTCAGGAACAGGACCACGCCCCCACCGGCGACGAGGCCCGGCCGCCGCCGGAAGGCCGGCAGCACCCACGGGGCGATGGCGGTGTCGATCGTGTAGTTGGCCAGGAACCAGAGCGGGATGGCACCGGCGACGGCCGCGGTGCCGACGATCGCGCCCGCGCCGACCGCGAGGCCGCCGGCCAGGACCGCGAGCCAGGTCGCCGCGAGCACCACGGCCGGCGCGAGCATCCGCCGGAGTCTTGCTGCGACCCAATCGGCCCCCCGGCCCCCGCCACGAACGTGGGCATCGAGCGACATGGCCGACGAGAACCCGCCGACCACGAAGAACAGCGGCATCACCTGGAAGACCCAGGTGATCCAGCCGAGACGAGGCACCTCGGCCAGGGCGTTGCCGGCGACCAGCGCGCCGTCGTCGTCGAGGGCCACGGAGATCGCGGCCCAATGACCGACCGCCACCGCGAGCATGGCGAGGGCGCGATACGCGTCGACGGCGCGGTTTCGATCGGACGCGGTCCCGGCGGCCAACGCCGCGAGGTCTGGAGGGCTCTTGATCTGCATGCCCCCACTGAACCCGTCGGGGGCCGGACCGTCTGTCGGGTGAACCCCCCAAATCGGCCTGGGGGAGCCCCCGGGGCGGTGTCAGGCGTCGAGCGCGGCGCGGAACTCGGCCACGAGTTCGGCGACCCCTTCGGGTCCACCCCCGTCGAGCATGCGCTGAACGATGGCCGATCCGACGACCACGCCGTCGGCGACCTCGCTGACCTCGACCGCCTGGCTCGGTGTGCCGACCCCGACCCCGACCAGCACGGGCTTGTCGGTGACGTGTTTGACCCGGGCGGCGATGACCTTCGCGCTGTCGGCCAACTCGGCCCGCACGCCGGTGATCCCGAGCAGACCGACGGCGTAGACGAAGCCGTGGGAGCGCTCACAGATCCTGGGAAGCCGCTCGTCGGGAGCCGTCGGCGCCGCGAGCAGAACGGTCTCGATCCCGGCCTGATCGGCTGCCGCCGTCCACGCGCCGCTCTCCTCGAGCGGAATGTCGGGGAGGATGCAGCCGCTCACCCCCGCGTCGGCGAGGGTGTTGGCGAACCGGTCCCAGCCCATGCGATAGGCGATGTTGCCGTAGGTCATGACCGCGGTGGGAACGCCGATGTCGGCCCCCCGGACGCGGTCGAGGATCGACTGGGGCGACGCGCCGGCCTCGAGGGCCCGGTCGTTGGCCAGCTGGATCGTGGGCCCGTCCATGACCGGGTCGGAGAACGGGATGCCGATCTCGATGGCATCGGCGCCGGCCGCCGCGACCGCCTGCATCGTCTCGAGCCAGTCGTCGCCCAGCCCGCCGGTCAGGTACGGCACCAGGCACTTGCCGCCCGACTCCCGTCGAGCCCGCAACGCCGATTCGAGGGCGCCGCTCATCCGAGGATGTCCATCATCTGACCGACGTCCTTGTCGCCGCGACCGCTGAGGTTGAGCAGGACGGTCTTTCCGGCCAACTCCTCACGGGCCCGGCTGATCCAGGCGAGACCGTGGGCCGACTCCAGCGCCGGGATGATGCCTTCGGTGCGCGAGAGGAGCTGGAACGCCTCGATGACCTCGGCGTCGGTCACGGGTTCGTAGCGAGCGCGACCTATGGCCGCGAGATGGGCGTGCTCGGGTCCGATTCCGGGATAGTCGAGCCCGGCCGAGATGGACTCCGCCTCGAGGACCTGGCCCCACTCGTCCTGCATCAGGTACGAGAACGATCCGTGGACGATGCCCGGCACGGCTCGGCCGACCGCGGCACCACCCGCGGGCTCGGCCCCCACCAGCAGCGCGTCGGTGTCGGCGAAGCCACTGAAGATGCCGGCGGCGTTCGATCCGCCTCCGACACACGCGACCACCACATCGGGCACGCCACCGAGAAGGGCCTGGCACTGCGCACGGGCCTCGTCGCCGATCACGCGATGGAACTCGCGCACCATCCACGGATAGGGGTGCGGACCCATCACCGAGCCGAGGCAGTAGTGGGTGCTCTCGACGACGGCCACCCAATGGCGCATCGCCTCGTTGACGGCGTCCTTCAACGTCTGCGACCCCGATTCGGCGGCCCGCACCTCGGCCCCGAGCAGCTTCATCCGGAACACGTTGAGCTTCTGACGTTCGATGTCGACGGTGCCCATGTAGACGACACAGTCCATCCCGAACAGGGCGGCCGCGGTGGCGGTGGCGACGCCGTGCTGGCCGGCCCCCGTCTCGGCGACGAGCTTGGTCTTGCCCATGCGCTTGGCCAGCAGTGCCTGGCCGAGCACGTTGTTGATCTTGTGCGAGCCCGTGTGGTTGAGGTCCTCCCGCTTCAGGAGGACCTGACAGCCGAGCTCTTCGCTCAGGTTGTCGCATACGGTCACCGGCGACGGGCGGCCGGCATAGTCGGTGAGCAGCCGGTGGAGCTCGGCCCGGAAGGCCTCATCGGCCCAGGCCTCGCGAAACGCCTTGTCGAGCTCCTGACACGCCGGCACGAGCGTCTCGGGAACGAACATGCCACCGAAGTCGCCGAAGCGGCCGGAGCTCGAAGGGTCGGTCATGGCCATGGGGGAACCTCGCGGTGGGGGGAGAATGACATCAGAAGTCGTCTTGCCAGTCGTAGGGCGCGCCCTCGTCGTCGTAGGCCTCGGGACGGATCTCCTCGCCGGCGGCGCGGGCCGCGTCGATGAACTCGCGCAGCTTCACGGGATCCTTGCGTCCCGGTTCGCGTTCGACACCGGTCGAGACGTCGACCCCCCACGGGCGGACCTGGCGGATACCGTCGGCCACGTTGCCGGCGTGGAGTCCGCCGGCGAGCAGCACACGATGGCCGGCGCGGGGCGCGTCCTCGGCGAGACGCCAGTCGAAGACCTCCCCGCTGCCCGGTCGCTCGCCCTCGACGAGCACCACGTCGGCGCCGTAGTCGGGGATCCTGGACAGACCGGGGTGACCGGCCGGAAACCCTTTGATGACCAGCGGCAACCGGGCTCGTACCTGCCGGGTCTGCTCGGCCGACTCGTGGCCGTGGAGCTGGGCCGCACCGAGTCCGGCCCGCTGCACGATCTCGACCACCCGGTCGGGAAGCTCATCGCGGAAGACACCCACCGTCAGGATCTCGGGCGGAAGCCGGCGAGCGATGTCGCGGGCCCGGTCGACGGCGACCTGGCGCGACGACGGGGCGAACACGAACCCGAGGGCGTCGGCGCCGAGGGCCACGGCGAGTAGGCCGTCATCCTCGGTGGTGATCCCGCAGATCTTCACGAACACCCACGGGAATCTACCGCCCCGAGCGCGCGCTCCCCGCGTGATTAGCCGGTGAAGCCGGCTCGCAGCTCGGCCACGCCGGCTTCGGGGTCGCCGTGCTTCACCAGCGACTCGCCCACCAACACGGCGTGATACCCCGCTTCACCGAGCACCCCGACGTCGGTCGCGTCACGCACACCCGACTCGGCCACGCGAACGACCCCCTCGGGCATCAGCGGCGCCATGCGTACCGCCCGGTCGGTGTCGACCTCGAACGTGACGAGGTCACGCTGGTTCACACCGATGAGGGTCGCATCGACGGCCAGGGCCCGCTCGAGTTCGGCCTCGTCGTGGATCTCCACGAGCACGTCGAGTCCGACCCCGGTGGCCAGCCCGTGGAACTCGGCCAGCTCGGCGTCGTCGAGGGCCGCGACGATCAGCAGCACGCAGTCGGCCCCCATGATCCGCGCGTCGAGCACGTCGTGACGGTGGACGGTGAAGTCCTTGCGCAACACCGGCACCGACACGGCGTCGCGAGCGGCCTGGAGATCGGCGACGGACCCGCCGAACCAGTCGGCGTCGGTGAGCACCGACAGGCAGCTGGCCCCACCGGCCTGGTACTGGCGGGCCAGCTGCGCAGGATCGAGGTCCGGGAAGAGCGCACCCTTGCTCGGCGACCGGCGTTTGACCTCGCTGATGACGGCCATGCCCTCGGCGCCGGCGAGCGCGGCACGAAAGCCACGCACGGGCCCGGCCGCCACCGCTCGGGTGACGAGATCGTCGGTCGACCGGTCGTCGAGGGCCGCCGCGGCGCGGTGGGCCTCGAGGATGCGATCCAGATACGTGGCCCCGATCAGAGGCCCTTGCCCACGTGCGGGACGGTCATGATCATCTCGGGGGCGCCGTCGAGGATGTCACCCATCGCGCCGATGAGGTCGGCCATCGCATCGGATCCGGAGTGGATTCCCATCGCCTCGGCGTCGGTGTAGAGCTCGTAGATCCAGGCGATGTTCTCGTTGGCCTGCTCGAAGTTGAGGATGTAGATCTCGGTGCCGGCCTCGCCGGCCACCGCCTCCATCATGGCGTCGAACTTCTCGAGGAAGTCGGCCTTCTTGTCGGCCTTCAGGGGGAGCTTGGCGATGAGCGAGACTTTGGACATGTCGCGACTCTAGAACGTCACCCCGCCGCGGCGACAACCCGATCCGTCACGGACGATCGTCCTCGCGGCTGCTGATCGACAGGGCCACGAGCGGGGCAGCCAGGAAGAGCATCACGGAGAGCAACATCACCAGCATTCCGATGCGCGCCATACCCGCCACGCCGATCAAGCTCCCGAGGATCAGCGCGGCGAGCCCGAAGAGCACGCCGAGTGCAGGGGCGGTCTTCATCCAACTGGGCAGCTGGCTGTTGGTGATGGGCCGGTCGTCGCGGTCGTCGAACCCGGCGTCGGGCCCCGTGTCGAAGGGTCGCCACGGGTCCGGCTCGTCGACAGCGCCGTGGCGGTGGGCGTGGAACGGCGGCCGTGCCTGACCGGAGAGCCGGTCGCGGTCGTAGGCGGAGCGAGCGTCGACATCGCCCAGCACCGCCCAGGCGGCGTTGATTCTCCGCATCCGCTCCTCCGCGACTTGCCGGTCGCGGTCGCTCCCGTTGTGGAAGTCCGGGTGGGCGTCGCGGGCCAGGCGCAGGTACGAGCGCCGGATCTCGGTCATGGACGCCGACGGATCGACCCCGAGAACCTCGTAGTGCGCTGCCCGCTCCTTGGCCACCGTGCGAGGTTAGATGCCCGGAGCACCCCGCAAGGCATCATGGTTTCCTCACAGTTGTGATCCAGCATCCGCAGTGGAGAACAGCGAACAGGGTGTCCGCTGTCCGAGCGAAACGAGCGAGCGTGAGCGAAGAGACGGTGGTGGTGATCGTCGAGGACGACCCCAACATCGCGGACCTCGTCGAGTTGTACCTGCGCCGCGACGGCTTTCGCCCGTACCAGGCGCCCACCGGTGAACGAGCCCTGGAGGTCATCGCCGAACGCCGGCCGAAGCTCGTCCTGCTCGACATCGGCCTTCCCGGCGAACTCGACGGCATCGACGTCTGTCGTCGGGTACGGGCCGAGTCCGACGTGCCGATCATCTTCCTCACCGCCCGCGACGACGAGATCGACCGCGTGCTCGGGCTCGAGCTCGGCGCCGACGACTACGTGACCAAGCCGTTCTCACCCCGGGAGGTCGTGGCCCGGGTCAAGGCGATCCTGCGTCGAGCCGACGCCGTCAACGGACGTGACCGTCCGCCGGTCATCGATCTCGGGGAACACGTCGTGGTCGACGTGGGCCGACGCGAAGTGAGCGTACGCGGCACAGCCGTCGCCCTCGCGACGAGGGAGTTCGACCTGCTGCGCCATCTGGCGGAGCGGCGGGGGCTCGCCCTGTCCCGTCGACAGCTCCTCGACGGCGTGTGGGGTGCCGATTGGGTCGGCGACGACCGCACGGTCGACGTGCACGTCCGCCAACTTCGCAAGAAGCTCGGCGACGACCTCCGGCTGGAAACGGTGTGGGGCGTGGGATACCGGCTCGACTGATGCGTCGTCGGATCGGCATCGCCCTGATCGGCCTCGTGGCCGCGTCGCTCCTTCTCGCCGGCCTCGGTGCGATCTTCCTCGCGAGTGTGACCGACCGGCAAAGCGACGAGGAGGAACTGCGGGAGCAGACCGATGCCCTCAGGGATCTGCTCGCAGAGGTGACATTGGTCGGCACCCAGAACGCTGCGGAGACCCGGATGCAACAGGTGACCCGGCTGAGCCGCACCATGAGCCTCGAAGGCATCGGCATCGTGCTGGTGAGCCAGACCGGGCAACTCGTGGGCGCCCTCCCCGACGGCATCGAGTTGGACGACCTCGACATCGAGCTCATCCGCACCGGCGAGATCGACAGCGGCCAGAAGGACGGACTCATCTTCGCGGCCGGAGGCACCAACAACCGGGCCGGCGGACAGACCCTGCTGGTGCTCACCCGGGAGCCCGACCCGATCGTGCAACCGGCGTTTCGCTGGTTCCTGGTCGCCGGGCTCGGCACGATCCTCGTCGCCGTGCTCGTGACCGTCCGGTTGAGCCGACGGCTGATCGATCCGATCGTCCAGACGAGCGGTGCCGCGCGGCGCATCGCCGATGGTGACATGACGGCTCGGGTCGACGACCGCTACGCCGAGATGGGCGGTGAGCTCGCCGATCTGGTCGGGTCGGTCAACGCGATGGCCGGCAACCTCGAGCGAAGCCGGGCCCTCGAACGCCAGTTCCTGCTGTCGGTCAGCCACGACCTGCGCACCCCGCTCACCAACATCCGCGGCTACGCCGAGGCCCTCACCGACGGCGCGGCCGACGACCCGGTGGCCGTCGGTCGGATCCTCGAGACCGAGTCACGCCGCTTGGAGCGCCTCGTCGGCGACCTCCTGCTGTTGGCCCGACTCGAGGGAACCGGGTTCGCCTACGACCTGGCCGACCACGATCTCGGCGGGGTCGTCGACGCCGCCGTCGCCGGGCTCCGTCAGGAAGCGACCGAACGGGGCGTTGCCGTCGTGGTCAGCCGCCCCGACGACCCGATCCGGGCTCGGGTCGACGCGGACCGCTTCGGTCAGATCGTCGCCAACCTCGTCGACAACGCGATCCGCTTCGCCGACACCCGGGTGCAGGTCACGCTGTGGCCCGCGGAGGGCCGTGTCCATCTTGCGGTGGCCGACGACGGTCCCGGTATCAGCGACGCCGACCTGCCCCACGTGTTCGAGCGGCTCTACGTGGCCCAGCACAGTCCCCAGATCCGTGAGAGCGGCAGCGGACTCGGGCTCGCCATCGTGCGCGAACTCGCCGAAGGCATGGGCGGCTCGGTGGCCGCTCGCCGCGCCACCGGCGGGGGTGCCGAGTTCGTCGTGAGTCTCGCGCCGTCGGGTGATGAGCCTGGTCGCCGCGGTGAGGTTTCTTGACCGTCGTCAACCTGGGTTGACGACGGTTGCAGCGACGCCGCCGACCTCGACCCGACTGCCGATCTCGGCCTTGCGCAGGATGCGAGCGAGGGCGACGCTTCCGGCCGCCGAGGTGACCACCCCGATCGACGCGCCGTCGAACACCACGTCGGCGCCGAGGGCGAGATCGGCATCGGCCGACAGGACCCGCAGCGGGCGGGGCACGTTGCCGCCACGACTGTCGATCCGGGCGACCAGCTCCTGGCCGGTGTAGCAGCCCTTGGTGAAGCTCACCGCGCCCTCGATGAGCGGCGCGCCGCCCTCGGCCGGAATCGTGTCGGGGGTCAGGTCGATGCCGAGCCGCGGCACCCCGGCCCGGATGCGAGCCGCCTCGAAGGCGGCCGGGTCGACGTCCAGGCCCGGATCGGGTGTCGCCGGCGCGAGCAGGGTGTCGGTGCCTTCCCAGCCCGGCCACGAGACCGGAGCGGTGAGGTCGCCCGCCACCGCCACGTCGTCGTCGCGGACGCTCGCCATCCGCCAGCCGTTCTCGACCGTGAACTCGACCTCGGTGCGGAGACGGAAGCGTTCGAGCCGGGCAACGGTGGATTCGACGGCGCTCGGCTCCATGTCGAGCAGGAACTCGGCTCGGGCGATGCGGTGGATGCGGAACCACGACACGAGCTTGCCGCTGGGGTCGAGCACGAGCGACCACGCCGAGCCGCCGTCGACGACGGCGTCGATGTCCTGGGAGACCTGGCCCTGCAGATAGGTGGCGGCGTCGGACCCGGTCACCCGGACGACGCCACGGGGTTCGATGGTGGCGACCATCACTGATCCTTTCGTCGGGCGGCGCTCATCCGCCGAGCGGCAGGAACCGCCGCGAGCAGGGCTTTTGCCTTGTTCTGGCACTCCAGGTGTTCGTCGGCGGCCACCGAGTCGGCAACCACCCCGGCGCCGGCCTGAATCGACGCCCGGTTGCCGCTCACGAGCATCGTGCGGATGGCGAT
>JAUIML010000102.1 GCA_030432715.1 Acidimicrobiia bacterium | reverse complement strand
AGGCGGTTCGAACCCGTCGCCACGAGATCGCCATGTGGCACGGGCACTTCCCCTACTTCGTGACGGACCTGGTGCCCGAGGCGATCACCCTGTCGGTCCTGCGCGAACCCGTCGCCCGGATCGTGTCGTTGATCGACCAGCACCGGCGGCTCCAGGCCCCCGATCTGACGATCGAGGAGATCTACGAGGACCCCAAGGTCTTCAACCGCACGATCCTCGACCACCAGACGAAGATCTTCTCGATGGCCGAGTCCGACGGCATCAACGCGTGGACGCAGTCCATCGACGTCGATGCCACGCGGCTCGAGTCGGCCAAGGTCCGCCTGGGCGAGGTCGATCTGCTGGGCTTCCAGGAGACGTTCGACGACTTCCTCGGTGCGCTGGAAAGTCGCTGGGGTTGGCGCATTCTCCCGGTCGAACGGGTCAACACCGCCGGCACGAGACCGGTGGTGAGCGATGCGTTCCGGCGGCGGATCATCGACGACAACCGGTACGACATGGAACTCTACGAATACGCCCGCTCGAACTTCTGAGCGCCGATAGCGTGCGGCGGTGACCGCGACGGAGATCCGACCAGAAGACACCCCGTTCGCTCCGCTCGATTGGGGCTTCGTGCTCGGGGCCGCCGCGATCTGGGGTGGGTCGTTCCTGTTCATGGCCATCGGCCTGGATGCCTTCGAGCCCGGTGTGGTGACGTTGTTGCGGGTCGGCTTCGGGGCGCTCGCGCTCGTGGTGTTTCCCGGCGCTCGGCGGTCGGTCCCGCGAGAGGACTACGGCCGCATCGCCCTGCTCGGCATCACGTGGATGGCCTTTCCGCTCACGATGTTCCCGATCGCCCAACAGTGGATCGACTCGTCGGTCGCCGGGATGCTCAACGCGGCGATGCCGCTGCTCACCGTGCTGATCTCGTGGTCGCTGTTCCAGACGCCCACCGGTCCCCGGCGCCTCGTCGGCGTCGGCGTCGGTCTGCTGGGAATCCTGCTGATCGGTGTGCCCGAAGCCTCGACCGCCGGCACGAACGCGCTGGGCGTGGGCCTCGTCGTGCTGGCCGTCACCTCCTACGGCGTCGCGGTCAACATCGCCGGCCCGCTCCAGCAACGCCACGGCTCGCTCCCGGTGATCGCGAGGGCGCTCGGCGTCGCGACCGTGCTCACCCTGCCCTACGGCCTGCTCGGCGTGCCCGACTCGCGCTTCGCGTGGGACTCGCTGATCGCCTGCTTCGTCGTGGGGGCCGGTGGCACCGGCCTGGCGTTCGTGTTCGCAGCGAACCTGACGGGTCGGGTCGGCGCCGTCCGGGCATCGCTGATCACCTATGTGATTCCGGTGATCTCGATCGTGCTCGGTGTGGTGTTCCGCGACGAGACCGTCACCCTCGCCGCCGTGATCGGCACCGCGGTGGTCCTCTTCGGGGCCTACCTTTCGAGCCGGGTCGAGTGACTCAGATCCGCGTGTCGGCCCGCTCGTAGCTGGTGCCCGGCCCTGAGTACGAGAGGCCGTAGCCGGGCGGGCCGGCCCACTCGAGCTCGGGAGCCGTCGCCGTCACCGACCGCCACCACTCGACCAGGCGGTCTTCGTTGTCGTAGTCGAACGGGTCCTCCAGGATGCGCTCGACCACGTCGCCCGGAGGGTGGGGATTCTCGGCCAGCCAGCGCGCCGTCCGGGCGATGGCCTCTCGGGCCGGCACGGCATCTCGATAGCCGAGCACGTGCCGCAGCGCGCTCGTGTCGAGCACCCGGTGGTGGGTGGACGGCTGCATCATCAGCGGCCGGGCCGGGACGGCGAGTTCGGGCGGCATCGAGACGATGTCCCACTCGTGCCCGAGTTCGGCGGCACAGATCTCGATCACCTGGCGAAGGGTCAGCACTTCCTCGTCGCCGGTGTGGAAGATCCGTCCGGCGGCCGCCTTGGGCTGGTCGACCGCGAGGTGGATCGCGTGGGCGAGATTGTCGGCGAAACCGAAGCTGTGGGCGCTCTGCCCGCCGTCGGCCACGATGATGTGGGGCCGCTCGTCGAGGATGCGCTTCACGATCAGCCATTCACGGGGGGCGAGCTGGCGGGGTCCGTAGACGTAGGGGTAGCGGAAGTGGGTCGCCGTGGGATGGTGCTCGAACACGTACTGCTCGGTACGGGCCACCCGGTAGGACTTGCCGTCCTCGTCCTCGGTCGCAGTCGGCGCCGACTCGGGGGTGGGGAGCGGCAGACCCGGCGGGTTGTGGGCCCACGGGTCGAAATAGCCGCGGACGGCGGGGCCGCCGCCGACCGACACGAAGTGTCCGACCCGGCCGGCCAGCACCTCGGCGATCATGCGGAGACGGCCGTAGGTGACGATGGCGACATCCCACTCCCGGTCGCCGAGCGCAGCGGAGAATGCGTCGCGATCGCGCACGTCGCAGTGGATGTGGGGGAGGTGCATCACCTCGTCGAGCTCGTGACCGCCGGTGTGGCAGATGGTGACGTCCTGGCCACGCTGCTCCAGTCCGGCCACGATGGGCGGACCCGTCGGCCCGGTTCCGCCGACGACGAGGGTCTTCATCGTTGCGCCCTCACGTCGGCATGATGTTGCCGCCGTCGACGCAGAGCACCTGGCCGTTGACCATGGCGCTGTCGTCGCTGGCGAGGAACACGACGGGGCCGCACATGTCCTCGGCCTGGCTGTTGCGCTTGGTGGCCGACATGTCGGCGAAGATCTGGTCGAACCCGCCGGGCACCTGCTTTTCGGTGGCGGGCGTCATCACCAGGCCGGGGGCGATGGTGTTGGCGGTCACGCCGTACTTGCCGAGCTCGCCCGCCAGCTGCCGGGTCAGCCCGAGGACCGCGAACTTTGTCTGCTGATACGAGTAGCTGCCGAGCGACCACGTCTCGGGGTCGCCCGGTCCGCCGAGGGCGCCGAGGGGCAGGTAGCCCGCGATCGATCCGATGTTGATGATGCGACCACGACCCTTTCGCACCATGGTGGGGGCGAACGCCCGGCACATCAGCCATTGCCCGATGACGTTGACGTCGTAGACGTGGCGGAGGTACTCGACGCTGTTGTCGCTCAGGTCGAGTTCGCCGTAGATGGCGGCGTTGTTGACGAGCACGTCGACCGTGCCGAAGGCGTCGAGCACCGCGTCGCGACAGGCATCGACCGAGGCCTCGTCGGCGATGTCGCACTGGACGAACACGGCGTCGTCGCCGAGCGACTCGGCCACCGACAGGCCCTGCTCGCGTCCGATGTCGACCACGGCGACCCTGGCACCCTCCTCGACGAAGCGCCGGCAGTAGGCCTCGCCGATGCCGCCGCCACCGCCGGTGATCACGGCCACTCGGCCCTCGAGGCGTCCCTGGAGTTCGGTCACGGGGTGCTCGTCTCCTTGTACTGCTCGCGCAGCACTCGCTTGAGTACCTTGCCGGTCGGGTTGCGGGGGATGACGTCGGTGAACTCGACGTGTTTCGGCAGCTTGAACCGGGCCAGCTTGCCGTCGCAGTACTCGAGTACCTGCTCTGCGGTGATGCTCTCGTCCGCTTTGACGACGACCGCCAGCGGCGATTCACCCCACTTCTCGCTGGGCACACCGATGACCGCCGCCTCGGTGATCCCTTCCATCGACACGAGGACGTTCTCGATCTCGGCCGGGTAGACGTTCTCGCCGCCCGAGATGATCATGTCCTTCACGCGATCCTGGATGTAGACGAACCCGTCGGCGTCCATCATCGCCACGTCGCCCGTGCGCAGCCAGCCGTCGGCGTCGATCGACTCGGCGGTCGCCTCGGCCCGGTTCCAGTAGCCGAGCATGATGTGGGGGCCACGGATCAGGACCTCCCCGGCCTCCTCGGCGTCGCAGTCGTTGCCGTCCTCGTCGACCACCCGCACCTCGGTGTGGAAGAACGCCTTGCCGGTCGAGCCGGCGCGAGTGAGGGCGTCGTCGGGGGAGATGAGACAGCCGGGGCCGCAGGTCTCGGTGAGGCCGTAGACCTGGTGGATCTCGATGCCCATCTCGGCGTAGGTCTCGATCAGCGAGACCGGGACCGGCGCCGCGCCCGACATGACCCAGCGCAGGCTCGAGATGTCGTGCGCGGCCTTGTCGTAGGTGAGCAGCATGAAGTTGAGCATGGCCGGCACCGCGAGCGTGACGGTGATCTGCTCCGAGCCGAAGACCTCCCAGATCTTCACCGGGTCGAACTCGGCCATGATGATGGCGCTGCCGCCCTTGTGGAAGGTCGACAGCAGCGGGTTGAGGGCACCGACGTGGAAGAGGGGGAGGCAGATCAGGTAGCGATCGGCGTAACGCACGTCGGCGGTCGCGTTGGCGGTGATGACCGACCAGATCGCCGTCTTGTGAGAGTGCATCACGCCCTTCGGGAGGCCGGTGGTGCCCGACGTGTACATGATGAACAGCAAGTCGTCGTCGCACGCCACGACCTCGGGCTCGTCGGCCGACGCCCGGCCGAGCATGTCCTCGTACCCGTGGGCGAACGACGGTCGATGGGCGGCGTCGCCCACGTGGACCCAGTTGGTCACCTGGGTGCCGTCGGTGCCACGAGCATGGAGTTCCTCGACGAGCTCGTTGAACGCCGTGCCGAACACGAGCGTGTTGGCTCCGGAGTCGGTGAGGATGAAGGAGAGCTCGTCGGCCACCAACCGCCAGTTGAGGGCCACGATGACCCCGCCCGCCTTGGCCGTGCCGAAGAAGGTCTCGACGAACTCGGGCCCGTTCATCAGCAGGGTGGCGACCCGGTCGCCCAACTCGAGGCCGCCGTCGTGCAGCGCGTTGGCCACCCGGTTGCAGCGGTCGTCGAGTTCGACATAGGTCTGGCGCCGACCCGAGGCCACGTCGAACACTGCGTCGACCGAGGGACTGAGCTGGGCCCGCTTCGAGATGAAGAGGCCGATGTTGTTCTTCATGGTCAGGGAGACTCCCGTCGGGCGGTGGAACCGGGGCTGCGAAACGCCGATGGTAGGGCCTAAGGTGCCGCCGTGCCGATCGACCATGTCGTCTTCGATCTCGGGAACGTTCTCGTCCGGTGGGATCGTCGCCTGCTCTACGAGCAGCTGATCGACGACCCCGTCGAGCTCGATCGTTTCCTCGACGAGGTTCTGACCCTCGATGTGAACGCCGAGCTCGACCGGGGAACGCCGCTGCGGGAGGTGACCGCTGCGCTGGCGGAGCGCTTTCCGGCCGAGCGGGTACTGATCGAGGCGTTCGCCGAACGGTGGACGGAGACGTTGGGCGAGGTCCTCACCGACACGGTGGCCCTCCTCGAGGAACTGCGGGGCCTGCCCGTCACCCTGCTCGCGTTGAGCAACTGGGGTCGCGACACCTTCGCCATGGCCGAGCCGGAGTTGCCGTTCCTCCGCCACTTCGACGGGATCGTGGTCAGTGGTCGTGAGGGCGTGGTCAAGCCGGAGCCGGCCATCTTCGAGCTGCTGTGTTCCCGCCATCAGGTGGTTCCCGAACGCGCGGTCTTCATCGACGACAGTGCGGCCAACGTGGCGACAGCCGGGCGGCTGGGGTTCCACACGGTGCACTTCGCCGACGCGGCCCGGTGTCGCGACGAGTTGATCGGCCTCGGTCTCGACCTCGCTGCGCCGGTCTCGTAGCGTCGGTGGCCATGGACGAGGTGCTGCACGTCGAGGTCGAGAACGAGGTCGCCCTCGTGGTGATGAACCGACCGGAGAGTCGCAATGCGCTCAACTCGCTGCTGCTCGGTGGTCTCCGGGCCTCGCTGCGGTCGCTCGACGAACGGGCCGACGTGCGAGCGATCGTGCTGACGGGTGCAGACCCTGCCTTCTGTGCCGGTCTCGACCTGAAGGAACTCGCCGCCGGCGGTCGCATCTCCTCCGGGGCCGACGACGGCCACCCGTTCCCGCCCGACATGGCCACCCCCGTGATCGGGGCGGTCAACGGCCCCGCGGTCACGGGCGGCCTCGAGATCGCGCTCGCCTGTGATCTGTTGATCGCATCCGAACGGGCTTCGTTCGCCGACACCCACGCCCGAGTCGGAATCCTGCCGGGGTGGGGTCTGTCCGTCGAGCTGCCCCGGGCCATCGGCGTACGGCGGGCTCGGCAGATGAGCTTCACCGGCAACTATGTCCACGCGCAGCAGGCCCTCACGTGGGGGCTGGTCAACGAGGTCGTGCCCCACGATTCCCTCGTCGAACGGGCCAAGGCGCTCGGTCGCGACATGGCCACGGTGCCGGCCGCCGCGTCGGCGGCGATGAAGCGTCTCTACTGGGCGACTCACGCCGTGACCGCCGGCGATGCCCTGGTGGTCGAGAAGGAGGTGACCCGCCAGTGGTCGGCGTCGGGGGGATTCGACCCCCAGCGTCTCGCCGAGTCGCGGGCGGAGATCCAGGCCCGGGGCTCGGCGCAGAAGTAGCGGTCTGCGGCACGAAACTTGTGGCAGCATGACTGTCACATGTAGGTTCGAGGGGCGCCTTCCGAGGAGAATCCATGTCCGGCGATGCCCCGATGCGTTCGTTCGCTGCGAACCTGCCCGCTCCTGAGTTCACCGATGCCGCCTTCGTGACACCGGTGCCCCTGGCCGAGGCCAAGGTCGCCATCGTCACTTCCGCAGCGCTACACCGCGCGAACGACGACGCGTTCGGGCAGGACGACGCCAGCTATCGGGAGATCCCCCGCGACGCACGCGATCTCGTGCTCGGCCACTGGAGCCCGAACTTCGACCGAGCGGGGTTCACGGCGGATCTCAACGTCGTCTTCCCGATCGACCGGCTCGAGGAGCTCGCCGAGCGGGGTGTGATCGGCTCGGTGGCCGAGCGCCACTTCTCGTTCGCCGGGAATCAGCCCGACGACCTGGCCACGATCATCCACGACTCCGGCCCCGCCGCCGCGGCCGAGCTGAAGGCCGACGGCATCGATGTGGTGTTGCTCACGCCCGTTTGACCGCTCTGCACGCGCACCGTGTGTGTGCTCGCCCACATCATCGAAGCCGCCGGGATCGCCACCGTCACGCTCGCCTCGATGCGTCCGGTCGCGGAGAAGATCGCGGCGCCGAGAGTGCTCCACGGAGAGTTCCCGCTGGGGCGTCCGCTCGGGAAGCCCGGCGACCCCGAGTTCCAGCACGACGTGCTGGCCCGCGCGTTCGCTCTGCTCGACGCGCCCTCCGGGCCCGTCCTCGAGAGTCATCCCGAAGTGATCGAGGAGAGCACCGATGCGGTCTCGTGCCAGATCCCGCCCGCCTTCGACGCCGATGCCTCGCCGGCTGTTGCCGAGGCTCGCGGCATCCGCAAGGCCTATGACCGCATCGTCGAACGCCGCGGCGTGACCACCGTGGGCCGTGCCATCGACGCAGACACCGTTCCCGCTGCGCTCGAGGCGCTCGAGCGCGTCATCGGAGGGACGCCCCTGAAGGAGGCGGAGCTCCCGGGCAAGAACACCGTGGCGGTGTGCCACGACATCCGCACCTACTACGAGGAGGCGGCGATCGAGTTGGCCGCCGGGCCCGTCGCGGGCGGCCGGGCGATCGAGAACTGGTTCTTCGACGAGACCGAGGCGGGCAAGGTCGTGCTCGCCGCCCGCGCCGCGCTCTCGGATCAGGGAGCACCCTTCCCCTTCTGGTTCTACATGGCGCCGGGGCACCGATGAACGCCGACGCGCTGCCGACCATCGACGGACGTCGGGCCCGACGAGACCAGAACCGCGACCGAGTCGTCGATGCGCTGCTCGAGATCTACCGCGAGGAGAATCTCCGACCGTCGGTCGCCGAGGTCGCAGAGCGCTCCGGTGTCTCCCACCGCAGCGTGTTCCGCTACTTCGAGGACCTCGACGAGCTCTACCGGGTTGCGGTCGAGCGCCAGTTCCGAGCGATCTTCGACCTCCTCATTATCAGCGGTATCGGCGAGGGGGCCCTCGACGAGCGGATCGAGGCCATCATCGAGAATCGTCAGCAGATCTACGAGGTCGCGGCGCCGGTCGCCCGCGTCGGATCGATGCTGGCACCCGTCGAGCCGATCATCGCCGAGCACCGCCGCGACATGGCCGAGCGGGCGGTGGCCCAGGTCGGCCACCACTTCGCGCCGGAGCTGAGGAGCCTGTCGACGGTGGCCCGGGCATCGGCCACGGAGGCGCTCGCGCTGGCCCTGTCGATCGATTCGATCGAATACCTCCGCCACGTTCGCGGCCTCGATCGCTCGAGTTCTTCAGCCGCCATCCGAGCGACCGTGCTCGGACTCCTGCCCTAGTCGTCGGCGACGCGCCCCGTCACCACCGACCCGCCAACCGAAAGCAGAACCCCACAGTGGATGTCGTCCTCCTCGGAACCGGAAGCCCCATGCCCGACGCCAATCGGGCCGGACCCTCGACCTTGCTGAAGGCGGGCGACGGCGGGCTCGAGCAGGTACTGGTCGACACCGGCCGTGGTTGCGTGATGCGGATGGCGGCCGCCGGCTCCCTCCCTGGGTTCTTGCAGGGGGTGCTGATCACCCACCTCCACAGCGACCACCTCACCGACTTCAACGACATCGTCACGACCCACTGGATCATGACGCAACAGCCGACGCCCCTGAAGGTGTGGGGTCCCCCGGGCCTGCAGCACTATGTCGACCACATGATGGCTGCGCTCGAACCCGACATCGGGTACCGCATCGCCCATCACGAGGACCTCACGTGGGAACCGATCGTCGAGGTCACCGAGGTGTCACCCGGCGACACGTTCACCGTTGGCGCCATGACGGTCTCGGTGCACCAGACGATGCACGCCCCGGTCGAGCCGACGATCGGGTTCCGGGTGGAGCGGGAGGGCAAGGTCGTTGCCCTGGCGGGCGACACCATCCCGTGCGCCGGCCTCGACGAACTCACGACCGATGCCGACGTCTACGTGCAGACCGTGATTCGTGATGACCTGGTGAAGCTCGTGCCGATGCAGCGACTCCAGGACATCCTCGACTACCACTCGAGCGTGGAGCAGGCGGCCCGGACTGCGGCGGCCAACGGCGTCAAGACACTGCTCATGACGCACTATGTGCCGGCGCCGCAACCCGAGCAGTACGACGAGTGGATCGCGATCGCAGCCGAGCACTTCGACGGCGACATCGTCATGGGCGACGACCTCACGAGCGTCACCGTCTGAGCTGGATCCTCAGCAGTCGACGCCGCGGTCCGGCGCGGCCCCGAGCATCGACTCGGCGAACGCGAACGTGTGGGCCGGGCTGACCATCGCGTGCTGGCTGCCGGCATGGATGTCGCGGAAGGCTCGCTGGAAGGGGCCGTCGCGAAGGGCAGAGGTGCCGATGTGGCGGTACAGCTTCTGGATGGCCTCGGTCGACTGTTGGGTGAACCACGCGGTGGCCTGGAGCGCCTCGCCGACCAGCCCCTGGTCGGGGTCGTCGCGCAGCGCGGCCTGTTCGGCCTTGGTGAACGCGTTTCGGATCCACAGGTCGCCGGCGCGGAAGAGGCTCTCCGCCTCGGCCAGGTCGTACTGGAAGCGCGGATCCTCGGCGAGACCGGTCTTGCCGGTCATACGCTGCTTGGTCTTGGCGATCACCGTTGCCTCGTCGATGGCCCGGCGCATCACGCCGAGGGCCCATCCGGCGTGGCCGATCTCGGTCATGTAGAGGATGCCCAGATCGAACTGCTTGCCGCCGCGGTGGCGGGTGAAGCCGAACATCGAGAAGGTGCGATCGGCGGGCACCTCGCTGTCGATCCTGTAGTCGTAGCTGGCGGTAGAGCGCAGGCCCATGACGTCCCAGTTGCCGATCACCTCGATCTCGGACTTCGGCACGACGGCGAAGATGTAGTCGGGGTCGCCCTCGGTCGGGGCGGTGAACGAACCGCTCCCGGCCCAGTCGGCGTGTTCGAGCCCGGATCCGAACGAGTAGTCGCCGGTGATGTGGAACCGGTCGCCATTCGGCACGGCCGTGCCGTTGGGTGCGAACTGACCGGCCACCAGCGGCACGCCGTGGGCGAACATCTCGTCGGTGAACGAGTCGGGGCAGTACGAGCCGAAGTAGGCCGTGGCGGTGCTGCCGGCCATGACCACCCAGCCGATCGAACCGTCGGCCCGTGCGATTTCGGTGAAGACGTCGAGGCTCCCGGCGGCATCGAGTTCGGCTCCGCCGACCTCCTTCGGGACCAGGGTGCCGTAGAGGCCCGCCTCCTTGCAGAGACGGACGGCTTCGTCGGTCATCGGGGATCCGGCGGTCTCGGCCTTGGCGCCTTCCGCATCGAGAGTGGAGCGCAGGTCTCGGGCCGCATCGAGCAGTTGGGTCATCGGTCCTCCGGGGTTGCGCCACGACAGTAGAACGCGTTCTCGTCCTGGTGCGAGTTCGGGCCGTCGGCGACGGAAGGGTAGGTTGCCTCGGGTGAGTCCCGGCCCCGCTGCCCCAGTTCTCGTCGGCGTCGCCGCCTCCGGCCAACGGGTGACCGCGCCGGGTGGCGGGCTCGACACCACCGGGCTGATGCTGGACGCAGTCACGACCGCGCTGGCTGATGCCGGGGTCGGCGGGCTGACCGCAGCGGTCGACTGGATCGGCGCCACGAGGGGGCTCTCGGCGCTGCCCGACGCGGCCCGCCGGATCTCGGAGGCGCTCGGGGTCGAGGCGTTCACCGTCGCAGCCGATGTGGGAATCCCGCAACAGACGTTGGTCAATCACGCGCTGGAGGCGGTGCGGAGTGGTCGTGCACAGGTGGCGATCGTGTGCGGCGGCGAGACGAAGTTCCGCGACGACACCGCCCGCCGCGCCGGCGTCGAGCTGCCCGGCCACGACCAAGCCGGCCTCGTGCCCGATCTCGACATGTCGCCGCAGGGCGAGATCGTCGCCCGGCCCGAGATCGAGATCGGGGCGGTGGCGCCCGTTCAGCAGTACGCCATGATCGACAGCGCCCGTCGCGCGGCGGAGGGGTGGACGCTCCGGGAGCACCGCGACGACATTGCGTCGCTCTGGCATCGGTTCAACGAGCGGGCCCGCTCGAACCCGAGGGCCGATTTCGCGGCGGCCATGTCGCCCGAGGACATCCGCGATCCGAGTCCGACCAATCGCCCGATCGCGTTTCCCTACAACAAGTGGCACAACAGCCAGTGGGGAGTCGATCAGGCCTCGGCGATGGTGTTCTGCTCGGTTGCCCTCGCCGACGAACTCGGCGTCGACCCGGAGCGCCGGGTGTATCCGCATGTCGGTCTCGAGTCGTCGCTGTCGCTGTCGCTCAGTCGGAGGGCTGAGCTGCATCGCTGGCCTGCGATGCGGGTCCTCGGCGACGCCGCTGCGGCCCATGTCGGTCGCTCGGTGATGTCGATGGACTTCGTCGAGCTCTACAGCTGCTTCCCCGTGGCGGTGCGGGTGCAGCAGAAGGAACTGGGGCTCGACCCCGGCGGCACTCCGACCCTCACGGGTGGCATGGCGTTCGCCGGCGGTCCGTTCAACAACTTCGTGTACCAGGCGACGGTCGCCATGATCGAGGCGCTACGGGCCGAACCCGGCTCTTACGGGGCGGTCACGGCGGTGAGTGGCCTGCTCACCAAACCCGCGCTCGCCGTCTGGTCGACCGAGCCGCCCGCACGAGAACTGCTGGTCGCCGACCTCGTCGACGATGCCCGTGAGGCGACGGCCGAGGCCCCGCTCGACGAGGACCCCGCGGGCGAGGGAGAGGTCGTCACCTACACGGTCGTCTACGCCGGCGACGAACCGGCCCGAGTCTGCGCCATCGTCGACCTCGACTCCGGCGAACGCGCCGTCGCCGCCGTCGATGACCCCGTCCTCGCCGCCGCCGCCACGGCCGAGGACCTCATCGGCTCCCGCGCCCGCGTCGACGGCCGCTCTCTCTCCCTCTGACCCGTCACACCGGGAGTTCGGCGGAGCCGCCCGGAACACGGGGACGATCTGTTCCACCCCGATGCCGGTCAGTCGATGCCGAGCTCGGCAATCCGATCGAGCACCCGCTCGCGCTCGTCGTCGATCACCGTGCTGTCGCCGTGGCCGGTGTGGACGATGGTCTCGCCGGGCAGGGTGAGCAGTCGGTCGCGAATCGACCGCAGGATGGTCGGCTCGTCGGAGTAGCTGCGCCCGGTAGCGCCGGGCCCGCCGCAGAACAGTGTGTCGCCGGAGACGACGAGACCGGCCGCGAGGTCGTGGAAGCAGCAGCATCCGGGCGAGTGACCCGGAGTGTGGATGACGCCGACCTCGTGGCCGCCTGCGGACAAGGTGGTGCCGGGCGAGAGCTCTACGTCGGGACTCGAGTCGGGATAGACGGCGTCCCAGAGCATGCGGTCGTCCGGATGCAGCAGGATCGGTGCGTCGACCGCGTCGCGCAGCGCTTCGGCGGCATTGATGTGGTCGTTGTGGCCGTGGGTGAGCACGATGGCGGTCACCTTCCGGCCGTTGACCGCATCGACGATGGGCTGATGGTCATGAGCGGCATCGAAAACCATCACTTCGCGGTCGTCACCGAGCAGCCAGATGTTGTTGGTGACCTCCCACTCTCCGCCGTCGAGGGCGAAGATGCCATCGGTCGTGACGAGTTCGATCGTCACGCTAGATCTCGACGACGGAGCGCAGGACCTCACCGCGCTCCATCTTGTGGAAGGCCTCTTCGACCTCGTCGAGGGAAATCGTCTCCGACACGAATCCGTCGAGATCGAGACGGCCCTGCTGGTAGAGGTCGATCAGCATGGGGAAGTCGCGCGAAGGCAGACAGTCGCCGTACCAACTCGACTTCAGCGCACCGCCGCGGCCGAAGACCTCTTGGAACGGGAGGGTCAACTCCATCTCCGGAGTCGGAACGCCGACGAGCACCACCGTGCCGGCCAGATCGCGCGCCTCGAAGCACTGCTTGTAGACCTCCGGCAGTCCGATG
>JAUIML010000306.1 GCA_030432715.1 Acidimicrobiia bacterium | reverse complement strand
CGACGACCGGCGAGCGACGCGAGCTCGGACCCGAGCACCGCCACCGCGCCCTCGGTCGGCCTCACCAGACCGGCGACCACCGACAGAAGGGTCGTCTTGCCCGCGCCGCTCGACCCCACGAGGGCGATCCGCTCGCCGGGTGCGACGGCGAGGTCGACGCCGACGAGCGCGTCCACCCGCCCGTGCCGGACCGTGACGCCGGTCAGCGTCACGGCCCGTTCGGAGGTGTCGAGGTGCGGGGCGGCTCGGCTGGGCTCAGCGGATGAGGCCGACGGCACGGGCCACTGCCTCGATCGCGTCATAGTTCGCGTTCTCGGTGGCGATGAAGCTGCCGGCGCCGAAGAGGTCGAGGATCGCGGCATCGTCGGGATCGGCGGCATCGAGGGAGAGCAATGCCTCGACGAACGCGTCCGTCGCCCCTTCACCGAGTCGTTCGTCGATGTCGGGGCGGCCGACCCAGTGGTAGTCGTAGTACGGAGGGGTGCGGAAGATCTCGGTGACCCGCTCGGTGTCGACGACGCCCTCGTCCGAGCGATCGTCCCAGACCTGGGAGTTGAGCGCACCCACCTCGTAGGTGCCGGCGCTGACGACCTCGATCGTGGCGTCGTGCGAACCGGAGAATCCGACCTGGCCGGCGAAGCTCGAGTCGACGTCGAGGCCGGCTTCGCCGAGGAAGTACTGCGGCATGAGACGGCCCGAGGTGGACGACTCGGACCCGAAGCTCAGCGAGTGGCCGCTGAGCGCGACGAGCCCGTCGACGTCGTCGATCGGCTCGAGTCCGGAGTCGGTCGAGGCGATGAAGACCGACGTGAACGCCTCGTCGATGTCGCGCTGGGCCAGAGCCTGGGCGCCTTCGACCTCGAGGCGGGCCTGGACGCCGGTGAGACCACCGAACCAGACGACGTCGAGGTCACCGACCCGGAAGCCGGTCACCGCACCCTCGTAGTCGGTGACGGGCACGTACTCGACGGTGACTCCCGGCATGGCCGCCTCGACATGGGCGGCGACGCCTCCGTAGGTCCGCTGGAGTCGTTCGGGATCCTGATCGGGAATCGCCCCGATCCTGAGTGTTCCCTCGAAGCCTTCGACGGATCCCGAGTCGTCGGCCGGGGTTGATGTGTCCGCATCGTCGCCGCACGCGGCGGCGAGAAGGGACAACACCAGTGTGATCATGGTCAGTGCCCGCCAACTGGCGTGCGAACGTCGAGCATTCATGCTCGTCCTCCTGGGTATGGCATCAGGACCTCCGTGGACCTGGGTGATCGAGTGGACTGGACCGACCCGGCGGGTGGTCCGGCGCGGACAGTACTCGGAACGGCGCGGCGGGGCGCAACACGGCGCCGCTAGCCCCGCGGCTCGATCACCCGGAACTCGACCGTGACCTCCTCGATCGCCACGACCCGAGCAGCGACGGTGTCGACCACGGTCCGCCACCCACCCCACGGGCTGCGCCGCTCGATGAGTCCCTCCATCGCCATCAGCAGTCCGAGCATGGCCGGCCCGCGGCCCGGACCCAGCCGGGCCGTGACCGGCGCGCCTCCATCGGCGACCGGCGCGGGCCAGGCCCCGGGGCCGATCGCCGCGTCGACGACGGTGCGTAGTTCTCGCAGGTCGTCGGGGCCGGAAACGACCAGCCGACGAGTGGGATCGACGTCGGCGGCGTCGTAGCCGAGCCGGAGGTCGACCGCATCGGTGGCGAGCAAGGCCGCGGCCGGATCGGCGTCGCCGAGCACGTCCAGATACGCGCGACGGGCACGGTCCCAGCTCCCCGAGGAGGCGGACCGTGCCCGTCGCGATGCGCTCATGGCGAGTGGTCGGTTACTACAGCCCCGACTTCTCGAGCACGTGGACACCACAGGCCGAGCCGAGCCCGATCACGTGGGCCAGGCCGACCTTGGCGCCCTTGATCTGCCGGTCGCCCGCCTCACCGCGGAGGTGGGTGGCGACCTCGTAGATGTTGGCCACGCCGGTCGCCCCGATCGGGTGACCCTTCGAGATCAGGCCGCCCGACACGTTGACCGGCGTCGAACCGTCGCGGAACGGCGCGCCGGAGTCGATGAAGTCGCCGGCACCACCCTTCTCGCAGAGCCCGAGGTTGTCGTAGTGGATCAGCTCGGCAGTGGCGAAGCAGTCGTGGAGCTCCACGAGATCGAGATCCTTCGGGTCGACACCCGAGGTCTCGTAGGCCTGCGTCGCCGCGTTGCGGGTGAGGGTGTTGACGTTCGGGAGGACCTGGCAGGCCTCCTCCCACGGGTCGGTGGTCAGCACCGATGCCGCGATCTTCACCGCGCGCCGCTGCTGCTCGCCCGAGAGGCTCTTGAGATACTCGTCGGACACGACCACCACCGCGGCGGCGCCGTCGCAGTTGGCCGAACACATCGGCCGGGTGTTGGGGTA
>JAUIML010000101.1 GCA_030432715.1 Acidimicrobiia bacterium | reverse complement strand
CGAGCCAGAGGAGCTGGCGACCGAGCGACATCCGGTGGGGCGGAAGGTCTTCGCTCGGAACCACCTCGACGGCCAGCAGATCAGCGATCTCCTGGACCCGAGCAGCGGCACTGCGCCAGCCGCCGAATCTCACGTCCACTCCGAGCGGGGAGAGCACCACCACGCTGCCGTCGTGTCGAAGGAGGACCGGCGCGGCGCTCGGGTACCGCTCCGACAACGCGACAGCGGCAACGTCGACCACCGGGATGACGAGCGGCTGTCGGCCCGGGATCCGACGGCGAACCACGACCGAACTCGGGCCGAACTCAACTGATCCACGGGTCGCCAGCAGCGCCGCGATGCCGGCGGCGAGCGCACCCAGGACGATCACTGCGAAGGGGGCCGAGCGCAGCCACACCCCAACGAACGCGGCGAACGCCCACGGGGCGACGACGGCGGCGAGTCGGCCGTGGGGCCGTCCGATCTCGATGGAGCCGCGCCGCCGAATCATCGCTCGACCGTAGTGGCTAGGGTGCGGCATGATCCTCGACACGCTGACCGTCGATCCCGACACGTTCGCCGCAGCAACGGGCTGGGAGTCGAAACCCGAGGGGCTGTGCAAGGGCGACCAGTGCGTGCCCGCGCCCGAAGCGGCCACCGCCGACGGCCGGCTCGACGTCGCCGCCGCGGCCGAGCGGCTCGGCATGGCGATCGTCGAGGACGCCGAGCGCGGCCTCTTCGCCGTCGGGCCCGAGAGCGGAGGCCGCGCCCTCACCACCGCGGTCGTGCCCGACCTGCCGTTCACCGATGCCGACGGCAATCCGTTCTCCCTCACGTCGCTACACGGCCGCAAGGTGCTGCTCGTGGCGTGGGCATCATGGTGAGGTTGTCGCCACAGCCTGCCCGGGTGGCAGGCACTGCACGCTGAGCTCGAGCCCCGGGGTCTGACCGTCGTCACGGTCGCGCTCGACCTGGATCCGTCGAAGACGACCGAGTGGATCGCCGCGGCGTCACCCACGCACCCCTCGATTCTCGATCCCCACCATCTCGTCGACCAGCACCTCGGCATCAACAACGTGCCGATGGCCGTCTGGATCGATGAGACGGGCACGCTCGTGCGGCCGCCCGAGTCGGCGTCGATCGAGCCCTCCCCGTTGCGCGACATGGAGATCACCGACGACCTCCCCGAGCGCATGCGGATGATGCTCACCGAGGTGAAGAAGATCCCCGACATGGCCGAGGACTATCGCGCCGCGATCGTCGACTGGGTCGAGCACGGCGCCGAAAGCCGGTTTGCGCTCGCGCCCCACGAGGTCATCGCCGCCTCACTCCCCCGGCCGCGTGAGCACAGCCGCGCCGCGGCCCTGTTCGAGCTCGGTTGCCATCTCCACGACACCGTCGGCAAGGACGCCGCGGTTCCGTACTGGAAGCAGGCCCATGCCGCGCATCCCGAGAACTGGACCTACAAGCGTCAGGCCTGGACGCTCGAGTCGACGCCACCCGGCGAGGCCAGCGACATGACCCAGGAGGTGTCCGACACGTACGGCACCACCTGGCTCGACGACGTCGTCGCCCTCGGCGGGGGCGACACCTACGGCATCAGACCGGCCCTCTGAAGGCCGCTCCGGCTACTCGGCGAACACCTCGTCGAGGCGGCCGGTCTCGACGTTGTAGACGAACCCCCGGATGTGGTCCTTGTGGGGGATGAAGGGCGACAGCTCGAGCCGACGAATCGACTGGCGCGTGTCGGCATAGGGATCGACGAACGACTCGAGCGCCCACGGCGGACGGACCCCGAGTTCGGCCTGGAGGTCGTCGTTGAAGCCGGCCTCCGTCACCTTCTGCAACCCGCAGTCGGTGTGGTGCATCAGGATGATCTCGCGAGTGCCGAGCGCCCGCTGTGAGAGCGTGAGCGATCGGATCACGTCGTCGGTGACCACCCCACCGGCGTTGCGGATGATGTGCGCGTCGCCGCGGTCGAGGCCGAGGATGCCGAAGATCGGCATGCGCGAATCCATGCACGCGACGACGGCCACATGGCGTCGAGGGCTGACCGGCAGGTCTCGGTGCTCGAAGGCATCGGCCCACTCCTGGTTTCGGGCGAGAAAGTCGTCGGTACTCGGCGTGAAGACGTCGTCGGTCATGTCGTCAGCTTTACCGGAACACGCCGCGTGATAGGACATGGGCCATGAACGGAGTCATGGACGGAATCCGAATCCTCGAAGTGGCCGACCACACATTCGTGCCGGCGGCCTCGGCGATCCTCTCCGACTGGGGGGCCGATGTCATCAAGATCGAGCACGCCGTTCGCGGCGACGCCGCGCGCGGCCTCGGTCAGAGCGGCGCGGTCGACCTGAGCGGTGATGTGCACGCGATCATGGAGCACGCGAACCGCGGCAAGCGGAGTCTCGGACTCGACCTGCAGAACGACGACGGTCTCGCGGTGCTGCACAAGCTCATCGCCATCAGCGACGTGTTCCTCGTCAACAAGCCGCCTGCGGTACGCGAACGACTGCGCATCACCGAGGACGACGTGCGGGTCCACAATCCCTCGATCGTCTACGCGGCCGGGACGGCCTGGGGTCCACGGGGGCCCGAGGGCAACCGGGGCGGCTACGACATGACCTCGTTCTGGTGCCGATCCGGCGCGGCGATGGGCGCGTGGTACGTCGACGACGAGCGCATGCCGAGCCAGCCGGGACCGGCGTTCGGTGACTCGATGGGCGCGATGACGATCGCCGGGGGCATCAGCGCCGCGTTGCTCAAACGGGAGCGGACCGGCGAGGCCCAGTCGCTCGAGGTCTCGCTGCTGGGCACCGGCATGTGGGCGATGGCGTCGGGCATCGCGATGAGCCACGTCAACGGGTCCGCCTGGCGACCCTTCGACATGGCCGGCATGGTCTTCAACCCACTTCTCGGCACGTTCCCGACGGCCGACGGCCGGATGATCAACATCACCTGCCTCCAGCCGCTCAAGTACTGGCAGGAATTCTGCCGGGTCATCGGTCGGGAGGAGCTCATCGACGACGAGCGCTTCGCCACCCACGAGACCCTGACTGCGAACGCGACCGAGGCGAAGGCCGTGGTCGACGAGTTCATCGCCGCCCGCACCCTCGACGAGGTCCGACGCGACCTGGCCGACTTCGACGGGCAGTGGACACCCGTCCTCGACTCGCTCGAGATCATCGACGACCCGCAGGCGGTCGCCAACGACTACGTCCAGGACCTCGAGAACGAGGCGGGCGTGCCCTTCAAGCTGGTCACCACTCCGGTGGAGTTCAACGGCGAGGCGAGTCCGGTGGGCCGAGCGCCCGGCTTCAACGAACACGGCGACGAGATCCTGACCGGCGACCTCGGCCTGACGATGGACGAGATCATCGAACTCAAGGTGAAGGGCGCGGTGACCTGAGCGAGCTCAGGGAGCCAGACCGAGCACCCGGGCGGCGTTGCCACGCAGGAACGGCTCCCAGACGTGGTCGCGGAACGGCACGTCGTCCATCTCGGTGAAGATCCGGTCGAGTTCGAGCGCGTAGGGGTGGTAGCCCCCGTAGAGGACCTTGTCGACGCCCCGGGTGTTGGCATAGTCGACGACGGCCGCCGGATAGTGCTTCGGTGCGAAGGCGGAGGTCGAGTAGTGCAGGCCGGGCCACTTGAGCATCAGCTTCACCGCGAGATCGGTCCACGGCTCGGCGCCGTGGCGCATGACCAGGACCAGATCCGGGAAGTCGTCCATCACCGCGTCGAGCGCCGCGACCTGCTGGCTCGCCATGGGTACTCGGGGTCCGGGGACCCCGACGGTGACGAACAGCGGGAGACCCAGCTCGACGCAGGTGGCGTACACCGGGAACCAGCGGGCGTCGTCGAGCGGCGCGGGGGGCGACAGGCCCGCCGGGAACGCCCCGACCGCGCGGACCCCGTGGGCCGCGTGGTCGGCGCGGATCTCACGGACCGCCCCGACGACGTCGTTCGGGTCGACCTGGGTCGCGAGCACGAAACGGTCCGGGAAGAGGCGGGCCGCCTCGAGCGCGACGGGGTGGCCCAGCGTGACCAAGCCGATCTCGACCTCGTTGCGATCCATCGCGGCGAGCGTGTCGGCGATCACGGTGACGTGATCGGCGTCGGCCGCAGCGACAGCCGGGATGTCGCGATACATGTAGTCGGCCGGGTGTCTGTCGCCGCGCTGGGCGGGTCGGACGTTGGCCGGATTGCGGTCGACCTCACCGATCGAGCGGAAGCCGATGAGCGTGTCGAGCGCGGCGAGGCCGGAGGGGCGAGCCACCCGATTCAGGACGCGACGCGGGCGAGATGCGCCTCGACAGCAGTCCGCCACTCGTGTTGATGGGTGAGCTGCGGTGAGTGGTAGGCGCCGCCGATGATCACGGGCTCGCCGTCGACGACCCCGTCGGCCAATGCGTGGGCATGGTCGACATAGGGGTGGTCGTGTTCGCCTGCGATCACGGTGACGGGAGCGTCGATGTCGCCGAGCAGGTGGTCGACGGGCTGGAGGTGATCGCCGAACAGCGCGAGGCCCAGCGCCCGACACGCCATCGGGTCGAAGGCCGCGCTGAGTTCGGCTTTCCTGGCCTGCCACTCTGCCGGGGTCGCCGCCTCGATCAGCGGGTCCTCGGGCGTCGGCGGCGCCGCGCCCATGGGCGTGTCGACCGTGATCGAGGAGAAGTAGCCGGTGATCATCGCCGACACCTCCGGATCGTCGATCCCGAACTGCCACGCCGTGGTGTCCATCAGGATCAGCGAGTGGACCAGGTCGCGCCGGGCGAGGGCGAACCGCAACGCGACCCGTCCACCCATCGAATGCCCGAGCATGTCGACCGGCCCGTCGACGACGTGGGTCAGCCAGTCGATGACGTCGTCGACGATGTGGTCCACCGTGTAGGTCGCGTCGTCGAGCGACTTCGACGAACGGCCGTGGCCCCGGTGGTCGATCGCCAGCACCCGCCGGTGCTCGGCGAGCGCGGGGATGTGCAGCGCGAAGTCGTGGGCCGAACCGGAGAAGCCGTGGATCAGGACCAACGGCGGCCCGTCGCCGCTCCCCCACTCGTCCCAGGCGAGGCTGAACCCCTCGACGTCGAAGCGCTTGGTCAACTCGGGCATGGCCGACACTTCAGCCCACTCACCCTTCGTTGACAAGCGGCACGACCTGCTCCGCGAAGGCATCGACCTGGTCGAGGTACTCGGCCAGGTCGCGGGCCCGGAACTTGAGATGGATGGTGTTGGCGCCGGCGGCGCGAGCGGCCCGGATGTCGTCGACCAACGGCTCGACACCTCCGGACAACGCCATGACGCCCTCGGGGACGTCGCCGAGGAGATACGTCCAGGGAGGCATGTAGCCGATGTCGAAGCCCACCTCGGCTCGCCCGGCGGCGGCGGCAGCAGTGTGGATCGTGTCGACGATCTCGGCGTACTGCTCCTTGCCGTTGCCCATCGGGATGTAGCCGTCGCCCACTCGCCCGGCCCGCCGCCACGACGCCTTGCCGCTGCCGCCGACCCAGATCGGCAGCTCGGCCGCCGGCTGCGGCGCGACCCCGACATCGGCATAGGAGTAGAAGTCGCCCGAGTGCGACACGTAGGTGTCGGCGAACGCACCACGAACGGCATCCAGCGTCTCGTCGAGTCGCTTGCCCCGTGTGCGGAAGTCGATGCCCAGCGCATCGAACTCGGCCTCCACGTGACCGGCGCCCACGCCGAGGATGGCCCGACCCCCGGACAGGTGGTCGAGTGTCCCGAACGCCTTCGCCGTCTGGAGCGGATGGCGATAGCCGGCGATCCACACGACCGAGAGCAAGCGCACGTGCCGGGTGTGGGCGGCGAGGAACCCGAGCGTGGCCACCGTGTCGTACCAGGTGGTGGTCATCCGGGCCGCGTACTCGTTGTCGGGAATCGCGATGTGGTCGCACACGCCGACGAAGTCGTAACCCCGTTCGTCGCAGCGGCGGGCGATCGCGACGAGGTCGTCGACCGTCGCGTCGTCCTCCCACGGGTCGACCAGCGTGCGGGTGAGCGTCTGGATGGGCAACTGGATCCCGAAGGACCATCCGTCGTCGACGTTGATCGCGCTCACGCGTCGTCTCCCTTCTTCTCGTTCTTCTCGGCCGCGAGGTCGGCCTTGTACTCGGCGATCGCCTCCTCGGTCACACCGACGAACTCCGCAGCCCGCGGATAGCCCACGTAGGGCGTCGCCTGGATCAGCACCTCGCGGACCTCGTGTTCGTCGAAGTCGCCTCGCTTGAGCCCGGAGAGACACTGGATCTTCCAGGTCGCGGGCCCGCCGATCGCCGCGATCACTCCCATGACCACGAGTCGACGGTCGCGCACGTCGAGTGCGTCTCGTGTCCACACGGCGCCGAAGCAGTCCTCGGTCATGATGTCGGCGAAGTCCATGAACCCCTGGGGCACCACCGGCACGACGCCCTGGTACACGTCGTCGAGTTTGGCCGCGCCGCGGTCCCACTTCTCCTGGTCGACCTGGTGGCTCATGTCAGCTGTCTCCTTCAGGCCGGGGCATGCCGTAGACCAACCCCATCGAATCCCGGACCGTCTCGACCACGGGCATCGGACGCCCCAACTCCCGGCCGAGACTGGCGGCGAGGTCGAGGTCCTTCTCCGCGAGATAGATGGTGCCCTCCAGGAAGGCGCCGAACTCACCGACCTTCGTCTCGGGCGCCATGGTCACCAACGGATAGAAGCGCTCGGTCAACTGGCCGAGCTGGCCGACGTGGCGCCAGGCCGCGAGCAGCTGCTCGGGGTCGGATCCCTCACCGACGACGATCTGGTGGGCCGCGCTCAGCGCCGCCTGCTGGAAGTAGGTCATCACGTTGAAGGCGACCTTCATCGCCATTCCCGCGCCCACCGGCCCCGCTTCGAACACGGCGCCGCCACAGCAGTCGAGCACGGCACGGGCCGTGTCGGTGAGACCACTTTCGGGTACGCCGGCCATGATCGACAGATCACCTTCCTCGGCCGCCGCCGCACCCCCGGCAACGCCGGCATCGAACACCGCGACGTCTCGCTCGGCGCCGAGCACGGCCAGGTCTCGCACCGTGTCGGGGTGCACGGTCGAGTGCACAGCGATCGTGGTGCCCGGCCGGCATGCGCCGAGGATCCCGAGGTCACCGGTGATCACCTCCATCACCGCGGCATCGTCGGGGACGCAGATGCTGATGTGGTCGCACGCCGCGGCGAGGTCAGCGCCCGATGCGGCCGCGGCCGCGCCCTTGGCCACGGCGGCCTCGACGGCATCGGCACTGAGGTCGAAGACGAGGAGATCGAATCCGTTCGCCGCGAGCCTCCCCGCCATGGCACCGCCCATGTTGCCCAACCCGATGTATCCGACCGTTCCTGCCACTGCGCATCTCCTCTGACCGTCGCGCCAACGTAGCGGCCGCCCCTCCCGGGCCGGGAATCAGAGGTATTCGAGGGGCAGTGCGGTGGTCTGCTTCATCTGCTCCATGACGAAGACCGTCCGGACGTCGTAGAGATCGACGCGGGCGATCAACCGCTTGTAGAAGTCGTCGTAGGCCTCGATGGAGGGCACGACGACCTTCAACGTGTAGTCGATCTCCCCGGAGGTCCGGTAGGCCTCGATGATCTCGGGCAGGTCGGCGATGCCCGCGGAGAATCGGTCGAGCCACGCCGCACTGTGGTCGTTGGTGCGGATGTGCACGAGCGCGGTGACGTCGAGGTTGAGCGAGCGCGGGTCGACGAGCGCCACTCGCCTCCGGATGACGCCCTCGTCTTCCAGCTTCTGGACCCGCCGCCAGACCGGGGTGGCGGTGAGCCCGACATGGTCGGCCAGCTCCCGGGCCGTCAGGTCGGCGTCGACCTGGAGGAGACGCAGTATTTCCCGATCGATCTCGTCCACAATAGCTGATTGTACTGCATGGAACCCCTATCGAAGAACAGAATGAACGCTGAAGCACCGAACAGCGCAAAACTTGCACGGTTCTTCCACCCCGGGCTCCCTACCATGAAGGCATGGCCGCGAACCCCTTCACCGACCACCCTCACGCCGTGGGCGAGTCGTACCGCGAACACATGGGCGTGGCCCTCGGGGTCAGCCGTCAGTTGGCGGGCGCAGCCGCGGCCGCGCTGATCCACGCCGTCGTCCCGCGGTTCCACACCACCACCGCCAGTGACAAGATCAAAGCGCTGGCCGGGTGCATCGAACGCCACGACCGCGAAGGGCTGCGCACCAACGCCACCCTCTCGGTCGTCGACGGCACGGTTGTCGACGGCACGGTTGTCGACGGCACGGTTGTCGACGGCGTTGCCTGAGCGTCAGAACTTGCCGGGTCGCTGACCGACCCGGTCGTACTTCGGGCCGAGCATCACGCCGAGCTGGCGCGCCTCGCCCGGGCCCAGAGCGATCCCCGGACGTCCGTGGGCGAACCGGAGGTTGTCGAACACCGCGACGTCGCCCTGCCGCCAATCGACCTTGATCCCGAACCGGTCGTAGAGGGTCACCATCTGCTGGAGCTCGTCGCGCGAGAACTCCGAGTCGTCGCCGAAGGTCATGTGCAACGGCCGCTCACCGTGCGGCAGGTGCATGACCAGCGGCCACCCGTCGAACCACATCCCGTGATCGGCGATCGAGCAGTAGAAGAGGTTGCGATCCGTGATCGGGTCGTACTCGAAGGCGTCGCAGTAGTAGCGGGTCTTCAGCATGCGCTCGGGGCCCCACTCGGTGAGGAGTCCTCGCTCCCGGGCGAAGGCCTCGGCCTCGTCGGGGTCGTCGGTGCCCATGGACAGCTGCCAGTGGTTGTAGACCCCGACCTCGAGCCGGTTGGCGAAGGCCTCACGATCGGTCAGCGACCGGTGGTAGCAGACCCCGAGGTCGCGCAGCTTGCGACCGAGATCGGTGGAGAGGATGTGGTCGGTCGATGCCAGTCCGTCGGAGAAGTAGGTGGCTCCCCTGTCCGGCAGCGCCTCCTTGCACAGGAACGCGAGCGCCCTCGTGCTCTTGGACACGTACGCCATTTCGTGGTGGTAGTGCAGATGCGCGCTGAGCGGCGCACCGACCTCGAACACGTTGACGTCGAGCTCCTGTCGCGGGTTGCTGCCCCCCTCGTAGTGCATCTCCTCGGGGAGGCAGTGGCGAGCGAGGGCCCGCATGTCGGCCAGCGCGACGAGGCCGGTGTTGCGGACGTGGACGAGCCCGACCTGGTCGTAGACCTGCCTCATCCGTTCGGCGAGGGGCCCTTCCGGATCGAGATCCGCTCCACCCCGGGCATCGATCTCGTAGCGATCGCCGGCGATCGCCGGCGTGCCGTTCCACCATTCGGGGACGATCATGTCGTCGAGCCGTCGATCGAGTTCCGGTGGCGCCTGGAGGAAGTCGATCGATTCCGTGGCTGTCATCTGCCTGCTCCGCGTTCCGCTCGGTGGGCGTGCCCGATGGGAGACCTCGATCTGAGTGAATCCCGACTAATGCTGTCGGGAATCGTAGCGGGGGTCGTCCCGTTTGCCCAGCGCGAATGTTGCGACGGGTTTCGTGCGCGCCCGGGCGCTCGGCCAGACTGGACCCATGAGCGCTCCGCACCACTCGTCCGCCCACCACACCGTGATCAGCGCCGACACCCACTGCGGCGCCGACCTCCTCGGGTACCGCCCCTACCTCGACGCGAAGTACCACGAGGAGTTCGACCTGTGGGCCACCTTCATGCAGGAGGATCACGAACGCCGCAAAGAGCTCTTCAAGGACATGGAGCGCACGCCGATGGAGGTCGGCGTCGACGGTGACCCCGACGAGTTCGGCTATCGCAACTTCGACTCGGCCAAGCGGCTCCGCGAGCAGGAGGAGGACGGCGTCATCGCCGCCGTGCTGTTCCCCAACACCCAACCGCCGTTCGCGCCGCCGGCGGCCACCTCGTTCGAGGCCCCGCCCTACAGCGACAACTTCGAACACCGGTGGGCCGGGCTGCGGGCCCACAACCGGTGGCTCGCCGACTTCGTGAGCGAGGCTCCCGAGCGTCGAGCGGGGATCATCCAGATCTTCCTGGGCGATGTCGAGGGTTCGGTGAAGGAGATCGAGTGGGCGGCCGAGCAGGGCATGCGGGGCGGCATCCTCGTCCCCGGCGCCCCACCCGACTCGCCGTTCGAGCCCCTCTATTCGGCCACCTACGAGCCGATCTGGGCTGCGGCCGCCGACGCCGGAATGCCGCTCAATCACCATGCCGGCGGGGCCACGCCGAGTTTCGGCGACCACTTCCCGGCGTCGCTCGCGATGTTCATGCTGGAGGTGCAGTGGTGGACGCAGCGGGCGCTGTGGCACCTGATGTTCTCCGGCGTGTTCGAGCGTCACCCCGACCTCCCCTACGTGATCACCGAAACCGGGACCGCATGGGTGCCCGACACGTTGGCCAAGCTCGACAGCTTCCACCATCGGATGAAGTACTCGAAGTACGGATCCGAATCGATCTTCGGGGGCCAGGCCGTCGCGAAGATGTCGCTCACCCCGTCGGAGTACTTCGAACGACAGTGCTACATCGGCGCCTCGTTCCTGCGGCCGGCCGAAGGCGAGCTCGCCCGCCAGGTCGGGGCCGACCGGGTGATGTGGGGATCCGACTATCCCCACATCGAGGGGTCGTACCCCCACACCCACGAGCACCTGCGGCTCACGTTCGCGCAGATGACGCGTGAGGAGACGACCAAGATCCTCACCGACAACGCGGCCCGGGTCTACAAGTTCGACGTCGAGGCCCTCGCCCCGCTGGCCGAGCAGTACTGCCCGACCAAGGAGTTCGTCGAGACACCCATCGACTACTCGGAGATCCCCGAACGGGCCAAGGGCTGTCCGGGCATGAACCCCCTCAACCAGATCCAGGAGGTCGCGTGAGCGACGACGGAACGACCAACGACCCCATCCCCGACATCGAGATCCCCGGCACGGTCGCCGTCGTCACCGGAGGCGCCGGCGGGATCGGCAAGGGGATCGTCGGCGCGCTGCTGCGAGCCGGTTCGTCGGTGGTGATCGCCGACATCGAAGCCGACACCATCGCCGCGACCGTCGAGGAGTTCTCCTCCCTCGGACCGGTCTCGGGGGTCCGGACCGACATCACCGACGAATCCTCGGTGAAGGCCCTCGCCGACCAGGTCTACGAACAGCACGGCAAGGTCAACCTGCTCTACAACAACGCCGGGGTCACCTCGGGCGGCGGCGGCAAGCCGTGGCAACAGGAACCGAACGACTGGCGTTGGTGCTTCGGCGTGAACGTGTTCGGCACGGCGATCTGCACGTCCGAGTTCGTGCCCCGCATGCTCGAGGGTGGCGAGCCCGGACAGGTGATCAACACGTCCTCGGGCGACGGCGGCTTCGCCCCGGTGCCCACCGCGTCGGTCTACGCCGCCTCGAAGGCCGCGGTGAGCTGCTTCACCGAGGCCCTGCACCACAATCTCGTCATGGAGGACACCCGACTGCGGGCGTCGGTCTTCTACCCGTCGGGCGGCCTCCAGCGCACGGGCCTGTTCACCGCCAGCCGCAACCGTCCCGAGGAACTCCAGCGGGTCGGCGAGGCGACGGGCCGCAAGAGCATGACCTTCGACGAGATGAAGGCGATGCTCGAGAAGTCCGGCCGCGAGGTCGTCGAGGCCGACCTCGACGCCCAGGGCGATTTCGTCGTCAGCGAGACCGCCGCTCGGCGCTACATCATCACGCTGAACCTGGGCGACACGGTCGACCTCCTCCATCGCCGGGCCGATGCCATCGGTCGCCTCGACGTGCCGCCCCACCACGGCATGCCCATCTGATCCCGTGCTCGACGACGACGCGCTCGCCGAGGCGGTCGCCTACACCCAGCTACGGCGTCTGCAGAGCCGCTACGCCGACATCGTGACCCGTCGGGCCTGGCCCGAACTCCACGAGATCATGCGCGACGACTGCGTCATCACGGTCAACCTCGTCGACGACGAGATCCACTTCCACGGACCCCAGGCCATCGGCGACTTCATCGGCGGCCAGCTCGAGCAGTTCGACTTCTTCGAGTTCGTGATCCTCAACACGGTGATGGAGATCGATGCCGCTGCCGGCTCCGCCTCGGCCCGCATGTACATGCAGGAGGCGCGCCAGAACGTCGCCGACGGGAAGCGATCCGACACCTTCGGCGTCTACCACGACCGCTTCGAGCGGGATCGCGACGGCGCATGGTGGTTCGCTCGCCGCCGCTATCAGTCCTACGCCCGGACCAACGGAGGCGAACGGGCCCGGGGTTCGGGCGACCTGACCGTGTTCGCGCTGCCCGAGATCCCGCTCGATCAGCTCGACTGAGGGCTCACCAGCCCTGTTCGAGTCCGGCCAGGATCCTCGGAAACCAGAGGTCGTACATCGCGTCGTCGCCGTAGCTCTCGTTGTTGAGCACCGCGATGCTCATGAGCTGCTGAACGGCGAGCGTCCGATAGGTCGAGTCGACGGCAGCCCGCAGATCCGCGGGATCGAGGTCGATCCCGTGTGCGGCCATGGCCCGCTCGTAGCCGGCGATCAGATCGTCGCGCTCACCGATCCGATCGGCCGAGAGGCTGCTCGAGAGGAGATAGCCGACATCGAAGCCGGGGTGGGCGTGCCCCACGAGCGCCCAGTCGAGCAGGACGACCTCGTCGTCGCGATAGAGGATGTTGTCGGAGCGAGGATCCCCGTGGATGAGGGTGACCTTCTCGTTGAGCCGGGCGACATCGGCCGGGAAACGATCGAGCGCCTCGCGGATGATGGCGACATGGTCCGCGGTCAACCAGTCGTGCCACCGCGCCTCGGCCAGCGCGAGGCAGCGCTTGCGACCGACGGTCTGGTACAGGCCGGGGGTGGTGGTGAGAATCGGGCGGAACACCTCGTCGCCCTCGATCGAACCGTCGCCCCAGAAGGCGGCGTGGACCGACGCGAGCGCCGACAGGGCACCGGACAGCTGCTCGGACCGGGGCGGCGTCACCATGTCGTACACGACGCTGTCGGCACCGAGATCCTCGAGGAGCAGGGCGT
>JAUIML010000100.1 GCA_030432715.1 Acidimicrobiia bacterium | reverse complement strand
TGCAGCACGTCCTCGCCTTCGAGCAGGCCGGTGACGCGGCTTCGCCCGGACGCGAGCCCGCCGGACCCGATCACCGGGTCCGGCGGGCAGCCGCGCTCGAGCGACGGCGTGATCAGGCGACGAGCCGATCAGGTGAAGAGGCTGACGCCGCCGGGGCCGACGAGGAAACCGACGACGATGAGCACGATGCCGTAGGGGATCTGGCGCCGGAAGAGGGCCGCGATGCCGGACACGACCAGAACGACGGCGATGAGCCACAGAACGAGAGCCATTGGAACACTTCTCCTTGTTGGGTGTTCGGGGCATTCCCCGAGGATCGGCGGGCCAAACATCGAACCCGGCCGACGCCCCCGACCCGAGGCGGCGGCGACCACGACGAATGTTTGAGACACGCACCAGGAGGGAAGGCCGTCGTCGTGTCCGATCTCCGCAGTCGTCTCAACCGATCCGGGGCGAGCGCCGCGATCAGGCCCGTACGGGTCCGACTCGCTCGCGGCCTGTTCGCACTCGCCGAGTGGATCGACCCCGACCGCGATCGTCCGCGGCCCGGCCCCGCATCCGCCGCAGCAGACGCCATCGCCAAGGCGGTCATCCCGGGTCCCGCTGCGCAGAAGGACACGTGACGAAGGTGCCATCAATGGGAGGAACCCGATGAAGATCCTGCTCGCAGTCGACGACGACGCCACGAGCTACGAGGCCGCGCTGGTCGTGGCGGAATGGTTCCCCGACGACGCCTCGGTCGTCGCCCTCCACGTGGGCGACATACTCCCTCCCCCCGCCACCGCTGCCGCCCCGATCACCGCCGGCGGCGTGGGCTACCCGCTTCTCGCCCTGCCGGCGCTGCGGACCCACCCCGACCAGATCCACCGTGAGGCCCGCGAGGTGGCGGCCCATGCCGCGAGCATCACGGACGGAGTGGCCCGCACCGAGCACGGGGATCCGGCCACCACCATCATCCGCGTCGCGAACGAGATCGACGCCGACCTGATCGCGATCGGCACCGGCGACCGGTCGTGGCTGTCGCGACTGGTCGATCCGTCCGTGAGCTCCGACGTCACCCAGAACGCACCCTGCTCGGTTCTGGTGGTCCGACCGGGAGCGGCGGACACAGTCGAATGAGCGACGCAGGGCCGGCGCGGCGACGGGCGCCGCGTTTCGGATCCGCCGGCGCGGGGTAGTCGGACGCCATGGAACCCCGACCCCCGCTCAACGACGTCGACGACCTCACCGCCGCCTTCGTCAACTGTTCACTCAAGTACGACCGCCACTCGTCGCACACGGCGAAGCTGATGGACCGCGCCGCCGCGGTGATGCGCGACGCCGGCGCGTCCGTCGACATGATCCACGCCCTCGATCACACCATCGAGTTCGGGATGAGTCCCGACATGACGAAGGAGGGCCGGCCCGCCGACGACTGGCCGTCGTTGCATGCCCGGATCCTCGACGCCGACATCCTGGTGATCGGCACCCCCATCTGGCTCGGCGCCAAGTCGAGCGTCGCGACGCTCGTGATCGAACGGCTCTACGCCTCGAGCGGCGAGACGAACGAGAAGGGCCAGTACCTCTACTACGGCAGGACCGGGGGATGTGTCGTCACGGGCAACGAGGACGGCGTGAAGGCATGCAGCCGCGACGTGCTCTACGCCCTGCAACACATTGGCTACACGATTCCGCCGCAGGCGGACTGCGGTTGGCTCGGCGAGATCGGCCCGGGCCCGAGCTACGGCGACGACGTGGAGGGCTCCGATGTGCCGGCGGGGTACGACAGCGAGTTCACCAACAAGAACACGACGTACATGGCCTGGAATCTGCTCCACACGGCTCGCATGCTCAAGGACGCAGGAGGACTTCCCGCCCACGGAAACACCGCTGCGACATGGCAGCAGGTCCCCAATGCCGCCCCGACGGGCTGACCCGGATGGAACTCTGGGAGAACTTCATCGACATGCTGCCCCGGCTGGGGACGGCGACCGGTGTCCTCGTCGTCGGCTGGGCCTTGTCGCGGGCCCTGCGTTGGCTCCTCTTCTCGTGGTTCAACGGCCGCCGGACCGAGAGCTTCGCCCGGGTCATGAGCAAGGTCGGCGGCTGGACGCTCCTGTCCGTCTTCATCCTCGCCTCGACCGCCATCGCGTTCCCCTCGGTGCAACCGGTCGACCTGCTGGCCGGCTTGGGGTTCTTCTCCGTGGCGGTCGGCTTCGCCTTCCAGGACATCCTCGAGAACACCCTGTCGGGAGTCCTTCTGCTGTTCCGCCAGCCCTTCGAGTCCGGCGACCAGATCGAGGTCCTGTCGATCAGCGGGACGGTGGAGGCAATCACGATCCGAGAGACCCGTCTGAAGACGTTCGACGGGCAACTCGTCGTCATCCCCAATCGCGACGTCTACAAGAACGCGATCCGGGTCCAGACCCACTATGCCGACCGGCGCCTCAGCTTCGTGACGGGCATCGCCTATGAGAACGACGCCCGCGAGGCCACGTCGGTGATCACCGCCGCGCTCGAGACGATCGAAGGCATCGCAGCGGAGCCACCGCCCGAGGCGATGATCAGCGAGCTCGGCGTCTCGACCGTCGACATCGAGGCCCGGTTCTGGTCGGACCCTCGCCAGCACGAGTCACTCCGCATTCTCGACGAGGCGATCAAGTCGGTGAAGGAGGCCCTCGACAACGCCGGGATCGAGATGCCGGCCGACATCGTCGCCCTCCAAGCCACACCCAGCTTCAAGGCTGCGCTGCATGGCGACGGTGAGGTCACGCCGGGCGGCGGGCTCCGACCGCCGAACGGCTAGTTTCGCTCGACAACCCCCAGGTCACCCGATTCCCATGGTCCGTCTCCGTCAAACCATCGATCAGCTGCGCCATCGCCTCGGCTTCATCCCGACGGCGTCGATCTTCAGCGCGATCGTGATCGCGCAGCTCATGCTGTGGATCGACGGCGAGCTCGACGACCAGGGGATACCTCGCTTCCTGCAGACGACGGTCGGTTCGGGCCGCGCGATTCTCGCCGCCATCGCCGGAGGCCTCATCTCGTCGGTGACCCTTCTGCTCTCGCTCATGCTCGTGGCGGTGCAGCTCGCGAGTTCGCAGTTCTCCCCGCGGACGCTGCGGAACTGGATCGGCGACCGCACCCAGCAATGGGCGATCGGCATCGTGCTGGGCACGACCGTCTACTGCCTCCTGATCCTGCGTGAGACGCGGGTGTTCGACGAGGGGGGCCGGGACGGGGCCGAACTCACGCCTCACCTCTCGGTCATCCTCGCAGTGGTGCTCGGCATCGGTTCGTTGTTGGCCGTCGTCCGGTCCGTGGATCACCTCACCAATCGGCTGCGCATCGGCTCGGTCGCGGCCATGCTCCTCGACGAGACGGTCGCCCTCATCGAGACCACGGATCGACGTTCGGTCGACAATCCCGAGCTGAACCCCGCCTCGGTGCCGACGAAAGGCGAGCGCAGGATCGCGCGACCCGCCGATGCCCATCCCGTGCTGGCCGAGTCGGCCGGCTGGGTCCAGCAGATCGACACCGAGGCGATCCTCCGAGCACTCCCGGAGCACTCCACCATCGACGTGACGATCGCCGCGGGGTCCTTCTCGTACCCGGGCACCCCCATCGCCTGGATGTGGCCCGCACCGGACGACGACGCATGCTTCGACGAGATCCGCCGGTCGTTCGCCTTCGGCGACACCCGCACGATGCAGCAGGACATCGGCTTCGGCATCATGCAGATGGTCGACATCGCCCTACGCGCGCTGTCGCCGGGGGTCAACGACCCGAACACGGCCAACGACCTCATCGTCCACCTCGGTGCCGTGCTCCTCGCCCTCTGGGAGCGCGAGGTCAGCCAGCCCACGGTGGAACACGACACCCGCACGCTGATCAGGAGTTCGCTCGACCACGAGGACTATCTCCAGGCCGCGTTCGGTTCGATCCGGGTGCACGGAGCCGGCGATCCCGACGTCGCGGCCACGATGGTCCGCACGCTGGAGATGCTGCGGACCGAGACCATACGGCGCTCACTGCCCGGGCCCGTCGCCCCGTTGGAAACGGCGATCCGCCGAGTGCTCGATTCCGTCGATGCGGCTGACCTCTTCGACTACGACAAGACCCGAGTGCACGCGCTCGTGCCCGACCTCTCCCCGCGACTCCCATGACGAACCCCCACCACTACCTCGCCCTCCGACTCCAGGCCGAGAACGAGCCGACCGACCTCTCCTCGATCGCGGAAGCGATCTCCGACAACGGAGTCGATGGCTGGCAGCTCGTGACCGCCGCCGGGATCCTGGTCGGGTCGATCGTCATCGGACGCTTGCTGCGCACCGTCGTGAGGCGGGTCGTGAGCCGCAGCAGTACCGACGACTTCCTGGGTGACCTCATCGGCCGGATTCTCGCCTACCTGATCGTGGCGTTCGGGTTGTTCTACGCCCTCGAATCGCTGGGCATCGCCGTCGCCGCCGTGCTCGGCGCGCTGGGCGTGGCCGGTATCGCCCTCGCGTTCGCGCTGAAGGACATCCTCGAGAACTTCGTGGCCGGCGTGATCCTCCAACTCCGACGGCCGTTCACCGCCGGCGACGAGATCCTCGTCGAGAGTCACGAGGGCACGGTCACCGCGGTCGACGCCCGCACCGTCACGATCCGCACGCCGGACGGGGAGACCGTGCGGTTGCCCAGCGCGATGGTCATCAAGAACGCGATCGTGAACCACACCCAGAACGGTCGACGGCGCACCACGATCGATGTGGGCGTCGCCTACGGCACCGATCTGGAGTTGGCGACCGCGGTCGCCCGCGATGCCGCGAACTCCGTCGAGGGCGTGTCGTCGACGCCCGCTCCCGAGGCCTTCGTCCACGCGTTCGGCGAGTCGAGCATCGACATCGCGGTCAGGTACTGGCACAAGCCGTCGATCGCGGAGCTGTGGCGAGTGCGAGACCGCGTCGCGCGGGCGATCGACAGGGCCTTCGCGGACAACGCCATCGAGATCCCGTTTCCCCAGCGCGTGGTCCATCGACCGACCGACACCTGACGACTCGACCGGCTGGGCCGTTCGAGAGGCCCGCGCCATGTTTGGGCCGCGCCGATCGGGGGTAGGGCCGCCTCACGAAGTCCACGACGGAAAGAGGCCCAACATGGGAATGATCCGAAAGACCGCGTCGATTGCCACGCTCGGACTGGTCAACTGGCGATCGAAGAGCGAGCAGTTGGCCCGGGTCGAGAACGAACGGGACGTGATCTCGTTGAAGCTGGCCAAGAACGAGGCCAAGCGCCAGAAGCTCGCCGAGCGGGCCGAACGTGCGGCCCAACGGGCCGAGAAGGCCGAGCTCGACCTGCTGCACAACGCGAAGAAGGCGAAGCGTCGCCGCCGCCGCCAGCGCAAGGTCGACAGCGCCGCCCACTCGGCCGCGGAAGCGACACGCCGTGCCCGACGCAAGGCGAAGCGCCACGCCAAACAGGCGAAGAAGGCGGCAAAGGACCGGGCCGACAAGGTCGCCGACCTCGTCGAGCACTGACCCGCCGAGCACCGAGCCGACGTGACCCATGTCTCGTCGCGACGGGTTTCCGGCGCGACCGACACGGGTAGAGCAACGACAACCGAAGGAGAGAAAATGTCCCCCACGCAACTGGAAGAGCGCCTCACCACCACCCTCGACGAGGTCGAGGAGCGACTCCCGACCATTCCCGCAGCGGTCCTGCGGCTCGAACGTTCCATCGCCGCCCGCACGATCGATGTCGCCGGTTCGGCCGTCGACGGAATCGCCTCGACGATCGGCAAGGTCGGGCACCAGGCCCGCACGTCGGTTCGCACCGTGGCCGGCACCGCCCGCCACGCAGCCGACACCTCCTACAAGGCAGCCCGCACCGGGTTCCGCACGGTCATCGGTCAGAGCGGTGCGCAGCTGCACATCGTGGCCGACACCGTCGGTACCGAGATCGAGCGCGGACACGATGCGGTGGCCGACGGCCTGACCGACCTCGTCGAGGCCGTCGACCCCGCGGAGAGCGACGCGCTCGGCTACGAGCGTTGGACCAGGGCGGAGCTCTACGAGAAGGCCACCGAGCTCGACATCGCGGGCCGCTCCGCCATGACCAAGGACGAGTTGCTCGCGGCCCTCCGAACCTGACCGCCGCGACCAGACCCCACACCCACAGGAGTTCGCATGTCCACCACCAGCAATGACCGCTTCAATGTTGCCGGCATCGGCACCGGCGGGATCCTGGTCATCCTCGGGGTGCTCGTGGCACTGTTCGCGAGCACCCTCCTCGGGATCGTCCTGGTGCTCGTCGGCCTCGTCGCGTTCGGCGGCTTCGCCCGCGGCAAGTGGTACTAGAGGCCGCCCTCCGGCGGGAAACGACCATGACCTCCCGACTCCGACCGACCCGCCCCCGAGGGTGCGCGACGCACCGGTCGCAGTCGCCAACTCGCTGCGGTGGCGGTCGGATAGAGTGCTCGTCGTCATGGACGCCCACCCCTCCCGTATCGTCGTCAACGCGCGGTCGAGCCGCGCCCTGTCGATTGCGGGTGTCATCGACGCCCACACCGCTCCCGACCTCCTCACCGAAATCGAAGCGTTGGGCACCGACGGCGACGTCGAGCTGCACATGGGCGCGGTCGATTTCATCGACTCGAGTGGCCTGCGCACCATCGTCGCGTCACACCATGCACTCGACGAGCACGGCCACAAACTCGTGCTCCTCGAAATCAGCGAGTCCGTCAAGCGGCTCATCGAGATCACGGGTCTCGAGGACCACCTCCACCTCACCTGAGGCCGGGTGGACGTGAGTTCCGGCCCTTCACTCGGCCGCCGGCCGACGCCGTCGACCCGGACATTCGCCGCTGAGACCGCCACCATCAACGCGGCGCGAGCATTCGTCACCACCACCCTCGAGGAGTACGCGGCAGGGACCACCCTGTTGCAGAACGCAGAGCTGGTGGCCAGCGAACTCGCGGCCAACGCGGTCGAGGCCGCCGGCGGCGAGACCTACACGGTCTCGGTCGCCCGTGATCGCCGCGGCGCGGCCGTCATCACCGTCGCGAATCCGACGACCGGCGATCCACTGCCGACTCGTGGCGACTGGAACGCCCGAATCGCCCTCGCACCGATCGGACGCGGTCTCGGCATCGTCGAACGCCTCGCCGAGGAGGTCAGCGTCGACGAACGGTCGGGCGCCATCACCATCCGGGCCCGACTGGAGTGGGACCCGTCGTAGTCAGCCGGCCGACGGCTGGTCGCGCATCGCCTCCAATGCTCGTCGCAGCAGCCGCGAGACGTGCATCTGGCTGACCCCGACTCGTTCGGCGATCTCCGTCTGCGTGAGTTCTTCGTAGAACCGGAGTCGGACGATCTCGGCTTCGCGCTCGGGCAACGTGCCCAACAGCCGCTCCACCAACAGTCGGTCGGGAGTCGATTCCAGCGCCCGGTCATCGGCACCCAGGCCGTGGAATCGCCCGGGCCCGTCGTCGTCGCTCGGAGGGTCGAGGGTCGCCGACGAGTAGGCCGCACTCACGCCGAGCGCTTCCACCACTTCGTCCACGGAGATGTCGAGGTGGGCGGCCAGCTCCCGCGGGGTCGGCGCACGACCGTTCTGCTGACGCAGCTCCTCGGTGCCGTTGCGCACCAGCAGGTGCCGTTCCTTGGCCGACCGAGGAACCCGGACAGCCCACGTCGCGTCGCGGAAGTAGCGCTTGAGCTCCCCCTCGATGGTGCGCCCGGCAAAGGTCGTGAACGCCGCGCCGTTGTCGGGATCGAATCTGTCCACGGCCTTGACCAGCGCGAGGAGCGCCACTTGGCGGAGGTCGTCCTCGGCTGCGCCGCGGTTGGCGAAGCGGCGGGCCACGTGATTCGCGAACCCCGTGTGCGCCTCGACCAGCCGGTTCCGCGTCCGCCGTCGCCGGTGGGTGGCGAACTCCCCGAACAGCCGTTCCACCTCGTCCGCCGGGAGGCGGCCGCTCGCGTTCACGCCCGCTGCTTGACGATCCGGCACGACGTCGCCGACACCTCGAACTCGTCGACCACCGCGGCCAGCACCCGCTCGGTGAGCGTGTCGAGCACGCCCCCTTCCGCAGCGTCGCTGCTCGGTTCCGATGCCGACTCGACCCGCGTTTCGGAGATCGTGCCGGCGATCGCGAGGGAGTCCTCACCGACCGTGAAGCGCAGGAGGATCTCCTCGGCGCCATGGTCCTGGGCCGACTCCAACAAGAGGGCGACCACCTCGTTCGCTCCCGTCCGCAGGTCCTCGATGCCGTCGACCGTGAAGTCGAGTTCGGCGGCGAGGCTCGCGGCGGTCACGCGGGCGACGGCCACGAATCGGGACTCGACCGGCAGTCGGAGTTGGATCTGGGATTCGGACATGGGCTCCCCTGCGGCCGTGGAATCGACGATGCTATCCGAGGGGCGACCCCCCGAAGTGAGGCGGTCAGCTCGCGGCGCGGCGACGCGCCATGTCGTCGTCGTAGTCCGCGGCCAGGCTGGACTTCTGCGTCTCGCCCAGCGCCTTCCCTGCGAGTTGGAACACCTCTCGTTCCTCCTCCTCGAGATGGTGCTCGAGCTTGTGCCGAAGATCCTCGGCCGCCGGCAACCACGCGGAACCCGAAGGGTCGTAGCGTTCCAGCCGCTCGACCAGGTCGTCGAGGTCCTTGTGTTCCGCCACGCTGTGGCGGGCCTTCTCCTGGGTCAGGTCGGCTTCCATCAGCGGGACGTAGAAGTGTCGCTCCTCCGCTCCCGCGTGGGCCGAGAGCTCGACGCGCAGTGCCGCGAAGATCTCTGCCCGCTCGGGAGAATCGCCCTCGGTCTCGACGAGATCGTTGATGAGTTGGCGTTGGGTGTCGTGGTCCGCTCGTAGGCGTTCGAAGATGTTCATGGACCGTCACTACCCCTGGAGGCCGGGTTTCAAACGCCCGTTGCGCGACCGACGACCTCTCGTCTACCCGTCGTCTTCGGTGCGCTGATCCGCGGACCGCCCACCCGTGCTCGCCACCACCAGGAGAGCCACATCATCGAGGTGATGTCCGCCCGGATGAAGTGCCTGGAACAAACGCTGCGCGGGGTCGTCACCGGCGACGAGTGCGTCCGCGGCTGCTCTCAGCCGATCGAAGCCGGTGTCGATCGGCTCCCCTGGATGCTCGATGAGGCCGTCGGTGTAGAAGACGACCATGTCTCCCGGCGCCAGTGTCCGTCGTGACGCGCCGTAGTCGTGTGCAGGCATCGACGCGAGTGGTGGGCCGTGGGTCTCCTCGAGGTACTCCGCAGGGCCGGCGAACGGCTTGAACAGCGGATACGGGTGCCCGGCCGTCGTCCACTCGAGTGACCGATCCCGACCGTCGTAGATGGCGATGACGGCCGTACCGATGGTCGGAGCGACCCGCTCCAGCACCCGCGACGAACGCGTGGCGATCTCGCCACAGTCGTATCCGTCGAGGGCCAGCGTCTGGACCGTCGCCCGTGCCCGCGCCATCTCCCCCACCGCCGCGGGACCGTGGTCGGTGACATCACCGATCACGAGGAGGGTGCGGTGATCGTCGAGCCCGAGGACGTCGTACCAGTCCCCGCCCGCCGACACGGCTTCCGTCGCCTGGCTGTAGACACCATCGGTGGCCAAACCCGCAACGTCGTCGAGTTGAGGAGCCAGGACGGCTTCCTCCAGTGCTTCCAGGGTGACCGACCGCTCTGCGGCCCGGGTCGCGGCGACGAGGGCCTTGCCGGCGAGGGTGGCGATCGTGTGCATGGAGAGGCGCACCACGGAATCGAACGCCGTCGGAGATCGGTAGAGGAAGGCAACCGCACCGACCGGGTGCTCCTCGTCGAGCAGCGGAATGCAGGCCATCGCGTGGAAATCGTCGTCGGAGACCTGACGTTCGAGCGCCGGATAGACCGAGAGTGCACGGTCTCGACTCTCGAAGTAGACGGGCACGCCGATGGTGAGCACGTCCGAGAGCGGATCCCGGCCGGGCGTTGCCCGCATCCTCCGCCATTTCGGCGCAGCCGGCCGCGGGCCCGTCCCGTCCCACTGGGCGAGCTCGACCGCGCCGGCCCGACCGGCCGCCAGGTAGCAGGCGTCGGCACCCAGCAGACCCACGCCGTCTTCGAACACGGCATTGGCGACGGCGTCGACGTCGAGGGCGTCGATGAGGGCCGCCGAGAGGCTGTTGACCTTGTAGAGCCGCTCGATCGTGACCCGGGACGCGGCGTCGGGGCCGAGCGCGACGCCTGGGAACGGCGGCGACCCGGCGGCCTCTCCGGGTCGCCCGCCGTCCGACGGGTCCACCTCCTCGGGATGGATGAGGACGAAGGCCACCGAGCCGTCGTCGCCGAAAATCGGCGCATTTGTCACGTTCCAGTACCGTTCGACGAATTCGCCGGTCGCCGTGTCGATCACGTCGTAGCGCTGTGTCGGCATCGCTTCCGACGTCCCGCTGGCGACCACACGCTCGATCGACTCGAGGAGCGGTGCCTCGGTCCCGGTGCCCGGATTCTCCGGAAACGCCGCGAACAGCGAGCTCCCCAGAAGGTCGTCCTCGGCCCGCCCGGTGATGGCGCAGTACGCCGCGTTGACACCCACGAACTCGAGGTTCGGCACGTCGACGAGTGCGTAGGGGGTCTGGGATGCCGCGAACACACCGAGGAGGGCGCTCGGCAGGGTGTCGGGGGGGAGATTGCTCATCGGGGTTCTCCTCCGTTTCGCTCCAGAGGGGCCTTCCCCACACATCGATGAGACGTTGCAGGACCCTACCGACGGGGACCAGGCCTCACCACCCGTCCCGGCGTCCCTCGGCGCTCACCGGTCGAGGGCCGACCCAGGCGGTTCACTTCGCGATGGCGACCGTCTTCGCGTTCACGAAGGTGCGAATACCCAGCTCGCTGAGCTCTCGGCCGTAGCCGGAGTTCTTGATCCCACCGAAGGGCAGGCGCGGATCCGACGCCACCTTCGCGTTCACGAAACAGTTCCCGGTGCGGATCCGGTCGGCGGCGATCGACGAGCCACGCTCGATGTCCTCCGTGAACACGGCCCCGCCGAGGCCGAAGTCGCTGTCGTTGGCGAGCGCGATCGCGTGATCCTCGTCCTCGGCCCGGATCAGGGGAGCGACCGGCCCGAAGAGTTCCTCGTCGAACGCCGGGATGCCCGGGCCGACGCGGTCGAGCACGGTCGGCGGGTAGAACGCACCCGGACCGTCGGGGATTTCACCGCCCAGGAGCACTTCGGCCCCGGCTTCGACCGAGCGCACCACCTGCTGGTGGAGCTCGTCGCGCAGGTCGTGACGGGCCTGAGGGCCGACCGTGGTCCGCGGGTCGTGAGGATCGCCGACGACCGCCTTCTGCATTCCCTGCAGGAACGCAGCACGGAACTCGTCGTACACCTCCTGCACGACGATGAAGCGCTTGGCTGCGATACAGCTCTGCCCCGAGTTGGTGAGCCGGCTCTCGACACACACCGCCGCAGCGTTCTCCACGTCGGCGTCGGCCAGCACGACATAGGGATCGCTGCCGCCCAGCTCGAGGAGCGATGGTTTGAGGTTCGCTCCGGCAACCTCGGCGACCGCCCGGCCGGCCGGCTCGCTGCCCGTGAGGGTGACGGCGGCGATACGGGGATCGGCGATCACGTCGGCGATCCTCGCCGAGGGCAGCAGCAGGGTGCGGAAGACACCGTCCGGCAGATCGGACTCGGCGAAGATCTCCTCGATCGCCACGGCGCTTCCCGACACGTTCGACGCATGCTTCAACATCCCCGCGTTCCCCGCCATCAGGGCGGGGGCGGCAAACCGGAAGACCTGCCAGAGCGGGAAGTTCCACGGCATCACGGCGAGCACCGTGCCCATCGGTCGATACACCGTTCGGGCACTGCGATGGTCCGAGCGCCGCGGTTCGTCGGCCAGCATCCCCTCGCCGTTGTCGGCGTAGTACTCGCACACCCACGCGCACTTCTCCACCTCGGCTCTGCCGTCGGCGAGCGGTTTCCCCATCTCGTCGGCCATCGAGGCAGCCAGCTCGTCGACTCGGGAGCGGAGGCGTTCTGCCGCCCGGCGGAGGACGTCGGCGCGATCGTCGAATGCGGTCGCCGCCCAGACTCGCTGCGCGGCGTCGGTCTGGGCGAGGAACTCCTCGACCTGAGTCGCAGTGTGTACGGCGAAACGATCGATGACCTCGCCCGTGGTCGGGTTGGTGGATGTCAGGGTCGTTGCCGTCATCGGCGACGCGTCTCCTCGGTGGGTCCGACCGGTGTGCGGCGGACGGTGAACGGATGCAGTCGGACTACCCGCCCGACGCGGGAGGCAAACTCGGGCGAGCCCGGGTGCATGGCGCGGGAGGCCACGGTCAACCTACAGCGGCCGGCCGGGTGGGCTGTACGCGACGAGGCGGCGAGGCTGATGCCTCGCCGCCTCGTGATGGCCGGAAGGTGCTCGACCGGCAGGAGTGAGCGCTCAACTCGAGGACGTCTCCAGCTGGCGGGACCCGCCCGACGTGCCGATGGAGATCGAGCGGGGCTTCGACCCCTCCTTCACCGGCACCGAAAGGGTCAGGACGCCATGTTCGAGTTCGGCCGAGATGCCGTCGGTGTCGACGTTCTCCCCGAACTGGATCTGCCGACGGAAGACGCCCTGAGGGCGTTCGCTCGTCAGGATCTGCTGATTCCCGGCGTGCCAACGCCGCGAGGCTTCGACCGTGACTGCGTTCTTCTCGACCGTGAGTTCGATGTCGTCGTCGGAGAGACCCGGCGCATCGAAGTAGACGAAGACGGTGTCGTCGTTGCGGACGGCATCCATCGCCAGCATGGCGGGCTGGCGGGCCCCCGACCGCTCGGTGGGGTCGAATGGATCGAATCGGAACAACACGTACATCACCCTTTCGTGTTCGTTTGTGAGTGGTTCCGTGTTGTCGTCCTACCCGCAACCCCAGATCGTCAAACCTCATCGGATCGGTCGTCCGACGCGACGCGCCCGAGTCGAGCCAGCGACGCGTCGTAGCGGCTGGATCCGAGCTCGGCGTTGCGCGACTGGTCGAGCGGACACTCGACCAGCACGGCGCCGTCGCTGTCGATCGCACGACGGAGGATCTCGGTGAGGTCGCCATCCGCCG
>JAUIML010000099.1 GCA_030432715.1 Acidimicrobiia bacterium | reverse complement strand
GCCCAAGGCCTGCTCGCCACGCGCCTCGCCCAGGCCGGACAGCGCGATGTGGCAGCCGCCCGCTTCGAGCAGCTGCTTGCCGATCACCCGGACACCGACTGGATCAAGGAAGAGTACGGTCTATTGATGGCCATCAGCGGCAAGCCGACCGAGGCCAATCAGCTGCTCGCACCTTTGCGCGAATCCAACGATCCGGACCAGCGCCTCGAGTATGCGCAATTCATGATCTATGCGGGCAGCCCACAGGCGTCCGCCGAATTTCTCGAGGCGACCGTCGCGGCGAACCCCGGCCATGCCCCGTCATGGCGCTTGCTCCTTCAACTCTACATGCAGACGGGTCGTATGGCCCAGGCCCTTGCTGCCGCCGACCGGGTGATCGAACTCTCGAGTGGGCGGATCGTGGCCGACGGCCCGCCGGCGGGCGGACCGGCCCGGATCTCCGAGCTCCAGTGGTGAGCCGGTGACCCGGCTCCTGCTCCGGCTCTCGTGGCGGGATCTGCGCCGCCACTGGGTCGCGGTGATCGCGATCGCCCTGGTGATCGCCATCGGCACCGGGGTGTTCGCCGGCCTGCGCAGCACCTCCACCTGGCGCCGTCAGTCCAACGACGTCAGCTTCGCACTCACCGCGGTCCACGACCTGCGGGTCGAACTCAGCGCCGGCACCTACGTGGCCGAGGGCACCCTGCTCGACGCGGTCGCTGCCCTCGACTCGGCCGACGCGGTCACCGCGATGCGCGAACGACTCGTCGTCGCCAGCCAGGTCGATGCTTCGACCGGCGACGAGACGATCCTGGTGCAGGCCCGGCTCGTCGGCATGGACTTCGGCGATGCTGCGGCGGGAGGGGTGGTCGACGACCTGTGGCTCCGCGACGGGTCCATCCCCGGTGCCGGGGAGGTCGTGCTCGAAGCCAAGTTCGCCGACTTCTACGGCCTGCCGGATGAGGGCGATCTCGTGGTGGCCGGAGGTCGGCCCGTGCCCTACGTCGGTCTCGGCGCCGGACCCGAGGACTTCTTCATCACGGGGCCGGAAGGAACGATCTTCGCCCAGGGAGACTTCGCCATCGTCTACGCGCCGGTGGCCACCGCGCAGGAGATAACGGGCCGAGAGGGACAGGTCAACGACCTGGTGCTCACCGTCGCGGCGGGTACCGACGTGGCCGCAGTGCAGTCCGAGCTTCAGACCGCACTCGATGCCCTGCCCGGGGTGAGTGCGACCGTGGGCGACCGCGACGACGTCGAGGCCTACCGGCTCCTCTACGACGACATCGAGAACGATGAGCAGGTCTGGACCATGATCTCGGTCCTCGTACTTTTTGCCGCTGCGCTCGCTGCGTTCAACCTGGTGAGCCGAATCGTCGAGGCCCAGCGTCGGGAGATCGGGATCGGCATGGCCCTCGGCCTCTCCCGCTTCCGTCTCGCCGTGCGCCCCCTGCTCGTGGGCGCCCAGATCGGGGTCGTGGGAACGGTCGCCGGCATCGGTGTCGGGGTCCTGCTCGGTTGGGCGATGAAGGGGCTCTTCGAGTCGTTCCTCCCGCTGCCCGAGTGGCGCACACCGTTCCAGTTCGACGTCTACGCCGGCGCCGCGGCGCTCGGCCTGGTGATCCCGATCGCCGCCGCCGCATTGCCGGTCTGGCGGGCCGTGCGGGTGGAACCCATCGAGGCGATCCGTACCGGGCACCTCACGGCGCGGGCCAGCCGGCTCACCGACTGGACCAACCGGCTGCGGCTTCCGGGTTCGACACTGACCCACATGCCGATCCGCAACGTGTTGCGCACTCCGCGGCGCACGATGCTCACCGCGGTGGGCGTCGGCGCGGCGATCACGGCGCTGGTCGCCGTGCTGGGCATGCTCGACAGCTTCGGCCGTTCGATCGATGAGGGCGGCGACGAGCTCACGAAGGGCGATCCCGACCGGGTGGTGGTGACCCTCGACGGCTACCGGGCCTCCGACGATCCGGTTCTCGCCGCGATAGCCGCAGCCACGGCGACGGGTCGGGTCGACACCGGCTTGCGCCTCGGCGCGACTGCGCTGGCCGCCGACCCGGATGACGACATCGAGCTGCTCCTCGAACTGGTCGATCTCGAGGCCGCAGCGTGGACTCCGACCATCGTCGACGGCGAGCGCGGCGACGGCCTCGTACTCGCTCGCAAGGCGGCCGACGACCTCGGCGTCGCCCCGGGTGACACGATCCGGATCCGTCATCTCGCGCTGGGGCCCGAGGGGCCCATGCTGGCGGAGTCGGCCGTGAGGGTCGACGCCATCCACCCGAACCCGATCCGCAACTTCGCCTTCGCCGATCTCTCACTCGCCGAGCGGTTCGGTCTCGCCGGCACGGTCAACCTCGTCAACGCCTACCCGGCCGAGGGGGCCACGCGAGGCGACGTGCAGCGCGCCGTGTTCGACCTCGACGGTGTCACCTCGGCGCAGGCGGTCGCCCGTTTCGCAGAGATCTTCGACGAGGCCCTCGAGCAGTTCGTGGGCTTCCTGTTCGTCACCGCAGGGTTCGTGCTGGTGCTCGCGTTGCTGATCGCCTTCAACTCGAGCCGGATCACCGTGGAGGAACGACGCCGGGAGCACGCGACCATGCAGGCCTTCGGTCTCCCCGTGCGCACCGTGATGGGGGTGGTGGTGAAGGAGAGCGTGGTGGTCGGCGTGGCCGCCACCGTGGTCGGACTCGTGTCGGGCACGCTCATCCTCGGCTGGATGCTGCGGGCGCTCGCGGAGAACTCGCTGCCGGATCTGGGGATCTCCGTCTATCTCTCCCCCACCACCCTGCTGCTCGCCCTGGTCACCGGTGTCGTCACCGTGGCCGTCGCGCCGCTCTTCCTCATCCGCGGCCTGCGTCGCATGAACCTCCCCGACACCCTGCGCGTCATGGAGTGACCGGCCGTGCAGCGGGCCGAGCTGCGACGCTCAGCCGTCGCGCGTCGTGGCGATGACGGCGAGCCGGCCGTCGCGACCCTCGTCGCAGACCACGACGGTCCCCAACCCGTCTGCGACGTCGGCCGTGGCAACCGCCGGGCCGACCCGCACGGGTGAGACGAACCGCATCCCCATCGAGGTCAACGGCCGCCCGGTGCCCGCCGAAAGGGCTGCCTCCTCGACCGCGAGGGCGAGCAGGCCTCCGTTGAGGGTGCCGGCGGCGTTGAGCCCGTCGGGGCGCATGGGAATCTCGACCACGCCTGGCGTTCTCGGGCGGCAGCCCGCCCGCTCGGCGAAGGGCACGGTGAGCTGGGCCGGGTGCGGCTCGAGCAGCCCCTCGTCGCGCACGATGGTCGGCATGGTCAGCGACGGGTTGGGGGCGGCCATGAAGGTCGAGTGGGCGAATCCGATCGCCGAGCCGTCGGCGACCATGTCGACGCTCAGCACCGCGACCGAACGACCGGCCTTCTGGGTACGGCCGACCATCCGAACCTCTTCGGCTCCCGTGGCCTGGGCGTGCAGATGGACGTCGAGATCGAGGGTGACCGGCACCCGCGGCGTGAAGAGATCGATCGCGAGGTGACCAGCGACCATGTCGACCCACGCGGCCAGGATTCCCATCCGGAGCGAGCGCGTGGCCGGCACCCACATCTCCGGCACGATCCGGGCCGAGCCGTGCATCTCGACGCCCACGGGCCCGACGCTGAAGCCGAGGTCCCGCATGATGTGGTGTTCGAGATCGCCGGGATGATCGGTCCGCTCCACCGGACTGTCCTAGCACCGCCGGTCGTTCTCCTCGCGGAACACGTGAGTGCGCCCGGGCCGGACGCGCCGGTCAGTGATCGTCGAGGGTCTCGGGGATGACGAGCACCGGGCATGGCGCGTGGCGCACGACGTGCTCGGTCACGGAGCGCTGCAGGGCACGGGAGAAGAAGCCCCGGTCGTGCGCCCCGACGACCATGATGTCGGCGCCGACCAGGCCGGCGTGATCGCACAGCACCCTGCCGGGATCGCCCCGCAGCACCTGCGCATCCACCGGGACCGGGCCGAGCGCCCGCGCCGTGCGGGCCACGACGGCGTCGGCCTCGACCAGATTCTCGTGGTCGATCTCGCGGACATCATCCTCGTCGAGGATGGGGGCGGCGAAGCCGGTCGCGTCATCGGCCGGGTTGGCCCGGTGCGGGATCACCGTGACGAGCTCCCAGCGCGATGCCGCAGGCAGGACCCGTCGCGCCGCTCGGATCGCGACGAGCGACGCGTCCGAGCCGTCGGTGGCCATCAGCACCGTGAAGCCGTTCTCCTCATCTCGCTCGTGTGGGCCTGTGGGCTCGACCATGGTCTCCGACCTCCGTTTCTCGGCGGGCGCCGCTGACCCCAGTATTCCCCGGACGGCCGCCCCCCAAACCGCCGGCCACGAGACGAGGCGATGGCGTTCGACCGCCCCGTGCGGTCGGTGCGACACTACGGGTCGATCGGGGAGGCACCATGACGTATCGAGTGATCCAGTGGGCGACGGGCACGGTCGGGGTCCACGCCGTGCCGGCGATCCATCACCATCCGGATCTCGAGCTGGCCGGCCTGTGGGTGCACTCCGATGACAAGGCCGGACGCGACGCCGGCGAGATCTGCGGAATCGAGCCCATCGGCGTGACCGCCACCCAGGATGCGGCAGCGCTGCTGGCCGTCGACGCCGACTGCGTCAGCTACATGGCGCATTCCGACGTCCGGCCGGCCGAAGTCGTCGATGATCTCTGCGAGATGCTGGCCGGCGGGAAGAACGTGGTGAACACCTCCTTCGTCGCCCTGCTCAACCCCCGCCAGGCCGGCTTCCACGATCAGCTCCAGGCCGCCTGCGAGGAGGGCGGAACGTCGTTCTACACATCGGGCATCGACCCCGGTTACGGCAACGTCGGTCTCGCCGTGCACACGCTCGCCCTGTGCAAGGAGGTCGAGCGGGTCCGGATGATGGAGATCATCAACTACGCCACGTGGGACAACCCACCGACCCTGTTCGACATCATGGGGTTCGGCAAGGAGGCGCCGCGTCAGTCCCTGCTCCTCTCCCCGGGATCCACCGCGATGGCCTGGGGCCCCGTTGTCGCAACGGTGGCCGACGCCCTCGGCGTGGAACTCGACGACATCACCGAGACCCACGAGGTCATCCGGGCCGACGAGGACATCGAGATCGCCAGCGGCACGATCCGCGCCGGCACCATCTCCGGCATGCGGTTCGAGATCCGGGGGATGATCGACGGCGAACCCCGGATCGTCGTCGAACACGTCACGCGCATGCGCGACGAGGACGCTCCCGAGTGGCCGCAGGGAGACGGCTACCGCATCCTCATCGACGGGGAGCCCGACCTGAAGGTGGAACTCCAACTGTCGTCGCGCCAGGGTGACCACAACCACGCCGGCTGCCTGGCGACGGCCATGCACGTGATCAACGCGATCCCTCACGTGGTCGACGCTGCGCCAGGGGTGCTCACCCAGCTGGACCTGCCCGTCTACTCGGCCCGCCACCTCATGACCTGAGTGCCTGGACCTCGCATCGCTAGGGGTAGCGCTCCTCGGCCTCGGCCAGGATCTGTTCGCGGTCGTCGGCGAGCAGGAAACCGGCCTCGACCGTGACGTCGAGGGCCTCGGCGAACTCGGCGAGGTAGCCGGCCTCGTCGCCGTAGCGGGCGTCCAGTGTGGCCGTGTCGAAAGGCAGGGTCTGACCCACGACGGAGAGGCCCTCACCGGTCAGGGTCGCGATCGGCACGTCGACATGGGGCGTGCGGACGCCACCGAGAGCGTTGCCGTCGGCGTCTCGCAGGATGGCCCCGTCGGCGGTTTCGATGGGAGGCGCGGTCGGCGGAGGCGTGCCCTCCGCCACCCATCGGTCCAGGTGCCGGAGCGCAGCGTTCATGATGAAGTTCTGGGGGCCCGAGTTCATCTGGCCGAGCACGCCCGACAGGTCGAGGAACCCGTCGAACTGGCGCACACCCTGTTCACTCAGTCGGGCGAGGTAGTAGGCGTCGGAGTGAGCCAGCCCGGCCACCTCCCAGGTGCGGATGCGATCGGAGTCGGGCTGTCGGGCCGGCGGGAACGGGCTTCCGAGTCCGAAGAGGTCGGTTTCGGTCTCGATCTGGAAGACGGGGACGTCGAGGTCGACGCGGACGGATGCCGTCTCTGGCACCTCTCCCCCCGCCATCGCCTCGCCGGTGAGCGGCACGCCCGACCCGTTGCGGCTGTGGATGAGGATTCCGTCATAAACGTCGGCCGTGGGCTGTATTGCGTTGGTGTAGGTGAGCAGGCGGAACGCGCCTTGCGATTCACCGGTCGCGAGCAGCCGTTCCACACCCGATCCGGCGAGCGGATCGACCTCGCCGGGCGATCGCAGCGCGTGGCCGACCTGGGAGAAGATGTCGTACGAGAAGGCATCACCGGGATGGACCAGATCGCCGTAGCGGTCGGGATCCCATGCCTGCAGGCCGAGCGCGCCGGGCCCGAACGGACTGTCGACCCCGTCGCCGGTGATACCGACGGCCTGGGCTGACACTCCGACCCAGGTGTAGCCACCGCGGAGGAGCTCCTCGGACGCGAAGACGAAGTCGATGTCGATGTCGACGTCGGAGCTCACGTTGAGCCACTCGACGACCGTCGTGCCGTTGTAGGCGCTGGGGTCGGCGGGACGCCGCACCAGGATCCGGGTCGTGAACGGCGCGGTGTCGCCCACGACCGTGTCCCACGCGCCGTCGCTCCCCCATTCGCCGACGGGCTCGTAGCTCACCGCGGTGCCGGAGACGAAGTACTCCTCCTCGACATAGCCGCGCGCCGCGAGATCGATCGGCGTGGCGGTCTGCGGAATCCCACCGCCGCCCGTGATCGGTCCGGTGAAGATGGCCACATCGTCCTCCGCAGTGGGTTCGTCGATCGCTCCGGTGTCGTCGGACGTGCTCGGCGGCGCCGTCGTCTCGGCCGTCGCGGTGGTTGTCGTCGATGAAGACGCGGTGCCGGGTTGATCGCTGTCGCTCCCACAGCTCGCCGCGCCGAGGAGCGCGACGAGCGCGACGACGACCATTCGGGTTCTGGGAGCAATCCTCATCGGTGAGTCGTCCTGACGCCGGCAACGATCGGACGATCTGAGCATCCCCGCCACCGCCTCACAAGTTCCGCAACGAGCCGTGACCAGCGGCACGACCACGCCGCGAAGCACCCGCAGATGCCATCATGAGGTCGATGCCCCCGATTTCGTGGCCCGACATCTCGACGAAACACGACGTTGCCGCACCCTTCCGGGCCACCGGCTCCTGAGCCTGGCAGCATGGCCCCGCCCTTCGCCGTCGGACTCTTCGCGGGAAGCGACGCGACCTCGGTCGCCGACGCGGTCGACCGTATCCGTGTCGCGGCGGCCGAGGGCTTCGGGATGGTCTGGCTCCCGCAGACCAACGGGCTCGATGCGTTCACGGTCCTCGCGGTCGCCGGTCGTGAAGTGCCCGACATCGAGTTGGGCACGGCAGTGGTGCCGATTCAAGGCCGCCACCCGATCCCACTCGCCCTCCAGGCGTTGACCGCGGCCGACGCGGCCGGCCCCGGGCGGCTGACCGTCGGCCTCGGGGTCACCCATCCGGCGGTCTCGGAAGGCTGGTTCGGCATCCCCTATCCCGGCATCGTGGATGTGTGCGCCGAGGTCGTCGAGGCCCTCGGCGGGCTGTTCTCGACCGAGCGCCACACCGACGTCGCGGGCCGCCACGTCACCGCCCGCATGTCCACTCCGGTCGGCGGTCCTCCCCCGAGCACGGTTCTGGCCGCGCTGGGCCCCCGCATGCTCGACCTGGCCGGCCGAGCGACCGACGGGACCATCACCTGGATGACCGGCCCGACCGCGCTCGGACGCGACATCACGCCACGGCTTCACGAGGCGGCCGAAAAGGCGTCTCGTCCCGGACCGCGGGTGATCGTCGGTATCCCGGTGTGCGTCACCGACGACGCGCTCGCCGCCCGCGCCCGCCTGGCACCGATGATGGATCGGGTGGCCACCATGCCGTCCTACGCCCGCAAGGTCGCGGCCGAGTCGGTGGCGGACCCCGTCGACCTCGTGGTGCTCGGCAACGAAGACCGCGTCGGCGATCACCTCTCTCGTTTCGCCGCGTCCGGCATGACCGAACTCTGCGCGAACGTGGTCGGTACCACCGAGGAGCAGGCCCGCACTCGGGCGTTTCTCTCCTCGCTGACCTGAGCGGGACTTCAGTCGTCGTGGACCTGGAGGAGTTCGATCCGGTAGCCATCCGGGTCGCGCACGAACGCGATCGTGGCGGGCCACCGCTCGAGCCGCTCGGGCGGGTCGTCGACCACACCGCCGCCGTCAGGCACGCGGCCGACCGTGGCGTGGACGTCGTCGACGTAGAAGTAGATCTTCCACAGCGCGTTGCCGTGTTCGATCGGTCCGTCGACCTCGTCGCGGCTGGCGAGCTGGAGCTGGCCGCCACCCTGATCATCGCCGAGAAGGACCTCTGTCACACCGTCGCCTTCCACCCGCATCTTCACCTTCACGCCGATCACGTCTTCGTAGAAGCGGATCGATCGATCGAGGTCGGAGACGGTGAGGCAGTACTGGGCGACGACGGTCGGCATACCCCACCCTGTCACAGGCCACGGCGGCGCGACGCAGACCCGGTGGGCGCTACGCGACCCCTTCGGGGCACAGCGCATCGCCCGTGGTGATACGTAGCGCCTTCAGCTCGCTCTTCCACCAGTCACCGGACGCCATCGTCGCTCCCGGCACCGCGGCGAGGAGTTGATCGACGAACGTGACGAGGAGCGGCTTGTCGCCGATCAGGTTTCGCAGGTCGAGCAGTCGGTCGAACACCATCGACTTGGAGACGGCGGGGCCGATCGGCTCGGCGGCGAGTTCGTCCAGCAGGACGAGGGCGGGATGATGTGGCGCTGAGTGTTCCATCGTCTGGTCTACGGGCCGAGGGGCGTCCGGAGATGCGGCCGCGCACACAAATCCACCGCTCCGTGCCCGGTCAGAGAACGAGGCGGGCCAGCTGCCAACCGATCACGCCGGCGCCGAGCAGTCGCCGCCAGGGATTGACCCCTCGGAGGAGCTCGTCGGAACCCCAGTAGAGCCAGAGCGCCACCCCGGCCCACGATGTCGCGTCGGCGAGCCGGGTGCCGTCATCGGCCAGTCGGCCGAGGAGCCACGTGCCGGCGATCGCGAACAAGGGCCAGTTGGGAAACTGGCCCACGGTGATCCGGCCGGTCGTCCGATTCTCGAACCACCAACGAAGCAACGAGCGGCGGCTTCGACGAGACCCGGGCCCTCTCCGGTGGTCCGTTCGACGATGTTCTCCTTGCATTCCCACCCACGCATTCCCACCCACCGGGCCCCGCGGGCGGACTCCTCCGGCCGCGTCGTCGAAGTACTGACCTCGCCCATGCCACCGCCTCCCCCCAGCATGCCCGTGTCGGGGTCGGGTCTTCCATTCGCCACCGAGGTGTTGCGCGTTCGGGCAGCCGGGGCGGGGGGTTGATGGATTCCGATTCGCGGGAGACGGCGTCGGCTATTGCGGGCGGGCCTACGGTGTCCCTGACTCTGCGGTAGGCGACGAGGCGTCGTCCACGGCGAGCAGACCGGCCATCACCGACCGCAACACGGTCGCGGGTTCGTCCACCGGACCGGCGGAGCGCCACGCCACGATCCGGTCGGGCCGCACGAGCACGCAGCCGTCGTCGTCCACGTCGCGGCGACGGATCCAATGGCCGTAGACGTCGTTCACATCGAGCCCGAGCGACACCGGCACGGCGACGATCTCGACCCCGATCTCGCCGGACACTTCGGCGGCGGCCTCGATCCATCGCCCGCCATCGGCGCCGACGAGGAGGGTGAACCGGTCGTAGGCGCAGAGGTCGAGCGTCGACACGTCGTCGTTGGCGACCACCAGCCACGCGTGGGGAAGCGGACTCCCCGGCCGCGTCGACGGCTCGAAGTGCAACACGGCGTCACGCTCGGGTGTCGGTTCGGGACTGCCATCGTCGGCCACGGCGGTCGAACGGTACTGCTGGCCCAACTCGACGCCGTGGGCGTTGAACTGTTCGTTCATGAGATCGAGCCCGGCCAGTAGACCGGCCCGATCCTCGGGCCCGTCCGGCCCGAAGAGCGCATCGAGTCGGGCCTCGACCTCATCGGGTGTCATGTCGGGCCGCAGACCGAGCGGCGCGAACCACGCGAGCATGTCATCCACGCTCTGGTTGGCCCGGTCGACGACCTGGCGCCCGACCGGTTGCCGCTCGGCGTCGTACGAGTCGAGCAGGCTGTCGCCGGCCCGACCGCGGAGCACGAGCGCCAGCTTCCACACGAGGTTGTAGGTGTCCTGTATCGACGTGTTGCTCCCCAACCCGTTGGCCGGCGGGTGCCGATGGGCAGCATCACCCGCGAGGAAGAGCCGGCCTCGCCGGTAGCCGGTGGCCACCACGTGGTTGAACTCCCAGGGGCTGATGTGCTTGATCGTGACGTCGACGCTGTCGTCGCCGATGGCGGCCCGCACGCTCTCGATCACGGCGGACTCGTCGAGATCGTTGGGCACCATGCCCGGACGGATGAAGATCGTGCTCCACTCGGTCCACGGTTCGATACAGGTCCACACGCTAACCAGATCGCGGCTGCCGGGCGTCACGGTGACGAAGAGGGCGCCGGAGCGGTGCGCGGTGTAGCGGGTGAGGTCGGCCTCGATCCACACGGTGATGGCGTTGCCCTTGCCGCTCTCACCCTCGAACTCGAATCCTCCGTCGCGACCCACCACCGTGCGAGCCCCGTCGCACCCGATGGCGTAACGCGACCGGACCGCGAACTCGGGCGAACCGTCGCGGGGGCGAACCCGGGCGGTCACGCCGTCGGCATCCTGGACGACCGAGACCACCTCGTGGTGGAGACGGATGTCGGCGCCGAGCTCACGCGCCCGTTCGAGCATGATCGGCTCGAGGACGTGCTGGGGGGCGTTGCACATCTCTGACGGGCTGGCCGCCCGGTACTCACCGATCCGGTCGTCGCCGGTGCCCCATGTCATCATGCGCGACAACTCGCGACCGGCGAAGGACGTGGCGAAGACCTGCTTGCCCATGAGGTGGTGCGGGAGGGCACGGGCCTGGACTCGGTCCTCGATGCCGAGATCGCGCATCACCTCGACGGCCCGTTGGTTCGTGATGTGGGCGCGGGGCGAGTTGGCGGTGCCGTACTTGGTGAGCGTCAGGGCGTCGACGCCCAGCCGGGCGAGCAGGGATGCTGCGGTGAGTCCGGCCGGGCCGGCTCCTGCCACCAACACGTCGGTCGTGATCGTTTCCATCGGCCCTCACCTTGTCCGCCATTGACTGTTCGATTGACAAGTGAAGTGTGTCGAGCGCGCGTTGACTTGTCAAGTGACCAGTGAATGTGGGAAGCGACGGTGCTCAGACCGAAGGCGCGAACGCGTCGACCAGGAGATCGGCGTGGGCCCGCACTGCCGCCGCGGACGCCGGATCGCGCCCGGTGAGCGCTCGACACTCCGGCGCCACCGCGAACATGAGTGAGCTCGCCCCGACCACTGCGTAGTAGAGATGCGCAGCCTGGGTCTTGGTGCGCTGCGAACCGGCGATCACGGCGAACCGACGGTCCAGATGCTCCTCGATCAACCACCGGAGCCGATCGTCATCGTGACGGCCGGCGTCGACCATGAAGTGGAAGACCTCGGGGTAGCGGGCCGAGAACTCCACATGCGCCCGGATGATCGCCGCGTCGGACGCATCCGCTTCCGGCGGGGCGAGCTCGTCGAGTCGGCCGAATATCCGGTCGGCGGCCGCCCGCCACAGCTCGTCCTTGGAGGGGAAGTGATAGGTCACGAGGCCCTGGGTCACACCCGCACGCGTCGCGATCGCCCGCGTGCCGGCCGCCTCGAACCCGTGGTCGGCGAACTCCTGCACGGCGGCATCGATGATGCGCTCTCGCGACTGCTCCCGCTGTTCGGCTCTGCTCATGGTCGCAAGAGTAGCTGTTCACTTGACAAGTGAACTGGCAGGGCCGCGGGCAAGTGGGCTCTCGAGATGCGCGCTGACCCGGGTCGGCGCCGGCGCCGACTAGCGTCGGCGTCCATGGCCGAACGGAGCGGCATCGGCGATTACGCGGTGCTGGGCGACTGTCACTCATTGGCCCTGGTCGGGCGGAACGGGTCCATCGACTGGTGCTGTTTCCCCCGCTTCGACAGCCCGTCGGTGTTCGGCCGCATCCTCGACGAAGCCTCCGGCGGGCACTTCACGGTCCGCCCGGCCGACGACATCCTCGACGTGGAGCGGGACTATCTCCCGGCCACCAACGTGCTCTCGACCCGCTTCCGTACCGCGACCGGGGTGCTCGAGGTGACCGACTGCATGCCGGTGGGCCGGTTCGATCCCGACCGTCCTGCCGCCGTCGAGAGCCACCACGGAATACTGCGCCGCCTACGTTGTCTCGAGGGCGAGGTGACCGCTCGCATCGTCGTCGAGCCGCGCATCGAGTACGGGATGGTCACGCCGCGTTTCACCGCCACCTCGGATCTCACGTGCACGATGATCGGCGGCCCCGACGCCCTGTGGTTCCGGTCGACCCGGCCCGTGCGCTGCGAGTCGACCCGGGTCATCGCCGAGTGGGATCTCGCAACCGAACAGCAGGAGTTGGTCGAGCTCGCGTGGACGCCCGCCGCGAGCGACAACCCGATTCCCGGGCACGACCACCGGGCGTCGATGCAGCGTCGCCTCACCGACACGATCTCGTTCTGGCAGAGCTGGTTCGAGCGCTGCTGCAACTACGAGGGCGAACACCACCGCAAGGTCCATCGGTCCGCGCTCATCCTGAAGGCGCTGACCTACGCCCCCACCGGCGCAGTGGTCGCTGCGGGAACCACGTCGCTGCCGGAGTGGATCGGCGGCGAACGCAACTGGGACTACCGGTTCACCTGGATCCGCGACGCCACCCTCACGCTCAGTTCTCTGGTGACGCTCGGGTCACTGGGCGAGGCAGCAGCGTTCAAGGGGTGGCTCGAGCGGACCGGCGCCGGCCACCCCGAAGACCTGCAGATCATGTACCGCGTCACCGGCGAACGGCTGTTGCCCGAGGTCCACTTGGAGCACCTCAGCGGCCATCGCGGTTCGATCCCCGTCCGCATAGGCAACGGTGCCGCCGGGCAGCTGCAACTCG
>JAUIML010000098.1 GCA_030432715.1 Acidimicrobiia bacterium | reverse complement strand
GCCCTTTGACGAGGTGAACGTGTTCATCCTCGGCCAGGACCCCTACCACGGGCCCGGCCAGGCCCACGGGCTGTGCTTCAGCGTGCGACGCGGCGTTCGGGTGCCGCCGTCGCTGCAGAACATCCACAAGGAACTCCACGACGATCTCGGGTTGCCCGTACCGGACCACGGCAACCTCGAGGCGTGGGCCCGGCAAGGCGTCCTCCTGCTGAACACGACGCTGACGGTGCGCGCCCACCAGGCCGCGAGCCACCAGCGTCGCGGGTGGGAGACCTTCACCGACGAGGTCATCCACACGGTGAACGCGAAGACCGAGCGCGTGGTCTTCATCCTGTGGGGCGCCGCGGCCCGCAAGAAGCGGACACTCATCGATCGTGACCGGCACGCGATCATCGAATCGCCGCACCCGTCGCCCCTCTCTGCCCACAAGGGGTTCTTCGGGACGAAGCCCTTCAGCCGCGCGAACGAGGCCCTCGTCGCCGCCGGCCGCGAACCCGTCGACTGGGCCCTCCCGGCCCACTGAGCGCGGCCGCGCGGCCCGGCGCGGCATCGAGCGACGCACGGAGGGCATCGAGTTCATCGCCCGTCAACGCAGCCCACCCGCCGGGGGACAGGCCCTCCAGCCCGATCGGCCCGATCCGCTCGCGCACCAGGCGCAGGGTGGGGTGCCCGACGGCAGCGGTCATGCGGCGCACCTGGCGATTGCGACCCTCGGTGAGGGTGAGACGGATCCACCGATCCGGCACCGACAGTCGCACGCGGATCGGCGGGTCGCGTGGCGGCAGGGCGGGGGCGGCGTCGAGCAGCTCGGCCTCGGCCGGTCGGCTCCGGCCGTCCTTGAGATCGACGCCTCGCCGCAGCCGGTCGAGGGCCGACTCGTCGGGGACTCCCTCGACCTGGGCGAGGTAGGCGCGGGGATGACCGATGTCGGGCCGCATGAGGCGCGTGCGCAAGGCCTTTCCCCTGGTGAGGAGCAACAGTCCCTCGCTGTCACGATCGAGACGGCCGGCGGCGTAGACGTCGGGGATGTCGATGTGGTCGGCGAGGGTCTCGCGTCCGTCCCGGTCGGTGAACGCGGTGAGGACGCCGTAGGGCTTCCAGAACCGCAGCACCAGGTCGGGGTCGGCGAGGGCCACGCCCGGGTCCTCAGAAGTACCAGGGAAAGGCCGACCAGTCGGGGGCCCGCTTCTCCAGGAAGGCGTCACGCCCCTCGACGGCCTCGTCGGTCATGTAGGCGAGGCGGGTCGCCTCTCCGGCGAAGACCTGCTGGCCCACGAGCCCGTCGTCGATCAGGTTCATCGCGAACTTCGCCATGCGCTGACCGGTGGGCGACTTCGCGTTGACCTCTGCAGCCCACTCGAGGGCGACGGTCTCCAGCTCGGCGTGTGGCACCGCGGCGTTGCACATGCCCATCGCCACCGCATCGGCCGCGGAGTGATCACGCCCGAGGAAGAAGATCTCCCGGGCCCGCTTCTGGCCGACCTGACGCGCCAGGTATGCCGACCCGAATCCACCGTCGAAACTGGCCACGTCGGTGTCGGTCTGTTTGAAGACGGCATGCTCGGCGCTCGCCAGCGTGAGGTCACAGGTCACGTGGAGGCTGTGGCCGCCGCCGACCGCCCAGCCGGGCACCACGGCGATCACGACCTTGGGCATCGTGCGGATGAGCCGCTGCACCTCGAGGATGTGGAGACGGGCCGCCCGGGCCGGGTCGACCGTGTCGGCGGTCTCGCCTTCGGCGTACTGGTACCCGGCTCGCCCGCGGATGCGCTGGTCGCCGCCGGAGCAGAACGCCCACCCGCCGTCCTTCGGCGACGGCCCGTTGCCGGTGAGCAGCACACAGCCGACGTCGCTCGTCATCCGGGCGTGATCGAGGCATCGGTAGAGCTCGTCGACCGTGTGCGGTCGGAAGGCGTTGCGGACCTCGGGGCGGTCGAAGGCGATGCGGACCGTGCCCTGATCGAGGGCTCGGTGATACGTGACGTCGGTGAGGTCGTCGAAGCCGTTGACCTCCCGCCAGCGGCTCGGATCGAAGATGTCGGACACGGGGTGATCACGCATGCGGGCCGAACGATAGCCGCGGCGTCAGGCGGCGACGCGGGCGAGCCGGGCGTCGAGGCGGGTGACCATCCGGTCGACCAGATCCCGACCCCGGGCGTCGCCCATGTCGAGCAGCTCCACTGCGGTCAGCGAACCCAGCACCATCAGGAGGCCGTCCTCGTAGTCCGCGGTGAAGCGCTCGAGGGGATAGTCGTCGACCCCTGCCTCGACCAGGGCGGCGTGGTAGCGCCCCAGCAGCGCGTCGATCTCGGCTTCGTCGACGTCGGGGTCGGCAGAACCGGCGATGAAGTACGCGACGTCGACCACCGCAGGGCCGGTTCGCGACAGCTGCCAGTCGATGAGTGCCGCGACCTCGTCGCCCTCGAAGAACATGTTGTCGAGGCGCAGGTCGCCGTGCAGCAGACACTGCGGAACGGCGGTGTGGACGCGACGACCCCGGTCGACGCCGTCGCGACGAAGGCGGTCGAGCAGCGCCTTCATGTGTGCACTCACGTTGCGCCCCTCGCCGCGGAGGAACTGCCGTCGGGTACCGAGGAAGCTCGCCTGGAAGAACTTCGGTGCGACTCCGCCCGACACGAGCCACGGTCCCGGTTCCGGCAATCGGTCTCCCCAGGTGGCCGCGTGGTACCGAGCGGCCACCTCGAGCACACGGCCGATCCGGTCGAGCGACGCACCTGCGACCTGATCGCCGATCTCGGCGGGCGCCATGTCCTCGAGGATCAACACGCTGGGCCGGGGCTCCGGCTTCACGAAGCGTTGGAGCAGCCACGTGATGATGCGCAGCAGCCAGACCGGCAACCGTTCGAGCGCCCGTACGGCCGACATCTGCTTCTCCCAGTCCGGGTTGGGATCGACGTCGGCAAAGTACACGGCCGGCACGGGGGCGCCCAACGACGGCAGGATGTGTTGATACATCCGGATCTCCCGCTCGTAGACACCGAGCATCTCCGAGCCGCTCCGGTTGTCGTCGATCGAGGTGGGGATCTTCACGACCATCGTCGCGGGCCCCACGCCGCCTTCGTAGCCCACGGTCAGCCGGGCGAGGTCACCGGCGAATCCCTCGCCGGTCCCCAGCACGGCGGCCTCACACGTGTGCACGGCCGTCGACCCGTCGATCACACCGCCCTCGCGCAGGGCGTCGGTCAACCAGGCAGGGTCGATGTCGGCGAAGCCTCTCGGAAGCGTCCTGTCCATCCCGCGACCGTAGTCCCGAGCCGCTCGACGGGAAGAAGAGGAGCCAGTCCGATGCCGAGCAGGTGGTAGGGGAACAGGATCGCCATGAAGGCCAGCACCGCCCAGTGGAACAGCAGGGCGAGCCCGCACCAGACCGCGGCGACCCGACCCCGCAGCAGGGCGAGCGGGGCGGCGAGCTCCACCAGAACCGACGCGACCGCGGCCGGACCGAGCAACCAGCCGTGCCGGAGCAGCCATCCCGCGAACGGCGAGGACGTGTCGCCGAGGATCTCCTTGCGGGCGTTGTCGAACGCGATCTGGTGGCGGAGGACGTCGCCGTCGAGCCACGCGGTGCCGCTGATCCGCCATTTCGCCACCCCGGCCAGGAAGTACGTCCCGACGGTCAGGACGGCCATCGCCTCGACCGCCCAGCGGCGACCGTCCTCGTCGTCGGTCGGGGGCGAGAAGGAGGCGAGCGCGAGGACGGCGAGATGGAGTGCGACCAGGTTCTCCGTGTGGAACAGCTGCCCCCACGAGTTGCGATAGGTCGTGACGAACAGGAACCCGATCGCCGCCGCCGGTCCACTCCAACGCTCGTGACAGCCCAGTGCGAGGAGTGCGGCCGCGATCGGCGTCGCGATCACCGCCCCGACCAGAAAGACATCAGCGACGGGGGCATCGAGGAACGCGAGCGGTCCCACGGGATCGAGACGGCGGGCCGCGTAGTCGAGCGGGTCCAGCAGGGCCGGAGCGCGCACCGCGGTCCACACGGCGGCATAGCCCGCGATCAGCGCTCGCAGGATGGCGAAGCGGGAACGGTCACGCACGCGCGCACTCCGCGTGGACGTCGATCGAGCGCGGGGGCGCACCCTCGGCCACCAGCTCGACCACGTCGTGCCGCTCGGTCTGCACCCGGGCGCGGCGCCCCTCGCCGAGCCGGCTCGCCACCTCGGCACACAGCTCCTCGGCCTGGCCGCCGGCGACCGCTCGGGTGACGGTGACGGCTGCGAGGATGACCTCGTCGGTCCCCGCGATCAGCTCCGGCGACAGACGGACCGTGGAACCGTCGGCCTTCACCTCGACGACCGTGGCGATGTCGTGCAACGCGCCCCGGTCCGAAGCGAACATCGGGTAGGTCGACAGGGGATAGGTGTCGCTGCGCGGCGGTCGGGTCAGCGGCGACAGCACCACCGCAGCGGCCAGGCCGACGAGCAGGAGGCGGAACCATCGGGGCACCGTCGCATCGTAGGAGCTGGTGGGACAGCGCTAGGTTTCGGCGGTGCACGGGCTGAGGAGGAGACTGGGCAGGGCGGCCGTGGGCTGGGTACTCGTGGCCGGCGTGGTCGCCGTCGCGGTTCACCCGGAGGGGTGCGGCCGACCGTCCGACGACGAGCTCACGACCGCGGCGGAACTGGCAGTCGGGTGGTTCGCGGCGAACCTGCAGGCCGACGGCCGTTTCGTGTACCGATACGACCGCGAGCGGGCCGAGGTCGAGCCCGGCTACAACGACACCCGCCATGCCGGCGTGATGTGGTCGCTGTGGCAGGCCGAGGCCGACGGCATCGCCGGGGCCGGGGATGTCGCGGAAGCCGCCTTCGCCCATGTCGAACGCCGTCTGGTCGACACGGTGATCGGTCCTGCGTTCGGCTCCGGGCCACGGCCCGGGAGTGGGGCGGCGGGGCTGCTCGTCGCCGCCCTCGACGAGCGGCGGCTCGTCACCGGTCGGACCGACCACGACGAGCTGCTCGTCGCCCTGGGCCGCACCCTCGCCGCCGTCGTCAACGACGACGGGAGTGTCAGCGCCGACATCGACGTGCGCTCGGGCCCGGGCGACACGCGCTCGCCCTTCTTCACCGGCGAGGTGATGTGGGCCCTCGCCCGACTCCACCTGACGTTCCCCGAGGAGGGATTCGACCGACCGGCCCTTCGGGTCCGGCGCTATCTCGTGGAGGATCGCGACCGGGTGGAGGCGCCCTGGCCCCCGGTGTCGGATCACTGGGGCGCCTACGCGTTCGAGACGATGGACCGATGGCCCGAGCCCCCGCCCGTCACCGAGCGGGAGGAGGCCTGGCGCTCCCGCCAGCTCGGTCTCTTCAGCCTCCAGGTCCGCTACGAGTCGCAGCGCCAGGGTGGCATCACCCGGTTCACCCGAGGCCCGATCGCACTCGCGGCCGGCGTGGGGACACTCGGCGAAGGCCTGGGCAACCACCTCCTCCAGCTCCGACGCAACGACGAGCGCCTCTCCGACCAGGGCGCGCTGGTGGAGCGGGCCGACTGTGCCGCGCACCTGCTCGTCGAACGCCAGGTCGACCGGGCCGACGCCGCCGACGATGTCGAGCCGCACCGCACCGTCGGGGCCTGGTTCCGCCTCGGCGACACTCAGATGGACGATCAGCAGCACGCCCTCAGCGCCCTGCTCCTCCTGCGCGACACCCGACTCGGAGACGACCCATGACCCTCACGTTGCTGATCCTCGCGATGACCGCCGCCGCCAACCCCTTCCGCGCCGTCGCCGCCCGCCCGACCGACACGACGACCGCCACCGTGGCCGCCGCAACCGCGACGACCCTCGTCCTCGTCGGGCTCTGCGCCGCCGGGTCGGGTCCGTTCCTCGACCTGATCGACCTGAGCGGTCCCAGCGCACGGATCGCAGCCGGCATCGCCCTGCTCGTCGTCGCCCTCCGCGACGTCTTCCTCGCTCCACCATCGCCATCACCGGCCCCCGCCGGCCCCGTCGCGGGAGTCGTTCCCCTCGCGTTCCCGGTCGTGTTCACGCCCGCGCTCGCCCTGCTCGCCGTGGCCGGCGGCGCCGAGCGGGGCGTCGGGCCGACGGTCCTCGCCGGAGCGATCGCCCTGATCCCGGTCGTGGTGGGTCTCCTGCTCGACTCCCTCCGGTCTTCTCGGTTGGGGGTGGCCACGGTCGGGCTCGCCGGCGCCGGCCTCGCCGCACTGGTTGTGCTCGACGGCGTCTACGCCATCTGACTCAGGCGAACTCGGCGAGGAGGGGAGCGGCCGCTGCGTCGTCGAGGAGGAGCACGTCGGCCCCTCCGTCGGTGAAGAAGCGGGTGGTCGGCAGGGTCGCAGTCGCCGGATCGGCGCCGCGAATGGTCAGCCCGAGGCGCAGCACCGTGGTGATGCCGAGGTCGTCGTCGACCCGTACGTTGGCTGCCACACCGTCGAGGGCATCGAGCAGCGTGAACGGATTACGGGTGTCGCCCAACTCCCGGAACACGGCGGACAGGAACGCCTGCTGGCGGGTGACCCGACCCAGATCGGCGGTCGGGTCGCGCCGCTCGACGCCATCGACGATCTCGGTGTAGGTGCGGGAACGGACGTAGGCGAGCGCCTGGGCGGAATCGAGTTCGTTGACGCCGGCCACCGGGAGCGACAGTCCCGACTTCGGGTCGAAGGCGGGATGGGGGACGTCGATCGAGACCGTGCCGAGGGCATCGACCAGCGACAGGAAACCGGCGAAGTCGACCTCGAGATAGTGATCGATGCCGATTCCGAGCTGATCCTGCACGGTGCGGATCAGCAGCTCCGGCCCACCGACGGCGAAGGCACTGTTGATGCGCCGGTTCGTGCCGTCGACCGGAACCCAGAGGTCGCGGGGGATCGCCAACAGCCGGACGTCGTCGCCGTCGACCCGCATGACGGCGATCGTGTCGGTGCGTTCGCCCTCCGAGCCGAAGATCACCCCGGCGTTCTCGACACCGGCGTCGACGCCCTCGCGGGAGTCGGTCCCGACGACGAGATAGTTCGTGGCGGTCGCGCTGCCGGAGGTGACCGAGGAGAGCTCGAGCTTCTCGACGCCGGCCCACGTCCACCAGGCCGACGCCGCGAGGTAGAGCGGCACGAGCGAGAGCACGACCAGCGCACCCACGACCCACGGCCAGCGCCGCCGCCGACGGCTCGGGGGTTCGCGCGGGTCGGGCGCCGGCGCGGCCCCGACCGGCGTTGCTGCAGGCGCTGCTGCGGGGACGTGGAACGACCGGGGGTCGAGATCGGGTCCTTCCATCCCCCCAGTCCATCACCTCCGCGGCCGAGTTCCGCAGCACGCCCCCGTGACACTTGTGACACGCCACGGACGGGTACGCTGGTCGACCGTGTGCAGTGCCCGGGCCACTGCGCACCGTGACTTCGACCCACCCATGCGCCAGCTCCTCCCCACCTCCGCCTCACGAGTCCGCCCGATCGTCCGAATCGTCGCGGTCCTCGCGCTCGTCGCGAGTGTCGCGCCCGCCGCGGCCCAGGACGGGGAGACGATCAGCGACATCCGCCGCGAACGGGAGGAGGCGCGTGACGCAGAGGCCGCGGCGCTGGCCGAGCTCGAACTCCTCGAGCTCGAGGACGAACGGGTCGCCGAGATCCTCGCCGAGATCCAGGCCGCGGTCGACAACCAGGCGGCGCAGGTCCAGGCCGCACGAGTGCAGCTCGACGCGGCCACTGCCGAGGTGGAGGCCCGCGCCACCGCGGCGTTGGCGGCAGCCGACGCGATCGTCGTGACCGAGGCCCAGATCCAGCAGCGGGCCGTGGATGCGTTCGTCGGGACCAACCGCGACCTCGAGCCCTGGCTCGCGTCGTCGGATCTGAACCTGACGGCGATCCGGCTCTCGATGCTCGAGTTCGCGGCCGGCAGCGACCGTGATCTGCTCGACGAGCTCCGCACCAACCAGGCCGAACGCGAGGCGAACCTCCGAGCCGGCGAGGACGCCCGGGCAGAGGCCGAGCGGCTGGAAACCCTGCTGGAGGACGAACTGGCCGAGCTGGAGACCCGTCTCGCGGTCCAAGCCGAGATCCAGGCGGAGCTGCAGGCGCGGATCGATGCGTGGCAACGCGAGGCCGACCAGCGCGCCCGCGATGCCGAGGACCTCACCCAGCTGATCAAGGAGAAGCAGGCCGAGGAGCTCGGCTTCGACCCGGGCGACCCGGGCGCGGCGTCCGTCGACGGGTTCATCATGCCGACCGCGGGCAACGTCGGGTCGGGGTTCGGACTCCGCGTCCACCCGATCTTCGGTACCTCCCGAATGCACAGCGGTGTCGACATCGGGGCGCCGACCGGCCAGGCCGTCTGGGCGTCGAAGGAGGGCCGCGTCATCTTCGCCGGGGTCAAGGGCGGCTACGGCAACACCGTGATCGTCCAGCACGAGGGCAACGTCGCCACCCTCTACGCCCACCTGAGCGCGCTGCGGACCAGCGTCGACGAGTGGGTCGACACCGGCGAAGTGGTCGGCTTGATCGGCTCGACGGGTTGGAGCACCGGCCCACACCTCCACTTCGAGACCCGGGTCAACGGTGAACCGAAGGACCCGGTGCTCTTCCTGCCGGCCTGATCGTTCCGATTTCGCTCCGTGACATTTCCGGCTACGGTGCCACGCTGCGTCGCGAGAGCGACGCTGGGTGGCCGACGGACGGGCGATGGCCACGCACGGAGGGAAGAAGAGATGGGCGCCGGAGAATCGGTCACTGGGTTGGATCCTGCGGAAGTGATGCGCGAGTTCGCGCGCGTACGGCGGGGCTACGACCCGGCAGCGGTCGACCGCCATCTCGCAACGCTCGCCCGGCGGGTGGCTGAGCTGGTCGAGCGCGGGACCGCGCCCGACGAATCGCTCGACCTCGTGCTGCAGGCCACTCGTCGATCCGTGGAAGAGGCGTTGCAGGACGCCCGGGCGCGAGCCGAGGCGGTCGTGGCCGAAGCCGAGGAGGTCGCGGCCTCGCGCATCGCCGAGGCCGAGGCTGCGGCGGATGTGGTCACGACCCACGCGGCCGAGAAGGTGTTCGCCCTCGACGCCGAGGGGCGCGAACGCTACGCCGAGATGGTGCGCCTCACCGACGCCCGGACCGAGTCGCTGGCCCGCCTCGACGCAGAGATCGCCGACCGTCGCCAGGCGTTGCGCACCGCCGCGGTGGAGCTGGAGCGGCTGGCCGAGACCCTCGGGGAGCCCGCGGCGACCGACACGCACACCGTCGCCGCCCTGGGCGACAGCAACATCGAGATCGTCCTGTCCGCCGAACCCGGAAGCATCGACTGACCTCGGACTAGGTTGCCCTCGTGCTGGTGTGCGTGGGCGATCTTCTCGAGGAGGTGCTCGTGCGCCTTCGCGCCGATCCGGTGCGCGGCGGCGATCGGGAGGTCCGGGCCGCCCGCGTGCGCGGTGGCAGCGCAGCCAATGTCGCCGCGATCAGCGCCGAACTGGGCTCGCATCCCCGCTTCGTCGGCCAGGTCGGCGACGACCACGTCGGGCGGACCCTCGTCGAGGACCTTCGCCGCCGCGGTGTCGCGGTCCACGCGTCGTTCGCCGGTGGCACCGGCGTGATCGTCACGATGGTCGGCCGCGGCGGTCGCAGCCGTCTGATCGACCGGGGCGCCAGCCGGCGGCTCACCGTCGTCGCGCCGGAGTGCCTCGACGACGCGTCGCAGCTCTTCGTCGCGGGGTCCGCCTTCACCGAGGATCCGTTCGCCAGTGCGATCGACCGGCTGCTGGGGGAGGCCGCCGATGCGCGCATCCCGGTCACGATCGGTGGCCCGTCGGTGGCCGAGCTCGAGAGTCTCGGGGCGGGGGCCTTTCTCGCCCTGTGTGCGGCGGTGCGTCCTGACCATGTCGTGTTGAACCGGGCCGAACACGCCGCGCTCGGCATCTCACCGCGGGAACCGATCGAGGGCGCCGCCACCACCGTGGTGACCAACGGGCGCCGGCCCACGCTGGTGATCGACGCCGACCGGGCGGTGTCGGTCGAGGTACCGCCCGTCGACGATCTCCTCGACCGCACCGGCGTCGGCGACGGATTCCTGGCCGGATTCCTGCGCTCGCGTGAGGCCGGCGCCGACCCGGCGTCGGCGGCCCACGCCGGCCATCGCGCCGCAGCCCGGGTGCTCCGCCAGCTCGGACCGACCACCGGAGCCGCCTCATGAGCACCGAACCGACCACCCGAGAAGCCCTGCGCGACGTGCTCGCCGCCTACTGCCGCGGCATCGATCGCCGTGACCGCGAGCTGGTCCGCGCGTGCTTCCGGGCCGATGCCACCGACGACCACGGCACGGGTCCCCGGCCGATCGACGACTTCCTCGACTGGTGCTTCTCGCTGCTCGAGGGCTACGACTCCACCTTCCACTTCCTGGGTCAGTCGACCTTCGACTTCCGTTCCGATCGAGAGGCACGGGTGGAGACCTACGGCGTCGCCTCCCACCGCACGGCGGGCGGACCCGACCATCGCAACCTGGTGACCGGGTTCCGGTATCTCGACACCTTCACCCTCGACGACCGGAGCGGCTGGCAGATCGCCCGGCGGGTGGCGGTCACCGACTGGTCACGGGTCGACCGAGCTCACGACTGGTGGCTGGTCGGCGATCGGCTCCTCACCGGCCGCGCCGGACCTGACGATCCGAGCTATCACCGCTAGTTTCGGCCGCCATGCGCGCCGCCCTGCTCACCGGACCGAACGCCCCACTCGAAATCGTCGACGACCTCCAGGTCGAGGAACCCCGAGCCGGGGAGGTCCTCGTCGGGGTCACCAACTGCGGGATCTGCCACAGCGACGTGACCGTGCAGGAGAGCGGCTTCGCGGTTCCGGCCGTGCTCGGCCACGAGGCCGCCGGCCGCGTGGAAGCCGTCGGACCGGGGGTCACCCACCTGTCGGTCGGCGACCACGTGATGCTCACACCGCTGGCTCCCTGTGGCCACTGCCCGGCGTGTGCCCGACACGAGGCGACGGCGTGCCCCGATGCACTCTCGTTCTCGGCCAACACCCGCCCCGATGGCACGACCCCGTTCTCTCGCCACGGCGTCCCGGTCTACCGGGGTCTCGGCGTGGGAGGATTCGCAGAACAGACCGTCATCTCCGCCAGTGGCGCGGTGCGCATTCCCGACGACATCCCTCTCGAGATCGCGTGCGTGATCGGCTGCGCGATGCAGACCGGGGTGGGCGCCGTGTTCAACACGGCGGCGGTCGAACGGGGGAGTGCCGTGCTGGTGATGGGACTCGGCGGCATCGGCCAGGCGATCGTGCAGGGTGCCCGCATCGCGGGCGCAACCCGGATCATCGTGTCCGACCCGGTCGAGGCGAGACGCGAGGCGGCCTCGGCCTTCGGTGCAACCGACCTGGTCGACCCCACGAGCGACGATCTCGCTGCGGCCGTGGCCGACGCCACCGGCGGCCAGGGCGTCGACTACGCGTTCGAGGCGGCCGGTCGGGCCGCGCTCGGCGAGCAGGGCATCGTGAGCACCCGGGTCGGTGGCACCACGGTCATGGTCGGTGCTTCACCGATCGAGGAGAACGTCACGATCAACGCCGCAGTGCTGTTCATGACGCTGCAGAAGCGGCTCGTCGGCAGTCTTCTCGGCCACTGCTGGCCCGACCGCGACATCCCGCTCCTGCTCGACCTGTACCGCAACGGCAGCCTCGACCTCGACGGGATGATCAGTCACCGCCTCGGGCTCTCCGAGGTCAACGAGGGGATTCGGCGGCTCCACGACGCGGACGGCATCCGCACCGTGCTCGACCTCAGCGCCTGATCGCCGCCATCAGCGCATCGACCACGGGCCCGATCGGCGGGGCCGGGGTCACCCCCAGCGGCTCGAGGGTGAACGAGACCTCGGTGGTGGTGCCCGACGTGGCGCCCACGGTCACCGCGAGTTGGCCGACGGCCGGCGCCTCGCCCACGACGATCTCGAGCATGCCGACATGGGGGTCGACGAAGATCACCTCGCCGACCTCGTGGCCGGCCTCGGCCAGGCGGGCCAGCAACTCGTCGGGCTGGACCTCGACGCGGTAGTACTCGTCGACGTCGGGGGGCCGGGTCGACTCCGCAGGCACCGCCGCCTCGGTCGGACCCCGCGGCTGGGCACGAGTCGGTGCATCCACCCCGGATTCGTGCCGACGGAGGACGTCCCATGCCTCGTTGACGTCGGCGGCCGCTGCGGCCGAACCCCCGGCGTCCGGATGGGCCCGTCGGATCGCGTGGCGGTGGGCCCTGCGCAGGGCGACGTCGTCGGCGTCGGCACCGACTCCGAGAATGCGCCGTGCGTCGTCGAGTTCCACCCCGGCAGTCTGGCCCACCCGAACCAGACTGCCGCAGGCGGACGACGGGGGAGTGCGTCAGATCGTGCTCTTGGCCCGCCGAGCCAACGCGGTGTCGAGCGCGGCATCGGCTCGAGCCGCCGCCGCGGTCAGCCCTCCGGTGCGTCGCCGCACGCTGTAGGCCACGTCGATGTCGAGACCGCACTCACGCAGGTCACGATGCAGCTCACGGGCTCGTTGCGACAGCGCCAGGGCCCCGTCCACGGGAACCACGACCACGCCGAGCCGACCCGGAGCGATGGGCGCCGTGCGGTCGGTCCACCCCAGGTGACGTTCGATGATCGCGAGAATCGCGGCCTCGGTGAGGGCACGGGTGTCGTCGTCGGCATGGCGAAGCAGTTCGCCGCCGAAGTTCACGACGAGTCCGCCTGACTTCACTTCGCCGTGACAAAGTGTGTAGATGCGTCGGAAAAGTTCGCGCGTGCCGAGGATGGGATAGGCGGGGCGCGCGCGTCCCTTGTCATCGACCCAGCCGTTGCCGATGTCGACATTGTTATCCACGCTGAGGTTACTGGCCGAGTCCCAGAACACGCCGTCGCTGCCATAGTCGCGCATGAGCATGGCATGTATGTAAGCCATGTAATCTGCATACGCGCCATCCGGCCCAGCCGCCTGGCGATATGTTCCGAAGCCTGAGTTTTCCAGTGGTCCGCGTGTCAGTTCGTATCGGAAGTATTTCCATTCTTCCGATTCGGTGTGGATGCCCCAGCCGGTGTAGAGCGCGACGCGCAGGCCGTGCTTATGTGCCTGTGCGATGCCGTCCTTCACGCGCTGGCGCGCGGCAGGGTCTTTGGGTTCCGCAGCCCAGCCGCCCCAGTCACCCATCTTGTCACCCTTCCATCCACCGTGGTAGATCATCGACTTCCCACCAGCGTCGGCGATGGACTTGTAGTACTCCTCATTCAGATTCGGGCCACCTGCCTGCACA
>JAUIML010000305.1 GCA_030432715.1 Acidimicrobiia bacterium | reverse complement strand
ACACCTCGTCATGGGGCGGATAGACGTCGTGCGCGGCCCGCTCCTCCGCCACGAAGGCCATCAACGACGCCCAGTAGGGCTTGTCGAACTCGCCTCGGAGGACGGGATTCCAATCCGTGGTCGCGGCCATCGCGCCGCGGTCAGACCGGCCGGGTGCCGACCACGCTCGCCCGTTCCATGATGCGGATGTCGGGGTAGTAGTCGCTCGCGGCGTAGTGCTGCACGGCGGCGTTGTCCCAGAACACCACCGTGTCGGGTTCCCAATCGAGACGGAACTGGTATTCGAGGACTCCGGCCTGGGCGATGAGGTGGGTGATGATCTCGCGGCTCTCCGCGTCGTCGACGCCCTCGATGTGCGAGGTGAAGTACCCGTTGACGTAGATGAGCTTGCGGCCGGTGACCGGGTGGGTCCGCACCACCGGGTGGCGCACGAGCGGATACCTCTCGCGCATCTCCGCCTGCTTGTCGTCGGGTACCTGAGCGGAGAACGCGAGCATGTAGTCGTGGATGGCGTGCATGCCCTCGATGCGTTCCTTCCACTCGTCGGTGAGGCCGTCGTAGGCCGCGCCCATGTCGGAGAAGAGGGTGTCGCCACCGGTGGGCGGGACCTGGATCGCGTGGAGGATCGCGCCCATGGACGGGACCTCGCGCCAGGTGACGTCGTGGTGCCAGCCGTTCTCGAACCCGCCGGTGTCGGCCCCCTTCTCGAAGCGCACGAGCTCCGGGTGCGCCTCGTTGCCGCTGATGAAGGGGTGGATCTCGAGTTCCCCGAACCGACGGGCGAACTCGACGTGCTGGGCCGAGCTGATCGGTTGGTCGCGGAAGTAGATCACCTTGTAGTCGGCCAACGCGGCGGAGAGCTCCTCGATGACCTCGTCAGTCAGTTCGGCGGTGAGATCGACGCCGCGGATCTCGGCCCCGAGGGTGACGCCCCGAGGGATGGCGGTGATGTGGTCGAAGGACGGGTTGGCCAGACGCTGCCGCTCGTCGGCGAGGTGGAGCCACGGCCCGAGCGACATCCCGAACCGTTCGATCGTGATCCTCCCCGGTGTGACGCGGCTCGCGGGATCGGAGGTGCCGGCCTCCTCACGGGAGGTGTCGGATTCGGTGGTGGTCATCGGTGCTCCTGGGGTTCGGGGGCGTTGCCGGCGAGCCCGGCAACGATCAGTCGGGTGGTGTGGACGAAGAGTTCGTCGCCGTCGACCGCGGTGAACGAGGGCAGATGGCGGGCGAAGGTGGGATGGGTCTCGGCGTCGATTCCGCCCACGGCGTCGTCGATCCCTCCGGGTTGGTCGGCCGGGAAGGACTCGAAGCTGTTGTGGAGGAGGGTGAAGCCGACCGTGTGCCAGAACAGCGAGCGGAAGGCGAGGACGGCGGCGTCGTCCCGATAGCCGATCTCCTCGACGAGCCGGAGCCCTTGCTCGACCGCCTGGAGCACGGCGCCGGACAGTCGGTTGGCGGTGGCGTAGAGCGCCAACAGGTTGCGGTCGGCGAGCAGGTGGTCGCGGAGGGCGACGCAGAGCGAGAGCGCCCGTTCGTCCCACGTCGCGCCGGTGAGTTCGGGCAGCTCCACGGAGGCCAGACCGCGTCGGGCGACCGCGTCGAGGAGATCGTCCTTGCTGTCGAAGCGCAGGTACACGGTCATCGGGTTGACATCGAGGGCAGCCGCGAGCTTGCGCATGGAGAACCACTCGAGACCGTGGGTGGAGATGAGCCGGTGCGCGACCTCGACGATGTCGTCGGGGTGGAGTCCCGCGGCCGGGGTGGCGACGGTGGGCGGACTCGGCATCCCGGTGAATATACGGCGTATATCGCGGCCGGGTCAAGAACCCATAGGATCGCGGGCCGATGCACACGCTCGCCATCGTCATCGGAACCGTGCTGGTCGTCTCCGTGCTCGCGGACCTCGTCAACACCCTGGTCGCCACGCAGACCGATCGGCGCCGCTACTGGTTGACGACACAGCTCTACGCCCGCTCCTGGCGGGTGGTGCGGGCGATCGCTCTGCGCATCGACGACGAGCGGCGGCGCGAACGGTTCCTGGAGCTCTATGCGCCGGTGTCGGTGCTGCTCCTGCTCACGGTGTGGGTCGTGCAGCAGATCGTCGGCTTCGGGTTGATCTGGTGGGGCGTCGGCGGCATCACCGGCGCCACCGACCTGGCCGACGACCTCTACTACTCCGGCGTCGTCTACTTCACGCTCGGATTCGGCGAGGTGGTTCCGGCCGACGAGGTCCCGCGTTTCGGTGCGTTGATCGAAGCCTTCAGCGGCGTGCTCACGACGGCGCTGGTCATCGGCTACCTGCCCGCGCTCTACAGCGCCTACAGCGAGCGGGAACGCAAGCTGATGACCCTCGACGACGGCAACGAGGACCGGATCACGCCGGCGAGTCTGATCATCGCCCGCTCCCCCGACGGCGATGTCGACGCGCTGCGCGCCTACTTCCACGAGTGGGAGCAG
>JAUIML010000097.1 GCA_030432715.1 Acidimicrobiia bacterium | reverse complement strand
GACCCACTCACCCGCCGCGGATTCCTCGCCGCTTCCGCCGGGCTGGTGGCTGTGGCGTGTGCGGGCGACAGCAGCGACGACCAGTCGGCCGGGACGACGTCGTCCACCACCACGTCCACATCACCGCCGACCACCGACAGCACGACCACCACCACGACGACCACGACCTCGCTTCCTCCCACGCCGGAATTCGCCACCGATCCGTTCGTCTTCGGCGTGGCCTCGGGCGACCCACTCCCCAACGCGGTCGTGATCTGGACTCGCCTCGCCCTCGACCCCATGGCGGGCGACGGGGGCATCGACGCCGACGAGGTGCCCGTCGTGTGGCAGGTGCTCCCCGACGGAAGCGACGACATCGTGGCGAGCGGCACCTTCGTCACCTCGGCGGAGCACGGGCACTCGGTCCACGTCGACGTCGGAGGGCTCGAGCCGGCGACGCGCTACCGGTACCGGTTCCAGGTCGGGTCGCACCTCGCCGAGGGGCAGACGCGCACGGCCCCGGCGGCCGGTGCCGCGGTCGACTCCTTGCGCTTCGCCGTGGCCTCGTGCAGCGCCTGGAAGTCGGGCCACTTCACGCCCTACACCCACATGGCCGAGGAGGAACTCGATGCCGTCGTGTTCGTCGGCGACTACATCTACGAACTCGAGAGCGGCAACTACCGCCAACACGGGCTGCCCATCCCGTTCTCCCTCGACGAGTACCGCCAGTACTACGCGATCGCCCGACTCGAGCCCGAGCTGGCCGACTGCCACGCCCGTCATCCCTGGATCGTGATGTGGGACGACCACGAAGTCGAGGACAACTATGCGGCCTGGGAACCCGGCGGTATCGGCGCACTCGACGCCGAGGCCTCGGCGAACTTCCGGGACCGCCGCATCGCCGCCTACCAGGCCTGGTGGGAGTTCATGCCCGTGCGCACGGGACCCCCGGTCGACGGAGAACTGGCGATCTACCGGTCGTTCGACTTCGGTGAGCTCGCCCGTCTCACGGTGATCGACGACCGCCAGTACCGGTCGTCGATCGTCCAGGGCGAAGGCAACGGCAACCTCCCGCGGCCGTTCGGCGGCGGACCCCAGCTCGAGGAGACCTTCGACGAGTCGCGGACCATGCTCGGCGCCGAGCAGGAAGCGTGGCTGGCCGAACAGCTCCGCAACGACGCCCGGTGGAACCTGTTGGCGCAGCAGACGATCATGGCCGAGGTCAACCGGGCGCCCGCAGACCCGGCAGTGGGGTTCTCGATGGACGCGTGGGACGGCTACGCGGCACCCCGGGAACGCCTCTTGGCTCAGATCGTCGACGAGGGCATCGAGAACTTCGTCGTCGTCGGTGGCGACATCCACAGCTCTGCGGTGGCCGATCTCCACGCGTCGTACCGCGAACCGGACTCGCCGATGGTCGGGACCGAGTTCGTCGGTCCGTCCATCACGAGCCTCGAACTCCTCCTTCCCGAGTTCGTCGAGGGGTCGCGGGCGAACGACCACATCCATCTGTACGAGACCGAGCACCGCGGGTACCTCCTCGTCGACGTGACGCCCGACGAGCTGATCGCCCACTTCCGGTGGGTCGAGACGACCCAGGCGCCGAGCTCCCCGATCGAGACGGCCTCGTCGTGGCGTGTCACCGCCGGCACCGTCGGCGTCGAACAGATCGCATGAGCGATCCGTTCGACGTTCCGCCCTACCACGAGTGGGAGACCGCCCAGCCCTACGCGATGTGGGCACGAGCCCGGCACACCTGTCCGGTCGTCGAGACCCCCGGCAACGACTGGGCCCCTCTCCCGACCTTCAGCACCACGACCTTCGCCGACGCCGACCGGGTCCTGCGTGACCCCGACACGTTCTCCGCGTCGATCAACGCCGAGGCCATGGCGCCGTTCATGGGCGAACTCATGCTCGGACTCGACGGCGAGGAACATCGCCGCTACCGGAGCCTCGTCGCCCAGGCGTTCAAGCGGTCGTCGATCGAACGTTGGAAACCCGAACTGGTGGATGGCGTCCTGGCGCGGCTGCTCGACGAGCTCGCGCCGCAGGGTCGCGGCGATCTCGTCGAGTCGCTGACCGCCCAGTTCCCGGTGCAGGTGATCTGCGGCATCGTGGGTGTGCCCCTCGAGGACCACGACCGGTTCAACCAGTGGGCCGAGCGGATCAACTACGGACCGCTCGACCCCGAGACGGGCATGGCCGCGAGCGCCGCGATGGTCGCCTATCTCGAGCCGCTGGTCGCGGCCCGGCGGGCCGAGCCCACCGGCGACCTCCTGAGCGAGCTGGTGCACGCCGAGATCGACGGCGAACGGCTGTCCGACGAGCGGCTCTACGGCTTCCTGCGTCTGCTGCTGCCGGCCGGCGCCGAGACCACCTATCGGGTCTTCGGGTCGGCCCTGCTCGTGCTCGCGAGCGATGCGAGGCTGCGCGACCGTGTCGACGCCGACCGGCGCCTGGTGCAATCGCTCGTCGAGGAGACGCTGCGCTGGGAGACCTCCGTCACGATGGTCAGCCGTCGGGCCACGGTCGACACCGAGATCGACGGGGTCGCCGTCGCCGCAGGGTGTCCCGTGACGGTCTACAACGGGGCGGCCAACCGCGACCCGGCCCGCTGGCCGGACCCCGACTCGTTCGACCTCGACCGCGAACCCGTCGCCCACCTCGCCTTCGGGACCGGTCCCCACCAATGCCTCGGGATGCATCTCGCCCGGGTCGAACTCGAAGCGGGAATCAACGCGGTGCTCGACCGTCTCCCCGACCTCCGCCTCGATCCCGACGCGCCGCTCCCCCACATCGCCGGCTACGCCTTCCGCGGCCCCGCCACCCTCCCCGCCCTCTGGACCCCGGCAACGCTTCGCGTTGCTCGGAGTTCGGCTGCGCCGAACTCCCCGGTGTGACGGATCAGCCTCGGGGGAGGCCGAGCACGCGTTCGGCGACGATGTTGCGCTGGATCTCGGAGGACCCGGCGCTGATCGTCCCCCCGAAGGTGGTGAAGTAGGCATCGAGCGACCCCACCGCACCGTGCCGAGACAAGCCGGTGGGCAGGGCCGCGGGGCCTCGCAACTCGGCGGCGATCTGCAGCAGATCACGGCGGATCTCGGTCGAGTACATCTTCATCAACGCCTGTTCGGGGGCGGAGCCGGTCTTCACGTAGCGGGCGAACCCCCGGTAGCCGAGGCACCGCGACGCCACGGTGTCGATGTAGAGCCCGGCGATGTCGTCGGCCGCGGTGGCTTGCTCCGCGGCGGACAGTGACGCCAAGAGCGCGGGCGCTTCGGCCAACAGCTCGTTCATGGAGGACTCCATGCCCATCACGCCCATGAGCCAGACCATCGAACGCTCGTGAGCCAGCGACCCGTTGGCCATCGCCCACCCGTTGTTGAGCTCACCGACGAGGTTCGACACCGGCAGCACCACATCGTCGAGGAAGACCTCGTTGAGGTCCGGGTACTCGGGCGAGATGATCTCGGTCAGCGGACGCACCGTCACCCCGGGCGTGTCCATCGGCATGAGGACGATCGAGATGCCCTTGTGCTTGGGGGCGTCGGGGTCGGTACGGCAGAAGAGGAAGCAGAAGTCCGCGAAGTTCGCCCCGCTGGTCCAGACCTTCTGCCCGTTGATGATGAAGTTGTCGCCGTCGCGCACCGCACGGGTCTTCAGGTTCGCGAGATCACTACCGGCATCGGGCTCGCTCATGCCGAGACAGGCCGAGGTCTCCCCCCGCAGCAGCGGCATGGCGTAGTTCTCGATCTGCTCCTCGGTTCCGTAGTCGAGCAACGACGGGGCGATGATCCCGAGACCCTGGGGATTCGTCGTCCGCGGGACGTTGGCCTTGTTCAGCTCCTCGAGATAGACGAGCGTCTCGATCGGACCGGCGTTGCGCCCGCCTCGCTCGGGCGGCCAGCCGGGTACCAACCATCCGTCGTCGAACATCCGGCGGGTGAAGGAGGCCGCCCATTCGGGGATGTAGGCACTCGATCGCGGCGGGTCGGCCTCGATCGCCTCGGCCGGTGGTCGGTTGACCGCCAGCCACTCGAGGAACTCCGCACGGAAGGCCTCGACCGAATCGTCGAATCGGAGTTTCATGCTGCCTCCCCGAGGCCGAGGAGCGCGGCGAGCCGCGCTCGGTGGAACCCTCGACCTCCGCACAGCACGTCGCCGGACTTCGCCCGCTTGAGCAGGAAGTGGAGGTCGTTCTCCCACGTGTAGCCGATGCCACCGTGGAGTTGCAGCCCGTCCTGGGCGAGCAGCCGCTGACAGTCACCGGCGGCGGCCTTCGCCACGTGCACGGCCTCGGCCCGGTCGGGCGCGTCCTCGGCGATGGCCAGCGCGGCGTAGTAGCCGACGGCGTTGGCCCGCTCGACCGCGAGGTACATCTCGGCGAACCGATGCTTGAGCGCCTGGAACGAGCCGATCACCCGGTCGTACTGCTCGCGGACCTTGGCGTAGTCGAGGGTGACCTCGAAGATCCGCCGGCAGGCCCCGATCACGTGGAGGGCCATGGCGACGCTCGCCTGGGAGGCAACCGCGTCGATCACCGCCTCGGCATCGGGACCGGGAGCGAGGAGCACGGTCGCCGGAGCCGCCGCGAACTCGAGGTCGGCCAACTCGAGACCGGGATCGAGCAGCGCGGGAACATCGACGGCGGCATCGCTGCGCTCGACCAGGAAGACACCGAGCCCCTCGGCGGTGCGGGCCACGACGGCGAACACGTCGGCGTTCGCCCCGCCGAGCACCGCGCCCTTGGTGCCGGTGACGGACCACGCGTCGCCGGAGCCTTCGGCGCTGGCCGCCACGGCGGCGGGTTCCCAACGTCCGTTCTCGGCGTAGGCCAACGCGCCGATCGTCTCACCGGCGATCGCCGCGGCGAGCGGGTCGGCGGCGCCGGCCGCCTCGACCATCGGGATGTACTGGGTCACCATCGCGAGCAACGGCCCGGGCGCTGCGGCCCGTCCGAGCTCCTCTGCAAGCAACCCGACCTCCACGAATCCCATGCCGAGCCCGCCCGCGTCCTCGGCCACACCGAGCGCCGGCCAGTACAGCTCGACCATCTGTTGCCACAGCTCGGCCGAGGTGCCCTGGCCCTCGTAGACCGCCCGAACAACCGAGGGCGGACACGCTCCCTCCAGCACCGAACGGATGTTGTCTCTCAACTCGAACTGGTCGTCGGAGAGTTCGAGATCCATACTGCTCCTGTCGCACGCGTCTAACAGTGGCGTCACCGTACTCACCCACGACCCGAAGAGAGAAACCATGACCATCGACTTGTTCCGCTACGAAGGAAAGCGCGCCGTCGTGATCGGCGGCGCGACGGGCATGGGAGCGGCGACCGCTCGCATGGCCGGCGACCTCGGGGCCGAGGTGATCGTGCTCGACGTTGCCCCGGTCGAATACGACTGCGCCCAGAAGATCGAGGTCGATCTGCGCAACCAGGCCAGCGTCGACGCCGCGGTCGACTCGATCGACGGACCGGTCGACGCCGTGTTCGCGTGCGCCGGGGTAGCCGACGGCACGGCCGGCATCATGCTGATCAACTTCACCGCCCAGCGGCACTTCATCGACCGACTCATCGCCCAGGACAAGCTGGCCCAGGGCGGAGCCGTCGCCTTCATCTCGTCCACCGCCGGGCTCGGATGGAAGAACAACATCGACCGGGTGCGGGACTTCCTCAGCAACGAGGACTGGGCCTCCGCCGCAGCGTGGACCGAGGAGAACCCCGACACCGACAGCTACGGCTTCAGCAAGGAAGCGATCAACCTCTATGTCGCCCAGCAGGCCTTCCCGATGTTGAAGGCCGGCCATCGGATCAACGCGATCTGCCCGGGCCCGACCGTCACCCCGCTGGCGGAGGCCAACGCCGACATGTGGCTCACCTACGCGGCCGACTTCCGCGCCGACGCCGGCGTCGACACGCTGCAGCCCGAACAGATGGCGAGCACCCTCGTCTTCCTGTGCAGCGACGCGGCGAGCGGGGTCAACGGCGAGATGCTCCAGGTCGACCAGGGCCACACCAACGCCTCGCTGTGCGACGCGTACGACGCCCCCATCGTGAAGATGATCGCCGGCGAGATCGAGTTCGACCTCGCGGCCCTCGGCTTCGAGTAGCCGGTCGCGGCGACCCGACTAGCGGACTCGGAGCGGGATCAGACGGCGACCCGCGGGAGCGTCGCCGGCAACGCCGATGCTGCGTTCCGCGATCCACTCCGAACGTGACGCCTCATCGATCGCGTTCTGCAACGTCGCCGCGGGGTCCGCGGTCGCGTCGCCCTGATCTGCCCCGCGCAGTGAATCGACGATCCGATTGACCGGATCGAGGTTGCAGATCTGACACACCGGATTGCGGCCTCGCACTTCGGCGAGCTTCGCCGCCGCCACACCCGCGATCGAGTGGTCGAAGACGTTGCCGAGGATCACTTCCTTCTTCCAGTCGGAGCAGCACAGGTAGTAGTTGCCGTCGTAGCCGACGAACTGGCCGGAGAAGGGTGCGCCACAGGCGAACTCCTGGCCGTCGGGAATCATCGCTTCGGCCCGGCCCAGCAGGTTGCCGTCGGAGTAGTCGAACCCGGCGAAGTCGAGCGCGCCACCGCGGTTCATCATCGGGAACCCGATGAAGTCCTTCATGCCGGCGTCCTGCCAGAACTTGACCATCTTCGTGATGTGGTCCCTGTCGCCATGATGATCGACGAGCACGATGCGCACGACGCAGTCGTCGCCGGCGTCTTCCTTGAAGCGCTTGATGTTCTCGAAGGTCTTCTCGAACGGGAGCTTGTAGACGTCTTCGTACTCCTCGTCGAGGTCGCTGATGTTGATCGCGACCTCGGCGACCTTGGCGTCGAGGAGTGCCCGACCGCGGCGCTCGTCGAGCAAGGCGGCGTTGGAACTCACCGTCACCTTGAAACCCTCGTCGGTCGCCATCCTGGCGAAGGTCGGGGTGTGCTTGTTGAGCAGCGGTTCGCCGAGCCCACACAGGTTGATGACGGCGCCGTAGCCCTCCCCGAAGCCCCGCAGTACATCGGCGCGGAACTCGATCGTGCGCTCGAGCGTCTTCTCGAAGGTCTCCATCGACATCAGGCCCTGATGCGGGGTCTGGTCGCGGGGGCAGAAGTAGCAATCGGCGTTGCACCGGTTGGTCGCTTCCACATCGATGTGGAAGTTGCCGGGGGGCATGGTCATCGGAACTCCGAGCGAGACGCGAGCGGGATGAGAGCATCCCGGGATACCTCTGGGTTACACCACCCACCGCGGTCAGTCAACGGCGCAGCGCTGCGGAGAGGGGTCGGTGCTGCTAGGTCCGATGACGCTCACGGAGCGGCGTCTTCTTGATCTTGCCCATGGGCGTGCGCTCGAACCCCTCGACGAACGTGATCTGGTCGGGCACCTTGTACCGAGCCAACTGCTCGGCACACAGCGCCTTCAGGTCCTCCTCGGACACCGCTGAGTCCTCCATCAACTCGACGAAGGCGACGACCCGTTCGCCGAGGCGCTCGTCGGGCACCCCGATCACCGCGCACGCGGCGACGGCGGGATTCTCGTGGAGGACCCGTTCGACTTCTGCCGGATAGACGTTGGCGCCCCCGCGGATGATCAGATCGTTCTTGCGGTCGTGGATGCGCAGGTTGCCGTCGCCGTCGAGCGAGCCGATGTCGCCGGTGTGCAAGAGGCCCCCGCGGAGCGCGTCGGCCGAGGCATCGGGTCGGTTCCAGTAGCCGAGCATCGGCCGGTACACGTCGGCCCACTCGCCCTCGAGTGCAGGCCCCACGCACACCTCACCGGCTTCCCCGGTCGCCACCGGTTCCCCGGACTCGTCGAGGATGTGGATCGTGCACTGGGGAAGCGCCCGGCCGCACGAGTCGGGAACCGGGGGCTCGCTGACGTCCTCGACCGTCACCGCGGTCGGCGCTTCGGTCAAGCCGTAGCCCGTGCCCACCCGGGTGCCGAACCGCTCCTGATAGAGCCGCCGGAACGCGTCGGGCATGTCGGCCCCGCCCACACCGATCGCATCGATCGACGCGAGCATCTCGTCGGTCACGTGTTCGTTGGTGAGGAGGTCGTGGACCATCGCCGGCACGGCCGAGAACGTGGTGATCTGCTCGGCCGCGATCCACTCGGCCATCCCGACGCCGTCGACCCGGTCCATCGCCACCAGCGACATGTCGCACTGGTACGCCATGCACGGTCCGAGGATGATCAGGTTGAGGATCGTCAGCGGGAGCGGCACCCCCATCACGCCTCCGGCCCGATGGGTCGCCCGCACCGCGCTGACCCGACCGGGCAACAGCATGTTGTGCTGCGAGTGGACGGCCCCTTTCGGGAACCCCGTCGTGCCGGACGTGTAGGCGATCGCCGCGGGGGCGAGCGGATCGACCTGAGCCCGCTCGACCGGCGCGGCGCCGGCCACCGCGTCGCGCCATTCGCCGAGCGCCAAGAGGTGCGTGAGCGCGGGAAGCTCGGCGCGCGACCCGGCGAGCGACGCGGCGACGTCGTCGTCGGCCAGGAGGACGGACACCTCCGCGTCCTGCAGCATGTACGCCTTCTCGGGGGCCGCCAACGGACGGTTGATGCCCAGCCAGATCGCACCCAGCCGCATGGCCGCGAGGTAGCCGATCACGACGTCGACGTCGTTGGGGAGCGACATCGCGACCCGGGATCCCACGCCGATCCCCAGGCCTGCGAGCGCTCCTGCCGCTCGGTCGACCTCGTCGTCGAGCGCCGCCATCGTGAACCGGCCGCTCCTCCCGACCAACGCGACGCGGTCGGGCGCGGCGGCGACCGCGTCGTCGAGCAGTGCGGCGACGGTGCCCGGACCGCCCACGTCACGCGGCGGGGTCGCGGGGGCGATGAGCCCGTGGGCTTCGAGATCGATCACGCGGGGGCGGCGGCCAGCGAAGCGAGCGTCTCGCCCATGATGAGGTCCTGGTCGTGGTCGCTGAGGCCCGTGAGCCCCTCCCGGAACGAGAGCGGCTCGGCCAGGCCTTCGGCGTGGGGGTAGTCGGAACCGAACAGCACCTGCCCGGCGCCGATCGCCTCGCACAGCGCCGGGATGTTCTCCTCGTGATACGGCGAGACGAACACCTTCTCCTTCACGATCTCGCTCGGCCGGCCGCTGACGTAGCCGCCGGGCCACGGACCGTTGCGGCCCATCCCCTTCATCTTGTCCATCGCGGCGAGCAGGTAGGGCACCCACAACGATCCGTTCTCGACCGACATGACCCGGATGTTGGGGAACCGTCCGAAGAAGTTCATGAAGGTCATGCCGGAGATCGTCTGCATGATCGGCAGGTCGCCGTAGAAGCTGGTCCACTGGAACGCCGACTGTTGGTGTGACGACGGGTTCGCCTCTTCGCCCCACGCAACCGAGAACAGCTCGTTGTAGCCCGACTCCGAGATGTGGAAGGTCACGGTCAGGCCGGCCTCGTTGACGCGCTCCCAGAACGGGTCGAACACGGGGTCGGCCGGGTTGCGCCCGCCCTGCGGTCCGGGGCGGAGGTGGATGAAACGGGCGCCGCGGGCCATCACGAACTCGAGCTCGGCGATCGCGGCGTCGACATCGATCAACGACATGAGCGGTACCCCGTAGATACGTCCGTCGGTGCCGAACCCCCAGTCCTCGTCGAGCCACCGATTGAAGGCGTGCACGTTGGCGTAGGTCCGCGCCGGGTTCTCTTTCATGAAGTGCTCGACACAGACGGCGACGGTCGGGAACAGGACCATCGCGTCGACCCCCTGCTCGTCCATGAGGGCCAGGCGGGCCTCGCGTTCGCGGTAGGCCGGCTGCACGGGTTCGATGGCACCGTTCTCCTCGATCGGGAGGCCGGCCTTCATGTTGCGCAGCATCTCCCGGAGCGAGCCCGGCTTCGTGTGGACCTCCGAGAACGGTTCCTTCAGGAAGGTGAAGGGCCGGTCGCCGATCACGACCCGCGACGCTCCGTCGTCCTCCACGACCCGGATGGCTTCCTCCATCTGCGCGGAGGGCATGAACCGCGTGAAGCAATCCTGCGGCTCGTAGTAGTGGTTGTCGGCATCGAAGATCATGGGGCACTCAATCTGCTGGCCAGCGGATGGAAGTCGGTTGTGGCTGGAAGTGAAATGTGACGTTGGTGTTAGATTCATTCCTACACCCGGTACCGGTCAAGGGGGACCCGTGGACAAGAACGACATGATCCTGGTCAGCGTCGACGATCATCTGTGCGAACCGCCGCACATGTTCGACGAGCACCTACCCGAGAAGTGGAAGGACGAGGCACCGAAACAGATCCGTACGGAAGAGGGCAACGACGTCTGGACGTTCAACGGGGCGGTCATTCCCAACGTCGGCCTGAACGCCGTCGCCGGCCGCCCCAAGGAGGAGTACGGCATGGAGCCGACCTCCTTCGAGGAGATGCGCCCCGGCTGCTACGACATCCACGAGCGCATCAAGGACATGAACGCGGGCGGCGTGCTCGGGTCGATGTGCTTCCCGTCGTTCCCCGGGTTCGCCGGGCGGCTGTTCGCGTCCCATCCCAACAAGGAGTTCGCGGCCGACCTGATCCGGGCCTACAACGACTGGCACATCGACGAATGGTGCGGCGCCTACCCGGGTCGCTTCATCCCCGCCGCGCTGCCGATGCTGTGGTCACCGGAAGAGACCGCCGCGGAGATCAAGCGGGTCGCGGCCAAGGGCTGCCACTCGATGATCTTCACCGAGAACCCCGTGCCGCTGGGCGAGCCGAGCTGGCACGACGAGCACTGGAACCCGATGCTCGAGGCCTGCGTCGAACACAACACCGTGCTGTCGATCCATCTCGGGTCGTCGGGCCAGCTCGTGGTGACGGCGCCGAACGCGCCGATGGACGTCATGATCCAGATGCAGCCGATGAACATCTCGACGGCCGCCGCCGATCTGCTCTGGTCGACGGTGCCCCGGCGCTACCCCGAGATCAAGATCGCGCTCTCCGAAGGTGGCACCGGTTGGGTCCCCTACTTCATGGACCGAGCCGACAAGACCTACAACATGCACCACACGTGGACGGGCCAGGACTTCGGCGACATGCTCCCGAGCGAGGTGTTCCGCCGGAACTTCCTCACCTGCTTCATCACCGATCCGGTGGGCATCGTGCTGCGCAACGAGATCGGCATCAACAACATCACCTGGGAGATGGACTACCCCCACTCGGACTCCAACTGGCCCAACGCGCCCGAGGAGCTCGAGGAGGTCTTCCACGGCGTCCCCGACGAGGACATCGACCGGATCACTCATCTCAACGCCATGGAGTGGTACTCCTACGACCCGTTCTCGGTGCTCGACCGCGCCGACTGCACGGTCGGCGCGCTGCGCGAGGCGGCGGGCGACCACGACGTGTCCATCAAGTCGATGTCGACGGGACGGCACGAAGGCGCCGAGAAGATCTCGCTCCAGGACTTCGCGGCCCGCAACAAGCCGAGCTGACGTCGTGTACGACCTGAGCGGCCGCACCGCGCTCGTCACCGGTGCCGCCGGTGGCGGGATCGGCAAGGCCACGGCCCGACGGCTGCTCGTCGAGGGCGCCAACGTGGTCGTCACCGACCCGCACGAACGCCGGACCGACGAGACGGTCGCCGCGTTCGCCGAGGAGTTCGGCGCCGAACGCGTGATGGGCTCGCTCATGGACGCCGGCGACCGCGACCAGATCGACGCGACACTGGCGGCCGCCCGCGAACGCTTCGGCATCGTCGACGTGCTCGTCAACAACGCCGCGGTGAACGCGCTCAACCCGGTCGGCGACATGACCCCCGAGGAGTGGGACTGGGCGATCGGCGTCAACCTCTCGGGTCCCTGGTACCTGTGCCGGGCGCTTCTGCCGGCGATGGCCGAGCAGGGTTGGGGCTCGATCGTGAACATCACTTCGGTCGCCGGTTGGATCCACGGCACCAACGAGGGTCCCTACGCCGGCGCCAAGGCGGCCCTGCACCAACTCACCCGCACCATCGCCACCGAGTACGGGCCGAAGGGCATCCGCTGCAACGGTGTCGCCCCCGGGATCATCCACACCTGGTTCGTCGATGCCAAGGCGCCGCAGCTTCTCGACGAGGCACCGAAGACCCCGGTCCGCCGGCTCGGCACCCCCGACGACATCGCCAACGTCGTGGCCTGGCTGGTGAGCGACGAGTCGAGCTTCGTCACCGGCGAGACGATCAACGCCAGCGGCGGCTGGTACATGCGCCCGTAGGGCGCACCCGCCAGGCCGTTTCGGCGCAGCCGAACGGGTCAGCCGAGACCGCCGTCCATGCGCAGGATCGCGCCGGTCGTGAACGACGAGGCGTCGCTCGCGAAGTAGAGCGCCGCGCCGACGATCTCATGGGGCTCGCCGGCGCGGCCGAGCGAGATGCCGTTGCCGATGTGCTCGAGCGCCTCGTCGCTCCACGCCTTCGAGATGTCGGTGAGGAAGGGCCCGGGCTGGATGCAGTTGACCCGCACCTCCGGGCCGTAGGCCTTCGAGAAGCTCTCGGTCATGTTGTGGAGCCCCGCCTTCGCCAGTCCGTAGACGACCTCGCCCGGTGTCGGCTTCACCGCGGCCGTCGAGCTGACCGAGATGATCGACCCCTTGCCGTTGGCCTTCATGTGTTCGGCCATCAGCACGCTCAGCCGGAAGGTGCCCTTGAGGTTCACCTCCATGACCTTGTCGTAGAGCGCCTCGTCGATCGCATCGAGCGACGGGTACAGCGGTGACATGCCGGCGTTGTTGACGAGGACGTCGACGCGGCCGAACTCGGTGATGGCCCGCTCGGCCAGCGCCTCGGCCTGCTCCCAGTAGCCGATGTGGCACTCGACGGGAAGGGCACGCACGCCGAACCGCTCCTCCACCTCGGTCGCCAGCGCCTCACAGTTCTCGAGTTTTCGACTGGCGATCACCACGTTGGCGCCCTGCGCGGCGAAGGCGTTGACCATCTCCTTGCCCAATCCCCGGCTGCCGCCGGTGACCACTGCGGTGCGTCCCGTCAGGTCGAAACAGTCCAAGGGAGAGTCCATCGCCGGAGCGTAGGCCACGGCGTTCTCGACAAGCAGGCCCACGCGAGAAATACTGACGCCACTGTTAGATGCCCACCGAGGAACCGTTCATGGCGCGCACGATCGACTATCCCGTCTTCGACTCCGACAACCACCTCTACGAGACAGAAGAGGCGTTCACCCGCTATCTGCCCCAGAAGTACAAGGGCGCCATCAAGTACGTGCAGGTTGGCGGCCGCACGAAGATCGCCGTCAACGACAAGATCTCCGACTACATCCCGAACCCGACGTTCGAGGTGGTCGCTCGTCCGGGCGCCCAGGAGGAGTACTACCGCAACGGCAATCCCGACGGGAAGAGCCTGCGGGAGATCTTCGGC
>JAUIML010000096.1 GCA_030432715.1 Acidimicrobiia bacterium | reverse complement strand
GTTCTTCACGCCCGGGGACGAGGCGCCCGCCGGCTTCGAGATGCTGGCGGAGGACGGCGGCCCGACCGGCGTGGTCGAGGCGCTCGCGCCGCTGACGGGCACGTCGACACCCTTCGCTCCCATCGCCTGGGCCGTCGCCGATGCTTCCGAGGTGCTGTTCTCCCGTGGTGCCATGGCGTCGGCCGGGCTCGAGATGCTGGCGGAGGACGGCGGCCCCGGAGTCCTCGTCGAGGAACTCGAGGGTGCGGGATTCGACAATGTCGGCGCCGCGACCAACCCCGATGGCGGCACCGAGGCCGGCCCGGCCCTGCCGGGCAGCAGCTTCACCTTCGAGTTCACCGGTGGCGAAGGGGAGTACCTGAACCTGGCTTCGATGTTCGTGCAGTCCAACGACTGGTTCGTGGCCCTGGTCGACTTCCCGCTCTACGACGACGACGGTGCGCCGGCATCGGGCGACATCACCGACTCGCTCCGGCTCTACGACGCCGGGACCGAGGTAGATCAGGCGATCGGGGCCGGTCCGGATCAGGCCCCTCGCCAGGCCGGACCCGACACCGGCGCGGCCGATGCCGAGGCCGAGATCCGTCGTGTCGATGTGGCCCTCGACGGGCACCTGACCGTGGCCATCGAGCTGGTGGGCTGACGTCCGCATCCGGGCTTTTCGGCCGCCGACCTCACGCCCCGGGTCGGTCCGCCGATGGAGTCCCCACAACCCCTCCAGGTTGACTGCGCCGCCGACACCGAGCCCTCGGGTCGGCGGCGCATTGCGTTCCCGCGCGGGTCGGTCGCGCCGAGGTCGCCAGCGGGCGGGTTTTCGGCTGTACTCGCGGTATGACATGGACGATCGAAGGCAAGCGGGTGCTGCTGACCGGCGGGACAACCGGGATCGGTCGCGCGACGGTCGAGGCCCTCGCGGCGCGAGGCGCTGAGGTCGTCTTCACCGCCCGAAATCCGGACCAGGGCGACGCCGTGGTCGCCGATGTGGTCGCCGCAACGGGCAACGAGGCCGTGTCGCACCGGCGTCTCGACCTCGACGACCTCGCCCGCGTCAGGGACTTCGGTGCGACGTTCCGAGACGAGTTCGACCGCCTCGATGTGCTCGTCAACAACGCCGGCGTCGTCCTCACCGAGCGGCGGCAGACGGCCGACGGTCACGAGTTCACGTTCGGCGTGAACCATCTCGGCCACTTCCAGCTGGTCAATGAACTGCTGCCCCTGCTGCAGGCATCGGCGCCGGCCCGGGTGGTGATCGTTGCGAGCGATGCCCATCGCTTCGCCAAGGGGCTCGACTTCGACGATCTGCAATCGACCAGGGGCCGTTTCGGCGCGGCGAAGGGCATGTCCGTGTACGCCCGGTCGAAGCTGGCCAACATGCTCCACACGAGGGAGCTCGCCCGCCGGCTCGACCCGGCGCTGGTCACGGTCAACTGTCTCCATCCCGGTGCCGTGCGGACCCGCCTGGGCCGTGACGACGAGGGAACTCGCCTCAGCGAGGCGATCTGGCCGCTGGTGAGCCGCTTCTTCCTGACCCCCGAGGAGGGCGCGAAGACCTCGGTGTGGGCGGTGTGCGACCCCGGTCTGGAGGGGGTGAGTGGCGAGTACTTCTCGAAGTCCGCCATCGCCGAGCCGAAGAAGACGGCACTCGACGATGTCGCGGCGGCCCGGCTCTGGGCGGCATCGGAAGCGCTGGTGGCGCCGTGAGTCGGATCCTGATCACCGGTGCAACCGGCCGCGTGGCGGGGGTCGTGGCACGCGAGTTGGCCCGCGACCACGACGTGGTGGCCGTCGCCCGCTTCAGCGATCCCACCGCTCGCGAGCGCCTGGAGGGGTTCGGTGTGGAGTGTGTCACCGCCGACATCGCCGGCGATCTGGCGGCCGTACCCGACGACGCCGAGATCCTCATGAACTTCGCCGTGTCGTTCTCGACCGATTGGGACACGGCCCTGGCGGTGAACGCCGAGGCGCTCGGACACCTGGTCGACCGGCTGCCCCGCTTGGAGCGGATGCTGCACTGTTCGACGATGGGTGTCTACGCCTCGTCGACCGACGTCCACGCGGAAGACGACGCGCTCGGCGACTCGAACGAGAAGATGATGCCGACCTACAGCATCAGCAAGATCGCCGGGGAGGTGATGGCCAAGTACCTGGCCCGGTCGCGCAACCTGCCGACGACCATCGCACGCCTGGCCAGCCCCTACGGTGACCACGGGGGCTTCCCGTGGTTCCATCTGCTCCCGATCCTCGCCGGCGAACCGGTGACCCTGCACCCGACCACGCCGTGTCTCTACAACCTGATCCACGAGGACGATCTCGTCGCCAGTCTGCCCTTGCTCCTCGACGCGGCGGCGGCGCCCGCCACCGTGCTGAACTGGGGAGACCCGGTGCCCACGAGTGCCGAGGACTGGTGTGCGGAGTTGGCCCGGCTCGTCGGGCGTGAGCTGCGCATCGAGCGCAGCGACTACGCGCCGCCGCCGGGAGCCGTCGACACGAGCAAGCTCGCCTCCCTCGGATACGCCCCGTCGATCGACTGGCGAGACGGCATGGACCGGATGGTCCGCCACCTCCACCCCGACGACTACGTGGGCTGATCCCGTCACCCGTCGAACGCATCGAGCACTCCTTCGTGTCAGAGTGTTCGGCGAACACGAGGAGGGCGATGACCGAGATCGACGGACTGGTGGAACCGGGCTTCGGGGCGGTGGCCGATGCCTTCTCCGCGAACTTCGCACGGCACGACGATGTCGGGGCGGGGTTCTGCCTCTACGCCGACGGCCGAAAGGTCGTCGATCTGGTCGGTGGTGTCGCCGACCCGCAGACCGGTCGGGCCTATGGCGACGACACGCTCCAGCTCGTGTTCTCGACCACGAAGGGAGCGGCCGCCATCTGCGCTGCGATCCTGCACGACCGGGGTCAGTTGGACTACGACGCGCCCGTCGCCCAGTACTGGCCCGAGTTCGCGGCGGCCGGAAAGGGCGACCTCACCGTCGGCTGGATGATGAGCCATCGCTGTGGATTGGTCACGGTCGACGATCCGCCGCCGCTGGAGGACGTGCTCGCGGTCGAACCGATCGTCGAGGCTTTGGCCGCGCAGGCTCCGTTGTGGGAGCCCGACGGCACCCACGGTTACCACGCGCTGACCTACGGGTGGCTGGTGGCGGAGGTCGTCCGGCGGATCACCGGTCAGCGGCTCGGCGACTTCTGGCAGGAGCAGGTTGCCCGGCCGCTGGGGCTCGACTTCTGGATCGGGCTCCCGGCCGAGCACGAACCGCGCGTCGCCCCGCTTCTCCGCAGCACGCGGACCAAGACCCTCGACCCTGCGGTGCGGGCCAGGGTCGAACGCTTCATGGGTCCCGAGACCCTGCTCGGGAAGGCGCTCGGACTCAGTGGCACCTTCGGAAGCTTCGGTGGTGAGCGCGCCGATCTCCTGTGGAACTCACCGGAGGTGTGGGCATCGGAGATTCCCGCGGCCAATGGCATCACCAACGCGGCATCGCTGGCTCGGCTCTATGCGGCAACACTCGGTTCGGTCGACGGCGTGCGGCTCTTCGGCGACACGACCCGCGAGCTCGCGACGACGCCCGTGACCACCGGTGGCGATCGGTGCCTCTACATGGAGACGAAGTTCGGGATGGGCTTCATGTGCGCAGACGGAGTCCTGCCCCTGGCCGGACCCCGCTCGTTCGGCCATGCCGGCGCGGGAGGGTCGATCGGCTACGCCGATCCCGACCTCGGTGTCGGCTACGGCTACGTCATGAACCACATGACGTCGTCGCTCCTCGGTGATCCCCGTACGTCGGGGCTCACCGACGCCGTGAAGCGCTGTCTGCGCTGAGGCTCAGTCGCTCTTCTGGGTGCCGACCTTGAGGTCCTTGAAGGGCACGCCCTTGTCGACGCTGATGTCGCGGGGTAGTCCGAGCACCCGATCGCCGATGATGTTCTTCTGGATCTCGTTGGTGCCGCCGGCGATGCCGCCCTGCAGCCCACTGAGCGCGGTCCGGGCCCAGCCTCCGCCGGTGTCGCCTTCCCAGGCGACACCACTGGCGCCGACGATCTCCATCGAGACGTCGCGGGCGTAGTTCATGATGTTGGTGCTGAAGAGCTTGCCCAGCGAACCGCCGGGGCCAGGGGTCTTGCCCGCCTGCATCTCCGCCCGGGTACGCATGGAGACGAGCGATTGGCAGGTCTCGAGTGTGTAGATCCGCATGAGCTTCTGGCGCAGGGTCGGATCGTCGATGATGCCGCGTTTGGTGGCCTCCTCGATGAGGCTGTCGGCCCGGTCGTGGGTGATGCCGCTGGTCGCGCCGGCACCGATGGCGACGCGTTCGTACATCAGCATCGCGGTGGCCATGTTCCAGCCGTTGTTGAGCTCGCCGATCAGGTTCTCGGCCGGGATGCTGACGTCGGTGAAGAAGACCTCGTTGAAGTGCTTCCCGCCGTCGATCTGGTGGATCGGGCGGACCTCGACTCCAGGGGCGTCCATCGGGAGGATGAACATCGAGATGCCGGCGTGCTTGGGGACCTCGGGGTCGGTGCGGGCGATGATGACCCCGTAGTCGCTCACGTGGGCGAGGGTGGTCCACACCTTCTGGCCGTTGATGACCCAGGTGTCGCCATCGCGTTCGGCCTTGGTCTGGAGGCTGGCGACGTCGGAGCCGGCGCCCGGCTCGGAGAACATCTGGCACCAGAGCGTGTCGCCCCGGATGTTGTCCTTCAGATAGGCCTGCTTCTGCTCCTCGGTGCCGTACTCGGCCAGCATCGGAAGGCACATCCCGTGCGAGATCGTGAACTCGAACGTCATGTTCGGGTAGTTCGCGTATTCCTCCCGCCAGATCTTCTCGTAGGACTTGTCGAGACCCTGGCCGCCGTACTCGACCGGGTAGGTGAGGCCGGCGAGGCCGGCGTCGAACAGCGCCCGTTGGAAGGTCCGGCCCGCTTCGAGGCGCTTGGCCCCACCGGCGTCGGCGTCGCCGCCGAGGTGGATGCCCACGGCGTGCTCGTCGAGGAATGCTCGACAACGAGCTCGGAATTCCGCTTCGTCTGGGGCTTCGGGCATTTCGTCTCCAAGGAAGTTAGCGACCGTTCACATGGTATCCGGCGTGTTCGACGAGCGGCGAGTCCGCCCGCGAGGTCGTCGGTCGATGACGGCGGCATCGCCGCCCTCCGCGTCATCCGTTCGCGGTCGGTCCCTCGCAGTCGGTGCAGCGGACGTCGCCGGGGGCACCGCCGTCGACGAACTCGGTGAGCCAGTCGACGAACGCCACACCCTCGACCTCCATCGTGTAGACCTCCGGTCGGCCGAGCACGGTGTGTTCGTCCCCGGGCGCGACATAGACGTCGAGATCGACCCCGTCGTCCTCGGTGAGGGCTTCGTTGAAGTCGAGCACCTCGAGAAGTCCGCCCTCGAGGCCGGCCATGGCCGAGAAGCTGACCTGGACCCCGTCGAATGCGTTGTCGAAGCGGGCCATGCGAACCCCGGGGGCGTGGTTGCCGGCGAAACGGAACAGGTCGGGGATGCCGTACTCCTCGGGCGGCACCCCGTCGAAGACGGGCCAATCGGGGACGTTGTTGGTCGTGCCCCAGAGGTTGCCGATCACCTGGTTCTGCAGCGGGTTGGTGGCATAGCCGCCCGAGGCATCGGCGAGCACGGCGATGTCGGTGTCGTCGGGCATCCGGTCGCTGGCGAGCCCTCCGAACAGGGGCGCGGGCACGCCGCCGGCGCTCGAACCGGTGACCAGGAGCTGGGAGGCATCGCCGTAGTTCTCGATGACGAAGTCGAGCCCGTACATCGCGTTCTCGAATCCGTTGTGCTCGACCGTGATCGCTCCGTAGGTCGTGGTCGCGTCGCCGAGGAACACGTCGCCCGTGCAGTAGGGGACGAAGACGAACGACCAGTCGGCCAACGGGTTGTCGGGATTGTCGAACTCGAAGATGCCGGTGCCGTCGTCGCCGGGATTGTCGTCCTCCCCGGTGGTCACTTTGTAGGTGCCGTCCTCGAAGTCGCACATGCCCTCGGTGAAGCAGGCTCCTCCGCCCTGGAAGTACAGCACCACCTTGTCGGGGTCGCCGGCACGAGAATGGATCCAGTAGTCGCTGCCGTCAGCGCACATACAGTCGGGTCCGCCGGGATGGCTCACCCACAGCGGTCCGGCGTCGGGCGCCGAGGTGGTGCCGGTCGTGGCGTCGTCGCTGGACGAGGTGTCGGTGGACGAGGTGGTCGTGGTCGTGGGGGTCGTGGTCGTGGCGGTCGTCGTGGTCGTGGTCTCTGACGATGTCGCGTCATCGCCGTCGTCGCCGCACGAGGCGGCGAGCAGGGCGAGCGCGGCCAGGGCGGCGAGCAGCCGTCGGCGGGTCTTCATCGGTCCTCCCGGGGTTCGGCTGGCGACGGTACTGCGACGACGGATGATCGTCACGCCGGGTAGATCGGTGCCGGGTGCGGTGTCGCGTTCCGGCGTGGACCCGTCGGCCGCGTAGCCTGTGCCGCCGTGGCGACGATTCGGGAGTTGATGGGCCGGCGGGGCGCGCCGATCGCCGTGTTCGCCGGAGCCATCGTCGTGTTGCGGTTGCCGAGCTTCGTCACCCAGCTGTTCGATCCCGACGAAGCCGCCATCTCCGCGCAGGCCATCGGGCTGTGGCGCGGCGGCGAGCTCTACGTCGACGGCATCGACCGCAAGCCACCGCTGGCGATGTTCGTCTACGAGGCCAGTCATCGCCTCGTGGGATCCACCGACCTTCGTCCGCTCCACGCCCTGGCCGCGCTGCTGCTGCTCGGCGCTGCGGTCGCCGTCGCCCGAGAGGCTCGCCGAAGCGGCGGCCGCGAGGCCTTCTGGTGGGGCGGCGGGCTGATGATCACCGGAGCGTTGGCGATGGTGCCGGTCGACGCGCAGGCGGCGAACTACAGCCATCTCGCCATGCCGTTCGGAGCCTTTGCGATGGTCAGCGCACGGCGGGGGAGCGATCGGTCGGCCTTCCTCGCGGGCCTCACCCTGTCGATCGCCACGCTCACCCGCCAGACCTGGGCGATCGGGGCGATCCCCGCGGTAGTGGCGATCTGGCACTTCGGCGTGTGGCGACGCCACCTGCCGCTTGCGTTCATCGGGGGCATCGTCCCGATCGGGCTCGTCGCCCTCGTCGTGCCGTGGGGCGATTTCGTGTACTGGGCCTTCGAGTCCAACGGCAGCTTCGTGCTCGACGGGGCGCAGCCAGGGCGGGTCGTCGGGCGGGCCGTGGTGAGCGTCGGTGTCTTCGCCGCCTTCCATCTCGCCGCACTGGCGGCGATCGGTCGGGCGCCTGTGAGAGAGCATCTCGACCTGTGGTTGTGGATCGCCACCGGGCTGGTCGCCGTCGCGGCCGGCTACCGCTTCTACGGCCACTACTGGCTCCAGGTGGTACCCCCGCTGGCCCTGCTGGCGGCACTCGAGATCCGGACGCGATCGCCGCGGCAACAGTCGCGGATCGCCGGGTTGGCCGGTGCGACCGCCGTCGTCGCGCTGGTGTTGGCCTGGACCCCCTCGACCGTGCGCGAGCTGCCCGACCCGATGCCTCTGGCCGAGCATGTCGTGGCCCACTCCGGTGCCGACGAGACGGTGCTCGTCTGGGGCAACTACCCCGAGGTCTACTGGGCGGCCGAGCGGCGCCCGGCCGGTGGCTTCGTGAGCATGGACTTCGTCACCGGACGTTCAGGGGCGCGTGACAACGGACCGCACACGGTCGACGATGCGCCGGCCCGGGCCTACCCGCATCTCCTGGCCGCGCTGGAGGCCGAGCTGCCGGCGGTCATCATCGACACCCAACCGAGCGGCTTCCGCGACTACGGCGCCTACCCGCTCGCACTCTTCCCGGAGCTGGCCCGGATCGTGGCCGACCACTACGGCCCGCCGACCTCCGTCGACGGCTTCACCGTCTACGTGCGGCGCTGACCTCAGCCCGCGGACGCTGCGTCGACGATGATGTCCGCGGTTTCGTCCACGGCCGACACGAAGGGGGAGTGGTCGGTGTCGAGCGACACCACCCGGTCGGCCCGGGCCGCCATGCGGTGCTGCGCCTCGGCGCTGATCGCCTCGTCCTGCTCGCAGACCACGTAGGTCGTCGGGATGGTGCGCCACGGTTCGGCGAGACACGGATGGGTCGTCGTGGCGGCATCCATCGGCCGAAGCCGTGTGATCGCGGCTTCGGCGAGTTCGGCGGGGGACGCGGCGAAGAACGCGGCGGTCGCCTTGTCGGCGATGATCCCGCTGCGGCCGTCGGGCAGCCACTCCATCGCATCGATGAGGGGAGGGGGGATGGCCCCCGAGAGTTCGTCTCCGACGGTGTTGCCCTCCTCGAAGAGGAACGCGCACAGGTAGACGAGGTGGGTGATGTCGTCGCGACCGTCGGCGGCGCCGGAGATCACGAGGCCCCCATAGCTGTGTCCGACGAGCACCTTGGGCCCGTCGATGCGGTCGAGTTCGTCACGCACGCAGCCGACGTCGTCGAGATGCCCGGTGAAGGGCAGGTCGACCTCGACGTGGGCGATCCCGGCCCGGTCGAGTCGCGGCGTGAGGTGTTCCCAACACCAGCCGCCGTGCCATGCCCCGTGAACGAGTACCACTGTTGTCATGCCCGCACGGTAGCGAGGCCGGCCGGAACGCAGAAACCCGTGGCGAGGGGCGGATGTGCCACCGGGAACGGTGGAACTCAGGCGCGGTGGAACTCCGGGTAGGCTAGTGCGTCATGAGCTGGCAGAATCGGCCCGGCCGGCGATGATCGGGGGCAGTGAGCCCCTCACGCACGAGGCTGCAAACCACGCCATCCGGGCCACGCTGCGGCCATCCGACCGCATGCGCATCGGCGCCGAGGTCGAGTGGCTGGTGTTCGACCCCACGCGCCCCGGCCGGCCCGTGCTGGCGGCGGAGACCGCCGAGGCGGCCGGCGACGAGGCACTGCCGGGCGGTGGGACCGTCAGCGTCGAGCCGGGTGGCCAGCTCGAACTGAGCACGCCTGCCCTCGACGGACCCAGAGCCCTGGTCGCAGTCATGGAGCAGGACGCGCAAGCGCTAGCCGGTCGTTTCGCCCGGGTCGGCCTCGTCCTGGTTCCGCTCGGACTCGATCCCCACCGCCGCCCGCGCCCGAGTCTCGACGCGCCGCGCTACGTGGCAATGGAGCGCCACTTCCGCCGGGAGTCTCCCGACGGTGTGCGCATGATGGCCTCGACCGCCGCGTTGCAGCTGAGCGTCGACCCGGGTGCGACGCCCCTGCGGTGCTGGCGGGTGCTCGGCGCCGCCGCGCCGCTGTTGAGCGCGCTGTTCGCCAATTCGGGTGGACCCGGCGACGGGTCGGCGCGCCAGCGGGTCTGGGCGGCGACCGACCCGTCCCGCACGGCTCCGGTGTCGACCGGCGATCCGCGGGCGTGGGTCGATGCCGTGCTCGATGCCCGGGTCATGTTGCGGGCTCACGGCTCCTCGGTGGTGGCCTCGAGCCATCGGGGGAGCTTCCGGTCCTGGATCGACGACGGTGCCGATCCACCGACCGCGGCGGACCTCGCTGTGCATCTCACCACGATGTTCCCGCCGGTCCGACCTCGTGGGTATCTGGAGGTCCGGGTCATCGACTCGGTGCCCGCCCCGGGTCGTTCCGCGGCGGTGGCCGCGGTGTGGGCGCTGGCCACCCAAGATCGCATCGGCGACGAAGTGATCCGCATCGCCGACGAAGTCCCCGACCTCTGGCACCGCTCCTTGGCCGCCGGCATGTCCGACCGGCGCGTCGGCGAAGCGGGCCGCTGGCTGCTCGACGCGGTGGCGAACGCGGTCGAGCCGGACGCGCCGGCCCTGGCCCGCTGCTGTCGCTCCTGGGTCGATCGGAGGCCGGCGACCGGCAGGACCTGGCCGGGCGCCGTCCTCGCGCTGGCCGAGCCTGCCTGACCGGCGGGAGTGTCGGCTCGGGCGGCTCGGGAATCGGACTCCCGTCACCGACAACTGCTACTCTGGACCGCACATCCTCGTTGGGAGGGCGCGGACCGACGACCTCGGGGGGCCGGCCCGGAAGGGGCACGGATGCGACAGCTCACGCTCAAGGGTGCCTTCAGCTCGCCGTACTCGCTGAAGATGCGGGCGGTGCTGCGGTATCGCCGGATCCCGTACCGGTGGGTGCTGCAGGGCTCGCGATGGGATGACCTCCCTGCGGCGCCCGTTCCGGTCATCCCCGTGTTGGGGTTCCACGACGACGATGGGACCGTCACCGAGGTGATGGTCGACTCGAGTCCCCAGATCGCTCGCCTCGAGCGGGAATACGACGGCCGGAGCCTCGTCTCGACCGACCCGGCGTCGGCCTTCCTGGACCTCCTGCTCGAGGACTATGCGGACGAGTGGGTGACCAAGGCGATGTACCACTACCGGTGGACCTACGAGCCCGACATCGAGAAAGCCGGCCGGCTGTTGCCACTCGACCGTGACCTGCACGCCGGCGAGGACCACCTGCAACGTGCCCACGACTTCTTCATCGACCGGCAGGTCGGACGCCGCGCGCTCGTTGGCTCCACCGAGGCCAACCTGCCCGTCATCGAGGGCAGCTACGAGCGGCTCCTCGACCTTCTCCAGGCGCACTTGGCCGATCGGCCCTTCCTTTTCGGCGAGCGGCCGGGCCGTACCGACTTCGCGCTGTTCGGTCAGCTCACGCCGATGACCTGGTGGGATCCCACCCCCGTCGCGGTCGCTGTCGCCCGGGCTCCCCGGCTGGTCAACTGGATCCAGCGGGTCGACGACCTGGGCTGGTGGGAGGTCGACGGCGACGAGGGATGGGACCCGGCGCCGGCGTTGCCCCAGGCGGTCGATGCCCTGCTGCGCGAGGCCGGGTCGACGTACGCGCCGTTCATGCTGGCCAACGCCGCGGCGCTCGATGCGGGCGTCGGCCAGGTCATCTGCGAGATCCGAGGGTCCGAGTATCGGCAAGCGCCGTTCACCTACCAGGGCAAGTGCCTCTCCTGGCTGCGCGAGGCCCACGCTGCGCTCGACGACACCGCCCGTGCCACTGTCGACGGGCTCCTCGACGGGACCGGCTGCGAGGAGCTGTTCGCGTGACGTGCGAAGTCGACCTCTACGGGCACTGGACCTGTCCGTTCGTGCACCGGGTGGCATGGGCGCTCGCCGAGCGCGGCATCGACCACGGCCACGTCGAGGTGCCGCCGTCCGCCGTCCGGCCGAAGGACTTCGTCCTCCCCCAGGAGTTCATCGCCCACAGCCCCCGTCTCGAGATCCCGATGGTGCGCGTGGGGGAGGAGTACCTGGCCGACTCCATCCCTGTGCTCGAGTGGCTCGAGGTGGTCGTGCCCGACGCGCCGGCCCTGCTCCCTCGTGACGAGGAGGGAGCCGCGCGGGTGCGCGAGCGCATGGGGCGGATCGACGCAGAGGTGTTCACTCCGATGGTCGGCGTCTACTACGGGGTCGACGATGATCGCATCGCGACGGCCTCGGCGTCGCTGTCGCGTGCGCTCGAGGGGGTGGCGGCCTGGCTCGACGTCGAACCCTGGCTTGCCGGTGCGTCGCCGACCCTGGTCGACGCTGTCTTCGTGCCGTTCCTCGTCCGAGAAGGGGCGCTGCGCTCGCTCGGATTCGTCGACCCGGTGCCCGATGCGGTCCTCGAGTACGCCGGCCGAATTCGTGCCGGTCGCGGATGGCCTGCGGTCGCGTGGACCCCGGAGCAGGCGGACGAACTCGTCGCCCGCTTCCTGGCCCGTCGTCGCAAGACCCGCGTCAACCGGGAGACTCGCACCACCGGTGCGGCGCGTGGTGCATCACCGGACGGCCGGCCGACGTGACCATGGACGTCGTCGTCGTGATGGACGGCCCGGAGTCGGTTGCGCCCGCAACCGACACCTCCTTCGGCCTCGCGGTCGCCGCCATCGAGCGCGGACACCGCTGTTGGCACTGCACGCCTGCCGACCTCTCCGTGGTGGACGGCTCCGTGTGGGCTCGCGTGCGCGCCATCCGCCCCGATGCCGAGGCGATCAACCCGCTCGGCCTCGGTGGGCCCACCGACGTCGATCTCGGCACGGTCGACGTGGTTCTCGTCCGGCCCGACCCGCCCTTCGACCAGAAGTACCTCCACCTCACCTTGGTGCTCGACCTCGTCGCCGACGCCACCCTCGTCGTCAACTCGCCACGCGGCCTGCGCCAGGCGAACGAGAAGCTCTACGCGCTGCGCTTCCCCGATGTGACGCCGCCGACGGTCGTCACCGCCGACCGCGATCGCCTCCTCGCCTTCGCCGTGGCGCAGGAGGCCGCTGTGGTCAAGCCCATCGACGGCCACGGTGGCCGGGGGGTGCTGGTCGTGCGCCCCGGTGACGAGAACGCAGCGTCCATCCTCGACACGGCGACGGTTCGTGGCACGGTCCCGGTGGTCGCCCAGCGGTACCTCCCGGGCGTGCGCGAGGGCGACAAGCGGATCCTCCTGCTCGACGGCGAACCGCTGGGCGCGATCCTGCGCCGCCCCACCGGTGATGACTTCCGGGCCAACATCTGCGTCGGCGGTGATGTCGAAGCCGTCGAGCTCGACGACGACGACCGCCGCATCGTCGATGTGATGGCGCCGACTCTACGCGCCGACGGCCTGCACTTCGTCGGCATCGATGTCGTCGAGGGTCACCTCACCGAGGTGAACGTCACCAGCCCGACGGGTCTTCGCCAGCTGTGCGGGCTGTCGGGAACTCGGCCGGACCTCGAGGTGATCCTCTGGCTCGAGCGTCGCGCCGCCGGTCGCTTCGAGCCGGCCGCGGGGGGTCCTACACTCCGTTCTGTGGAAACAGACGTCCGAGTCGACGAGTCAGCAGTGAGCCCCGATGGCTGAGACCGATCAGATTCTCGAAGGCGATGCGGAGCCCGGCGAGACCGAGACCGTCGACGGCCGCCGCCTGCGGCGCGAGCGCAACATCACCGCCGTGCTCGATGCCGTCCTCGAGATGTTCGAAGAGGAGTCGCTGACCCCCACGATCGAACGGGCTGCGGAGCGTTCTGGCCTCTCGTTGCGTTCGGTGTACCGCTATTTCCCCGATCCCGAGAGCTTGACCCAGGCGGCGATAGACGAACTGTGGCGGCGAGGCCAGCCGGCCGCGCATCTGTCCCGGATCGGTGAGGGGCCGTTCGAGAACCGCGTCGTCGAGTTCGCCATCATGCGCGTGCGCCTCTACGACCACGTCGGCAGCGGCTTCCGAGCCGGACGACTCCACGCGCCGCGCAGCGTCCGCATCCGAGAGGATCTCGACCGTACCCGTCGGGCGCTGACCCGCCAGTTCGACCTGCAGTTCGCGACCGAGATCGAGGAGCTCGACCCCGGCATCCGCATGCCCCGCCGGACCACCGGCGA
>JAUIML010000304.1 GCA_030432715.1 Acidimicrobiia bacterium | reverse complement strand
TGAGGAACTGCCCCACTCGATCGCGACCCGCGTGACCGAGTGGGAGTGGCCGCGGGTGCGGTGCGAGATCATCGTCGAGCGCGACTCCCAGAAGGGCATCGTGATCGGCAAGAAGGGCGAGAACCTCAAGAAGGTCGGGATCGCCGTTCGGGAGCAGCTGCCCGAGGGTGTCTTCCTCGAACTCTTCGTCAAGGTCGAGAAGAACTGGCAGCACCAACCCCACTCGGTCGAGCGGCTCGGCTACTGACGGTCAGACGCGCGCCGGGTCCTCGGGGGCTTCGTCGCCGTAGCGCTCGGCGTACGACAACCAGTCCTTGAGCCACTCCGTGTAGGCGGCTTCGTCGGGCTCACCGGTGACCGGGTCGATCGCGTCCGGCAGCGGTGGCGGGCCGCCCTGGACGGCGCTCGACGGTGCCGGCTCCTCGATCACCGGCACGACGGGCCGGGCGGGCTCGAACGGATTCGCGGGGAGGGACTCGGCCTGCTCGCTGTCGGCGACGGTGGCGAACAGGTCGGACGAGTCGTCGAGCGGCGGGAGTTCGGGGAAGCCCTCGTCGCGGGGAGGGGCCACCCCGAGGGCTTCGAAGGGATCGGCGGCAAGGTTCTCGAAGAGATCGGCGCCGTCGTCGGCCCACGTGTCGCCATCGGCGGACGGGGACGCCTCGGCCGGGGCCGTTGCGCCGACCCCGAAGGGGTCGGCGGCGGACGGCTTGGCCCAGTCGCCGAGTTGTGGTTCGCGGGTGGGGAGCGGCACGGCGGCGAACGGATCGTCGTCGAACCCGACCGTCCGGTCGCCGAGGGGTGCGGTGGGGGCACCCTCGATGCCGGGGAGGTCGTCGCTGAGTGGCGCTCGGCGGGGCAGGGCCGGATTCGGGGTGACGGAGATCTGCGGCTGCGGCGTCGATTCGGGGATCGGGAGTTCCTCGAGGCGTCGGCGCATCTCCTCGAGAATCGCCCGGTTGTCGCTCAGCCCGGTCGGACCGGGGTCGTCCGGGTCCTTGCGCTGGAGGCGCATCGAGATCAGGCCCAGGACGAGAAGTGAGCCGATACCACCGATCGCCCAGGTGACGGGATTCTTCACGTCGCTGCCGGCGAGCCAGGCGTGGTAGCTGCCCCCGAGCATCGCGGCGAAGGAGAGGAAGTGAATGACCCGCCAGAGGCGCTTGCTGATCCTCGACCGCAGCAGGGAGGAGACCTCGACCGCGATCAGGAGGTAGGCGGCGATGATGCCCCAGGCGATCGCCTCGGGCCGCCATTCCGACGCACCCGGCACGAAGAGCTCACGCGGGCCGAACTCCACAAACGAGTCGGCCCAGAGGGTTCCGAGGTGCGCGAGCAGGAAGACGACGCTGATCCCGCCGAGGAAACGATGCAGATCCAGCAGCCATGGCCCGGTGCGGGACCGGACGGCGCGCGACGACAGCACCAGTCCCACGACGACCGATGCGGTCGCAGTCGTCCAGGTCATCAGACCAGCAGCTCGAGTGGCGTACCACCACACCTGTTCACTCACGGCGTCTCCAGTCGGCACGTGATCGCCGAATGCGAGGAATTCGGGCGATCAGGTCGACACGGGCGCCCTGCGGTGGATCCGGAACCGCACACCGAAGTGCTCGAGGAAGGCTTCGGCCTCGTCGCCGGCGACCATCGCGGCCTTGGTCAGCACCTCGGCCTGCTGAGCAGTCGCACCCATCACGGTGATCGTCTCGATCCCGTCGTCGGTCGACCGGCCTGTTGCCGGATCGACCACGTGGTGCACCTCGCCCGCCGCCGTCGTCCAGCGACGGCGACGGGTCGTGCTCGTGCACACCCCGGCGTCGATCGCGGTCGGGAAGTCGACGTCTCCGTCATCGCCATGGAAGGTCCACCCACCGCCGGACGGGCTCTCGCCCCGGACCCGCAGGTCGCCGCCGATCGACACTGCGACACCGGCCGCGCCTCGGGCCATCACCTGGGCGCTGACGAGGTCGGCGGCCGTCCCTTTGCCGATCCCACCGAGATCCAGCCGGACCCCCGGGGGAAGGGTGACGGCGTGAAGGGCGGGATCGAGGAGTATCCCCGAGACACCGGGGGCGGGAACCGGTGCCCCTGCCATCGTTGGGTCGAGGTCGGGGAACGTCCGGTCATAGCCGAGCGCCACCATCGCATCGTGCACCGTCGGGTCGAAACGGCCCTGTGTCTGGACCGCTCCGTCCACCGCGGCCCTGATGAGAGCGAACGTGTCGGGACTCACGATGACGGGACGCCCGGGGCTGCGGTTCAGGGTGGTGATCTCCGAGTCGACGAGAAAGCGACTCCAGCGCCGTTCGTAGTCTGCGATCGCCGCTTCGGCGTCGTCGAGCAGCGGGCCGTCCGACAGGCGCGCCACCAGCCGGTACGAGGTGCCCATGGCCCGGCCGGTTCGCCGGGTCTCGCGGTCAGGAGCCACCGGTGGGAATCGTGGTCGGCGGTGGCGTGGTCGTGGGGGC
>JAUIML010000095.1 GCA_030432715.1 Acidimicrobiia bacterium | reverse complement strand
GCCTCCGCGGTCGTCGCCCTCGGAGCCGGCGCGATCCTCCCGATCGGCCTCGTCATCGTCATCGTCGCTCGAGGCGGAGTTCGACGTCGGCGCCGCATCGCCGGCCGATGCGGCGGCGTCGGTTTCGGCGGTACCCACCGAGCTGCCGTCGCCGCCCGCGGCCAGGTCGAGGATGAGATCGATGATCTCTCCCTTGCGGGCGCGCGACGCCGGCTTCTTGCCCAGCGTGGTCGCGATCATCGTGAGTTCTTCGCGGTCCTTGCGTTGCAAGGTGGACCGGCGCATTTCCGCGGTTTCCACGGACAGCTCCTCGGGTTGGGGTCGAGGTGTATGGGGTGTCGCACCACCGGGAGAGGCCAGGGTCTGCACCCGAACTGGCCGCGCCCCCTCTTTCGTCGGCGACGTCCGTCAGGCTACGGAGAACACCGTCCAGCCACAACCAGCGACAGGCCCGGGAGCCGGGGAGAACCCGGTCAGCGGCGCACGCCGTCGACGAAGTCCTCGATCGTCGCGAGATCGTTGGGGAGCACCACGAATCGCTCGTCGCGGTCGAAGAGGTCGGCGAGGTGCGGGGGCAGCGCGGGGCGGACGCCCGTGGCCTGCTCGACGGCGTCGGGGAACTTGGCCGGATGCGCGGTCGACAGCGTCACGACGGTCTCCTCCGGACGACGGAGGCGGGCGGCGGCGCCGACCCCGACCGCAGTGTGGGGATCGAGGAGCATTCCGTGGTAGCGGTGCATCCGGGCGATCACCTCGAGCGTCTCGTCGTCGTCGAGGCGGGCGCCGGAGAACTCGTCGCGGAGCCGGGCGTGTTGGGCGGTGGTGAGGGCGGCCCGGCCGGAGCTGCGGAACTGCTGGAGCAGCTCTGCGGTGGCCGGTCCGTTCCCGTCGAGCAACTCGAACAGCAGGCGTTCGAGGTTGGACGAGATCTGGATGTCCATGCTCGGCGAGAGCGTGGGAACCACGTCGTCGGCCACCATCTCGCCCCGCTCGATGAGCCGGGTGAGGATGTCGTTGCGGTTGCTGGCCACGAGGAAGCGCTCGACCGGCAGACCCATGGCCGCGGCGACATGGCCGGCGAACACGTTGCCGAAGTTGCCGGTCGGGACGCAGAACGTGGTGGGCGTCGTCCGTCGATCGAGGCGTTGCGCGGCCCAGACGTAGTAGACGATCTGTGCCATGACCCGGGCCCAGTTGATGGAGTTCACCGCGGAGAGACGGTTGCGGTCGCGGAACGCCTCGTCGGCGAACATCGCCTTCACGAGGTCCTGGCAGTCGTCGAAGGTGCCTTCGACGGCGACGGCGTGCACGTTGGCTGCCCCGAGGGTGGTCATCTGACGGCGCTGCACATCGCTGGTACGGCCGTGCGGGTAGAGCACGACGATGTCGACGAGGTCGCTGTCGCGCACGGCCTCCATGGCGGCCGAGCCGGTGTCGCCCGACGTCGCACCGACGATCATCACGCGGTCCTGGCGGCGCCGCAGTTCGTAGTCGAACAGCCGACCGACCAGCTGCAGGGCGACGTCCTTGAACGCCAGCGTCGGCCCGTGGAACAGCTCGAGCAGATGGTGGTGCTCGTCGATCTGGACCAGCGGCGCAACGTCGGGGTGATCGAACGTCGAGTAGGCCGACTCGACCATCGCCGCGAAGTCGTCGTGGGGGATCGTGTCGGCCACGAAGGGCCACATCACCTCGGTCGCGAGGGTCGCGTAGTCGCCGTCGCCGTCGCCGAGGGCCGGCCAGCTCGCGGGGAGGTAGAGGCCACCGTCGGGGGCCAGGCCGGTCAACAAGACGTCGGGGAACCCGAGGGACGGCGCTCGACCGCGGGAGCTGCGGTACTCGAGCACGGTCAGGCTTCGCCCACCACGCGGATCACCGAGTGGATGTCGGTGACGATGTCGAGACCCCGCAACTCGTCGAGCGTCGCCCGCACCGCGGCCTCGCTCGACACGTGGGTGATGAACATCAGCACCGCCTCGTCACCCAGCCCGTGCTGCTCCATCGACGAGATCGACACCTCGTGGCGACCGAACACGTCGGCCACCCGGGCCAACACCCCGGGACGGTCGATGACCGCGACCCGCAGATAGTAGGCCGACGACGATGCCTCGACCGGCCGCACCGCCGCGGTCACGAGCGAACCGATGCGGGCGCTGGTGCCCCGAGTGAGGTTGACCGCGGCATCGATCACGTCGCCCAGGACGGCACTCGCGGTGGGGCCACCACCGGCGCCTCGCCCGTAGAACATCAGGTCGCCCACGGCATCGCCCTCGATGAAGATGGCGTTGAAGCTGTCGCGGACGGAGGCGAGCGGATGGTCGAGCGGCACGAGGGCGGGGTGCACGCGGACCGCGACGCTCGTGTCGGCCTCGGACTCACCGCCCTCGACCACGGCGATGGCCTTGATGGTGTAGCCGAGCCGTCTGGCGACATCGATGTCGTCGGCCGTGATCGAGGAGATGCCCTCGTGATGCACTTCGTCGTGGGCCACGACCGCGCCGTAGACGATGGTGGCGATGATCGCCGCCTTCGCCCCCGCGTCGTACCCCTCGACATCGGCCGTCGGGTCGGCTTCGGCGTAGCCGAGGGCCTGGGCCTCGGCGAGGGCGTCTTCGTAGGAGGCACCCTCCTCGGTCATCTTCGTGAGGATGTAGTTGGTCGTCCCGTTGATGATGCCCATCACCCGGGTGACCGGCTCCGCCACGAGGGACTCGCGCAGGGGGCGCATCAGCGGGATGCCGCCGGCCACCGCAGCCTCGAAGAGCAGGTCGACCCCGGCGGCATCGGCCGCCGCGTAGAGCTCGGCGCCATGGGCCGCCAGAAGCGCCTTGTTGCCGGTGATCACGGGCTTGCCGAGGGCGAGGGCCCGGCCGACGAAGTCACGGGCGAGATCGACGCCCCCCATCAGCTCGACGACCACGTCGACGTCGGGGTCCTCGACCACGCTCATGGTGTCGGTGGTGAACACATCGGCGGCGACGGCCACATCACGCGACTTGCCGGTGTCGCGAACCGCGATCCGCGTGATCACCAGGTGCACGCCGGTACGGGCGGCGATCGTCTCGCGCTGCGACTCCAGCAGGCGGGCAAGCGCCCCACCGACGGTGCCGCAGCCCAACAGCCCGAGCTTCACGGTTTTGGTGTCCACGGCCGCCGAGCGTATCCGCCAATCGGTTGCGGCGGGACGGACTTCTTTTCATGATGTCTCATTGCTTTTCCGTTCTCCTGCTGCAACGGTGGTCGCCGATGGACCATCCGAGCAGCCGACCCTCGCGCCGTCCGCCGGCCGCCCGCCCGACCCACCTTCGTGTCGTCACAGCGGACCCCACGCCGGAGCCCACACCGACCGACGCGAGCGAGGCGGTCGGGACGCCGACGGAGCTCGCTCCCGGCATCTGGATCGACCCGACCGTGGCGTGGAACGTCGCCTCGCTTCGGAGGCTCGGCTGCCCTCCGGACGTCGCGGCCGAGCTCGTCGCACGGCTCGGCGAGGCGCCACCCCGGGCGGCGACGCTCCCGTGCCCGCCGGCGATCCCGATCCCGTCCGTCGCGCTCCCCGGGCTGGCCCCCGTGGGGGTGGTCAGCGCGACACCGAGCCCGACCGCGCCGCACGGTTGGCGGCGCTGGGTCGCAACAGCGCGCGGGCGAACGCGACCCGGTCGCGCCAGCCGAGCACCGACATCGACGCTCGGGCCTGGCGACGGAACCGCCCCTCACGGTCCGAGTAACACTCGAGGCGGCGCCGGTCGGTCTCGCTGATCGTGAGGCCCTCGGCCCACTCCTCCACCGGCGACCGGTCGTGCCCGAGCGCGCGGGTGGCCCGGAGGCCCATCGCCACCGGCGCCGCACACTGCCATCGTTGCACCGTGGCGATGACACGATCCAGGTCGACCGAGGGTCTCGCCGCCAGCAGGGCGACATCGCGCACATTGCCGAGCCGTGGTTCGGTGTCGCCCAGGGCGACATGGATGGCCCCGTGGATCAGATGGAGGTCGGCCGGAAGCGTCGAGACGACCCGACCGGCGAGCATGACCTCGACGGGATCACGGAAGAGATCGTCGAGGATCACCAGGAAGCCGTAGGGCCCGGCGGCGAGGGTGCGGTGCAGGTCGAGCTCCGTGCCCCCGCCCCAGTGGAGGGTCACCGACTTCGCGAAACGTCGGTCGAACGTCGACGAGAGGGCCGGCACCGGACGCCGGGCGCCGGCCTCGAGCAGCGCGCCGACCGCAGCATCGACGTCGTCGGCGCCGACCAGCACGTCGTTGTCGCCGAAACACCGCTCGGCCGGATCGGGATGGACCATGTGGGCGAGCGCAGCACCCTTCAGCACCCGATGGTCGATCCCGGCCGTCGCCAGGACCTCGCTCGCCCGCAGGAGCTCCTCCTCCAGGAGAAGCGCCGCCCGCATGGCTTCCTCGTGGGCCCGGGCGATCCGCGCCCGATCGTCGGCCTCGACCTCCAGCGACCCGTCGGCCACCGCGGCAGCGAGCACCCCGCCCAAGCGGTGTCGGGCGGCGGCCGCGAGCCGCGCGTCGGTGACGGGCTCCGGACGCAGCGCTCCGGCCCCGGGCAGACCGTGGCCGGCCAACGACCGGAGCCAGTCGAGGTCATCCATCGGACGACTCCACGACGCCGCGTTCGACGAGGTCGTCGATGACCGGTCGCAGATCGATCGCGATCGACGCGGCGTCGGCGTCGTGATCGACGGCCAACCGTTCGCAGACCTCGTCGAAGGTGGCCGGTTCGTCGAGCACCGCCCACAGCGTCCGACCGGTGCCGGCCAGCATCGTGAGCTCGTCGGCCCCGAGCGGGCGGATCAGGACACCGTCGAGCGTGGCCCGCCAGAGAACATCGGCCCGGCGCAGGGTCGCCATCGGCTCAGACGTCGAGGCGGGTCAGGTCGTCGAACGTCTCGCGGCGAACCACGAGGCGGGCGTCGCCGTGGGCGGCGAACACGACCGGCGGCCGAGGCACCTTGTTGTAGTTGGAGCCCATGGAATGACCGTAGGCGCCGGTGACGGCCGTCCCCAGGATGTCGCCGACCGCGAGATCGCTCGGCACGGCCGCGTCGCGGACCAGCACGTCACCCGACTCGCAGTGCTTGCCGACGATCGTGACGGTGTCGTCTCGATCGGCCTCGACCGCCCGCGGGAGAAACGCCTCGTAGCCGGACCCGTAGAGCACCGGCCGCGGGTTGTCGCTCATGCCGCCGTCGACCGAGACGTACGTACGGATCCCCGGCAGGCGCTTGATGGTGCCCACCTCGTAGAGCGTCACGGCCGCCGCCGCGGCGATCGACCGGCCCGGCTCGGCCGAGACCGTGGCCGTGACCCCGGCCGCTGCGCAGGCGTCGAGGACCGCGGTCCCCCATTCGGTGATGGACGGTGCCCGCTCATCGGCCACGTAGGGAACACCGAGCCCACCGCCGACCGACATCTCGGGGAGGTCGTAGGGGGCGGCGACCTCCGCGATCACGGCGGCCGCCTTCGCGAACGACGAGACCACGAAGACCTGGCTGCCGATGTGGGCGTGCACGCCCACGAGGTCGACGGCGTCGCTCGTGCGGGCCCGCTGGATCGCGGCGGCCGCCGCTCCGGTCGACACGGTGAAGCCGAACTTCGAGTCGTCGTGGCCGGTGGCGATGTAGTCGTGGGTCTCGGCCTTCACCCCCGGCGTCAGCCGGAGGAGCACCTTCGGGGCGCGGCCCGTCTCGGCGGCGAGCACGTCGAGGCGGTCGAGTTCGTCGAACGAGTCGACCACGATGCGGCCGACGCCGGACTCGACCGCCATCCGCAGCTCGGCCATCGACTTGTTGTTGCCGTGGAGCACCAGTCGATCGGCGGGGACACCGGCGTGGAGGGCGACGTGCATCTCCCCGCCCGTGGCGACGTCGAGGCACATTCCCTCTTCGTGGGCGAGGCGGGCCATCGCTGCGCAGAGGAACGCCTTCGTGGCGTAGGCCACTCCGTCGCCGAACACGGCCACCGCCTCGCGACACCGGGCCCGCAACTGCTCCTCGTCGTAGACGAAGAGGGGTGTCCCGAGCTCGGCGGCCAGGTCGAGCAGATCGCATCCCCCGATCTGGAGACGGCCGGCGACGACCTCCGCAGAGTCGGGGAGCAGACGGAACGGAAAGGGTTGCACGACTACATCGTTTCCGGGGCCGACACGCCGAGCAGGTCGAGCGCGATGCGCAGACCGACCTGTGAGGCCTCGACGAGGGCCAGGCGCGCCTGCGTGAGCTCGGCGCTGACCCCATCGCCCATCACATAGCAGTCGTGGTAGAAGCCGTGGAGCGCGGCCGCCTGCTCACGGGACCAGCCCACGATGCGGTGCGGTGCATCGTCGACACACGCGATCTCGACGGTGTCGGGGAGGGTCTGCAACGACCGGAGGAGTTCGAGTTCGCGTTCGTGCACGAGCAGCGAGAGGTCGACCTCGTCGAGCGCGACGCGCTCGACACCCGCCTCGGCCGTCTTGCGCAGGATCGAGCAGATCCGGGCATGGGCGTACTGCACGTAGAACACCGGGTTCTCCATGCCCTGGGTGGCCACCTCGTCGAGGTCGAACGTCTGGCGGGAGTCGACCGACTGCATCAGATAGGTGAAGCGGGCCGCGTCGGGTCCGACCTCGGCGATCACGTCGTCGAGCGCGATGAAGTCGCCACTGCGACCCGACATCGCCACGGGCTCGCCGCTGCGCATCAGATCGACCATCTGCGTGATCGCGATGTGGAGTTCGTCGGGATCGTGGCCCAGCAGTGACATCGCCGCCTTCATGCGAGGGACGTAGCCGTGGTGATCGGCGCCCCACACGTTGAAGAGTCGGTCGGCCCGGCTGAACTTGTCGCGGTGGTAGGCGATGTCGGGGGTGAGATAGGTCAGGTCGCCGTCGGTCTTGATGAGCACCCGATCCTTGTCGTCGCCGTGGTCGGTGGTGCGCAGCCACGTGGCCCCGTCGGCCTCGTAGACCGCATCGTGGGCCCGGAGATCGGCGAGGCTCTCCTCGATGGCCCCCGAGTCGACCATCGACTTCTCACTGAACCAGACGTCGTGGTGGATCTGTAGCGCGCCGAGGGTGGCGCGGTGACTCGCGAGCGCCCGCTCGTACCCCCACTCGAGTGGATCGGCGTCGTCTGGCATCTCTTCGGCCCAGGCGATCAGGTACTCGCCCTGGTATCCGTCCTCGGGCGGCTCCTCGCCCCGCTTGCGGGCGGCCAGCGACTCGGCGTACTTCGTCATCTGCACGCCACGATCGTTGATGTAGTACTCGCGGGTGACCCGAAAGCCACACCGTTCACGGAGCCGGGCGATGGAGTCGCCGTAGCACGCACCGCGGCCGTGGCCGGCGTGGAGCGGCTTGTTGGGGTTGGCCGAGACGAACTCGACGTTGACGTGGAGTCCGCCGCCGAGATCCGGGCAGGCGTAGCCGCGCACGCCGGCGGTGAGCACCTCGGCGAGGACGTCGTGCAGCCAGCTGTCGCCGAGGTGGAAATTGACGAAGCCGGGTCCTGCGATCTCCACTGCGGTGACATGACGGGGCGGCGCGTGGCGGAGATGGTCGACCAACTGCTGACCCAGCTCCCTCGGGTTGCGGCCGGCCGCCTTCGCCGACGCCAGCGCGACGTTGGACGACCAGTCGCCGTGCTCGGGGTTGGCCGGCCGCTCCAGCGAGATCTCGGTCGGCACGGGGTCGACCCCGGCCGCGGCCAGGGCGTCCGCCAGTGCGGAGCGGAGCTGATCGCGAACGTCCATCGTGCAGCCTCGGGGAGGGTCGGAAAGCGCCGATCCTACCGGCTGGTCGGACTCCTCAGAGTGAGCATTCTCCGGCCGATGGGTTCACCATGCGTTCTCGCGGACTGACTCTCTCCCTGGTGCTCTTCTCCCTGCTCTCGCTCGTGGCAACCGCCTGCGGCAGTGCCGACAGCGAGCCGCCGGCGGCCGACCGCGCCGTGGGCGAGGCCGACCCCGACTGGGATGCCGAGCAGGCGATCCTGCGGACGGTGCTCATCGAGGGGGCGCTCGAAGACGGCCTCGGCCGGACCGCCTCGGGCTGCATGATCGACACGACCCTCGCCGCCGGCGATTTCGCACTCGCCGACCTCGAAGGCGTCGACCTCACCGCCCAGACCGGATCGGGTGTCGACCGTGACCTCGCCACCGCTCTGGCCGACGCCCTCATCGAATGCGGTCCCAGCCTGCGTGAGCATCTGGACGAGGACATTCCCGGTGCCCTCGCCATCCCCGGCACCCACTCGGTCGAGGCCGAGTGTGTGACCAACGCCTATGTCGATGCGTGGCGCGACGCCTACGTCGACCGCTTCCGCGCACGGGTCGTGGCCGACGAGGAGCCCACGGCGCCCGATGTCGACGACCGCATCATCGGGATCGTCGCCGGGTGCGACGCCGGTGGGGCAGTCATCCTCGGCGCGTCGAACGACGGGCACCTCGACACCTTCGCCCTCAGCACGCTCGAATGGGAGTGTCTCGAAGCCCGGATCTCCGCGGCGCAGTTCATGCCCGCCTTCCCGTTCCCCGACGAGCCCGACGATGCCCTCGCCCGCATGGGGAGCGGTGTCCGCTCCGACGTGGCGTTCTGCGAGGCATGGGTGAGCGGTGAGGACGTACCGGACGGCGGGGCGGGCGAGACCGAGTAGATCTTCGGGGAACCGGACGACGCGATCGGCGGATCGTCGGTAGTGTGCTGTTCTGTCCCCACTCGGGACAAGCCCTCGTAGCTCAGCGGATAGAGCATCGCCCTCCGGAGGCGTGAGCGCAGGTTCGAGTCCTGCCGAGGGCGCTAACGGCCCGTTGCCGCGTGGAACGCCTCGACGAAGGGACCCGGCTTGGCCGTCTTCACCACGTCGAAGTCGATCGAGGTGCCGTCGGCGAAGGTCACCAGCAGCTTGCCGGTGAGTTTGCCGCTCTCGTGGGTGATGGCCGCGACCTGATCGAGCGGGACTGCCGCATTCAGCCCCTTCGGCTTCCCACTCATCGTGCTGTGCCCGAACACGAGGAAGCGGCGATCGGTGATACCGAGCACCGCCTTGCCGGGCGGGATGTCGACGACGATGCCCTCGTCGGCCACCGGGTTCTCGTTGGCCCGCTTCTGGGCCATCTTGTCGCCCACGACTGCACCGACGACGCCACCGATCGCCCCGAAGGTGACCTGGCGGCGAATCGCTCCGGGAGGCTGCACGAACGTGCCGGCCAGGACGGTCTCACCCGCCTCGAGATCGTCGCCACAACTCTTCGTGATCTTCTTGCCGAAATCCACCATGACGAGATCGTATGGTCCAAACGGCCTACAGAACGCGGATCGGCAGCCGATGGGATCACATGGCGCCGCTTCCCCATCGTCGGATCCGACTCGACTGGCCCGACGACACCCGCGCCGCGTGGCAGCCGCTGAAGCCCGAGTTCGCGGCCGCGGTCAACGCGCTCAGCCTGGGAATGCCGAGCGGCGAGCCGTACGTGATGCAGGCGGTGCGCGATGCGGCTCGGGACATCGACGACCCCGAACTCGCCGAACGGGTAGGCGAGTATCTCGCCCAGGAGGGCGAACACGCCCGCCAGCACCGACGGTTCAACCAGATCCTCACGGGCCAGCATCCGGCCCTCGGCCGCGTCGAGCGCTGGCTGGCGGCGTCGTACCGCTTCCTGCACCGTCGGGCCGGACGCCGGTTCGCCATCGCGTACGCGGCCGGCTTCGAGGCCACGGCCTTCGCGGCCGCCCGATGGATGGATGCCCACCGCCACGAGCTCTTCCGCGGCGCCGACGAGACACCGGCGACGATGATCCTCTGGCACCTCGCCGAGGAGGTCGAACACAAGACCGTCGCCCACGACGTCTGGGCGGCCAGTGGTGGCAGCCGCGTTCGCTACGTGGCGGCCATGGCGACCTGTTTCACCATGCTCGTGTGGTTCATCTTCCTCGGCACCGTGGTCCAGCTGACGGCCTGGCGGCGTGTCCTCAGCCCGGTCGCGTGGTTCCGGCTCTGGAAGTGGGGCATCGGTTTCGCCTTCGAGGTGATGCCGACGATGGCCATCACCGCGCTGCCCGGCCACCATCCGTCGCAGCAGGCCGACCCGACCTGGATGACGCAGTGGTTGACCCGCTACGACCCGGTCGACCACACGATGCCGGCCTGGGACGCGCCGATCGACGTCGGCGTGGACCTCCAGGGCGCGTCCTTCGGCGGCTGACGGGCACCCGCTCGACCAGGACCGCCCACGGGTGCGTCGCCCGGCGCGCCATCAGGTCACAACAGGTGAGCCAGCTTCTCGCGGTTCAGCACCGAGTGCACCGCCCGGATTCCGTCGGGGCCGATGTCGAAGGCCATGGTCATGAACACCTCGCCGTCGCCGTAAGCGATGAAGCCGGGCGAGCCGTTGATCCGGCAGTGCTCCATGCGGAGCTCGGTGTGCATCTGCTCTCGTTTCGACGCGACGCCCTTGGCGAAGAGCGCGACCCGCCGGCGTCCGACGATCGGGCGCCGCGCGGCATGCTGGGCCGCCCCACCGTCGCTCCAGGCAACGACATCTTCGGCCAGCACGGCATGGAGTCCGTCGAGATCACCCGTCACCGCCGCCATCAGGAAGGAATCGAGGAGTCGACGTTCCTCCTCGGGGCCCGGATTGAACCGGACCGGACGATCAGGGCCCAGACGCGCGCGGGCGCGATGCACGATCTGGCGGCAGTTCACCGCCGAACGATCGATCGTCGCGGCCACCTCGTCGTAGTCGTGCCCGAACACCTCACGGAGCAGGAACGCCGCCCGCTCGACCGGATCGAGACGCTCGAGCATCGTCAGGAAGGCGATCGACAGCGAGTCGGCCAGCTCCGCGTGGGCGGCCGGGTCGGTGGTCGTGGTGGTGGTGGTGGTGAGGATCGGCTCCGGCAACCAGGGCCCCACATAGGTCTCCCGCCGTTCCTGCGCCGAACGCAAGCGGTCGATCGCGAGGCGGCTCACCACCGTGGTGAGCCAGGCCCGCGGTCGCTCGATGGCCGCCCGGTCGGCGGCGTCCCATCGCAACCACGCTTCCTGCACGATGTCCTCGGCCTCGGCCACCCGGCCGAGCATCCGGTAGGCGACACCGAAGAGATGGTGCCGATGCTCCTCGAACTCGGCGCCCCCATCCGTTCCGCTCATGACGCCGCGGCCAGTCCGGCGGCTCGTCCGCTCGCGACGGAAGCATCGACGAGGACACCGACGTCGCCCACCCAGTCCCCCGCCACGAACACGCCGTCGACGCCGGGAACCGCCACCCCGGGCCGACCACCGAGCCCGCCCCGATCGGCGCGGGGTTGGTCGGTCGCGGCGACGAGCCGAGGACTGAACGACACATGGTCGGCGTCGTCCCGCCAGCCCGGGTGCACCCGGTCGAGCAGGGCTTCGCACGCCTCGCGGTCGTGGACCCGATCGTGGGTCTCGCCGTTCGGGAGATACCGCATCACGTGCACCAGAGAGTGGCCCATGGGCGCCAAGTCTGCCACCGGCGCGTGGAGCGAGAGGTAGGTGGGCGCATCGATGCCGAGGGCGAAGGGTCGCCGCCCGTGCCACCCGCCGGCAAACCCCACGTCGAGCGACGCCACCTCCGACGGCCGGGCGTCGGCCGCCCACGAGTGCACCACCGGCGCGCGTGCACCCAGGACCTCGGCGACGAGGGTCGCGGAGCCGGTCACCACGACCCGGCGGGCCCGGACGCCGCCGGTCGACGTGCGCACCACATGGCCGCCGGCTCCCCGACCATCCCGGTCCTGCTCGACCCCGGTCACCTTTTCGCCGGTGCGGATCTCCACACCGCGGTCACGAGCGACGGTCGCCAGGTCGTCGACCATCCGCTGCCATCCGCCGTCGACATAGCGAACGCCGTTGCGCAACGTCATCTGCAGCTGGGCGATGCCGGCATCGGCGCTCGTCACCGCCGGGTCGTTGCCGTAGGTCGACAGTCGGAAGAGCGCGTGCGCCAAGCGGGCCGCTCGCCCATCGCCGAGCAGGTCGGCCACAACTGCATCGACCGAGCGATCCGCGAAATCGGCGGGCCGCATCTTCGGCAGACGCATGAAGAGCCGGGCCATCGACAGCCGATCTCCTCGCAACAGCGGGGTCCGCAGGAGCGACCGGGCCGACACCGGGAACGCTCCCTCGACGGGGCCGTCGACACCGATGCCCGCGCCGGCATCGGGCACTCCGCCGCGCGGCTCGCAGCCGAGTTCGCGCAAGAACGCGGCCGCTGCGCCGTCGACATAGAGGGCGTGCGGCCCTTCGTTGAGCGCGTAGCCGTCACGGTGGTGCGTACGGGCCCGCCCGCCGAGCGATGCCCGAGCGTCCAGCAGCACGACCCGAGCGCCGGCACCAGCCGCCTCGACGGCGGCGCTCAACCCGGCCATGCCGGCGCCCACGACGGCGACGTCGACGCTCGCTTCGGACCCCTCGGGGCCGGCCGATTCGGTGATGTCCATGGAACGGTTCCTCTCTCCTTTCCTCCTTGACGTGACAGCTCCCTCGTTTGTGACCACCGCGACTAGGTTCATCGAATGGCCGTCACCGACCCCCCGGCAAGCTCGTCACCACCGAAGAAGGAACGCTGGACATACCAGTGGAAAGAACTCTTCGACGAGGTGATCACCAGCGGACTGTGCACCGGCTGTGCCGGCTGTGTGATCTCGTGTCCGCACGACGTGATCGGATACGAGCACGAGCCCGGTGCCTACACGCCCTTCCACCTCGAGGAGGAGCTCGGGCTCGACGACTGCATCCACGGTCAGAAGGGCTGCACCTCGTGCACCCGTGCCTGTCCGCGCTTCCGGGCCTGGGAACCCGAAGCCGACCTGCACCTCTTCGGCCGTGAACGCGAGCCCGACGAGATGGCCGGCGTCTACTCCGACATCCTCCTCACCCGGGCGAGCGACGACTTCGTCTACGCCGTCGGCCAGGACGGCGGTCTGGTGTCGGCCATCCTCATCTGGTGCCTGGAGAACGACATCGTCAACGGTGCGCTCACCTCGGGCGTGGAGAACCTGCCCAACGGCGAACCGGGATGGAAGGCGTTCCCGATGGTCGCCACCAATCGCGAGGAGGTGCTGCGGGGCGCCGGCAGCCGATACACCTACTCCGCCAACACGATGGGCTTCGACGAAGCCAAGGAGAAGGGTCTCGACCGTCTCGCCCTCGTCGGGATGAGCTGTCAGACCTCGGTCGCCCCGGTGATGTGGCATCGCAAGATCGGCAAGGTCTCGAAGCCGATCAAGCTCAACATCGGCCTGCTGTGTTCGAAGACCTTCGACGACGCCCTCTTCGACGAACTGTTCGAGGTGAAGTACGGCCTCGCGAAGGAAGACATCGCCAAGATGAACATCAAGGGCGTCTTCCAGATCTGGACCAAGGACGGCGGCTACCACGAGATCAACCTCAAGGAGTGCCACGCCTGGACCCG
>JAUIML010000094.1 GCA_030432715.1 Acidimicrobiia bacterium | reverse complement strand
GCCGGGCTCCTTGGGCAGGCCGAGCACCCGCTCGCCGATGATGTTCTTCTGGATCTGGTCGGTGCCGCCGTAGATCGGCGGGGCCTGGGCGTAGAGCGCTTGACCGGTGATGAGAGGCAGCAACGGGTTGCCGGTCGCGTCGTTGTTGGCGGCCGTCTGTTCGGCGGTGTAGCCGTGGAGCGTGCCGGCCGGGCCGACGAGCCGAAGACCCAGATCACGGGTGAGCCGCATCATGTCGCTCATCGCCAGTTTCGCGATGTTGCCCATGCCCGGGATGTCCTTGCCCGCCATCTTGGCGGCCTTGACGCGGTCGGTGTTCATCTGGCCGAGCCGGGTCATGATGTGGAGGCGCACGAGGTCCTGGCGGATCACCGGGTCGGTGTTCTTGCCCAGAGACTTGGCGAGGTCCTCCATCATCGACGAGCCGGCCCGCTGACGCGGCCCCCGGCCGGCGGTCTTGGCCTTGGTCGGGTCGGGCGCGTAGTCGCCCGCGCGCTTGTCGAGCATCCGGGCGACCGTGCCGGGGGTGAGCCCGCTGCCGCCACCGCCGCCGCCCGAGCCGAGGCCGGCCCGTTCGTAGGCCAGCGTGGTGTTGGTCGCGGCCCAGCCGTTGTTGACGTCGCCGATGACGGCACTCGTGGGCACGCGGGCGTCGGTGAGGAACACCTCGTTGAACATGGCATGGCCGGTCATCTCGACGAGCGGGCGGATCTCCACACCCTCCTGGTGCATGTCGCACGCCATCCAGGTGATGCCCTGGTGCTTGGGGACCTCGGGGTTCGTCCGGGCGATCAGCATGCCCATGTCGGCGGTCTGGCCGAGCGAGGTCCACACCTTCTGGCCGTTGACGATCCACTCGTCGCCGTCGAGCTCGGCCCTGCTGGTGAGACCGGCGAGGTCGGATCCCGCCCCCGGTTCGGAGAAGAGCTGGCACCAGGCCTTCTGACCGGTGACGATCTCGCGGACGTAGAGGTCGATCTGTTCCTGCGTGCCGTGCGTCGCGATGGTGGGCGCGGCGAGGAGGAGCCCGAGTCCGCCCGGCGCGCCGACCGCGCCGAACTCGGCGATCGTCTTGCTGACCTTGTTGGCGTCGCTGCGGGACAAGCCCTTGCCGTAGGCATTGGTCGGCAGGGTGGGGGAGCACCAGCCCGACAGACCCAGGCGTTCCCACCATTCGCTGAGGGTGAGGTCTGGGTCCCAGTTCTCCTCGAGCCAACTGCGGAGCTCGTCGAGGAGGGTGTCGGTGGTCTGCTCGGTGACGGCCATGGCCCCGAACGCTAGCCGGAGATCAGGTGCAGGGCCGCCTCGGTGAGCGCGCCGGTCACGGCATCGGTGCGCTCGGCGGTGCACGAGACGTCGGGGAGATCGTCGGGGGCGTGGAACCAGGGATTCTGACCGAGGTACGACAGCAGCCGGGGCGCGTCGAGCCAGTCGGCCGCCTCACCGAACCATTGGGCGCGGTCGCGGGCCGGGGTGTCGAGCGGGACGCCGATCGAGGCGAACGCTCGGGCCACTCCTGCGGTCGACGCAGGGTCGGCCGCGAGCCGGGCGGCCATGTGGGCGTGGTCGGGCGCCGCGACTTGGTCGTCGGCTTCCCAGTCGCAACCGACGTTGGCGCCGACGTGGAGCAGGGTGTGGGCGTGCGCGCCCCACGTTCGGTGGAGGGCCGACGCGCCGAACGCCCCGAGTTCGTGTCCGGTGGCCCCTAGGAAGAGCAGCGGGCCGGCCTCGGCGAGCTGCGACGCCATCTCGAGCGCGACGGCGATTCCGGTGCCGCGTTCGCCGGCGCAGCGGAACCAGCCGGAGATCGGGGTCGTGAGCACCGTGAGTCGGTCGGCCCGTTCGACATCGCCGAATCGGGCGACCACGTTCGGGCACGACGCCGGCTCGATCCTCGCGTCGATGGTCGCGGTGACGGGAGCTCCGTCGGCCAGCGCCGCGCCGTGGTGCCCGGCGACCTGGAGCACGTGGATCCCCGATCCGCGCCCGGGTGCGCGATTCGGCACGCCCAGCAGGCCGAGCAGGTTCCGGGTGGCGGCCACGGCGAGATCGCCGGGCCGGACATCGGCACCCTCGAGCGCCCCGGTGACCCCCAGGGGACCGTCGCCGCCGGGCGAGAAGGCGGGCCAGCGGACGGGGTCGGTCGACGAGGCACGGCCGGTGGCCTCGTAGAACAGCGGTAGGGCCTCGACTTCGGCGCCGTCGATGGTGACCGACCAGTCGGCCGAATAGCGTTCGAAGGCCACGGGCTCGAGCGAGACGGCGCCGCCGCGGGCGCGGAGCTCGTCGGCGAGCCATACCGCGGTCGCGGCCTGCGTGTCCGAACCGCTGCGATGCACGCCCAGGTCGCTGTACTGCCTGACCAGGTCGAATGCGCTCATCGAAGGGCCGTCGACGGGGCCAACGCGTCGTGACCCGCATGCTGCGGCCGCCCCGTACCCGGGTGGTCTGGGTGTGAATCCCCAGGTGGGAGGGTATGGGGAAGCGAATCGCGGATCTGTGTCTTCATGGGAATGCCCGTCAGCTTGACACGAACCGCGTGCGCTCGTGGGCGGCGAGTGCAACACTTTTCGACATGGCCGTGCCTGAGATCGGGCGGCGGATACTCGACGCCGCAGGAGTGACCCTCGGGGGTGACGCGCCGCACGACATCACGATCCACGACGATCGGTTCTGGGAACGGGTTCTGAGCGACCGCGAACTCGGCCTCGGCGAGAGCTACCAGGACGGATGGTGGGACGCGAACCAGCTCGACGAGTTCCTGACGGTCGCCCAGACGGCCGACCTGCGTTCCATGGTGCGCCCGAGCATCGGGCTGGTCGGCCGGGCCGCCCTTGCCCGCGTGAGGAACCAGCAGACGAAGGCCCGAGCCCGACGCAACGCCCGCGCGCACTACAACATCGGCAACGACCTCTACGAGCGAATGCTCGACAAGCGCATGATCTACACGTGCGGCTACTGGAACGAGGCCAACGACCTCGACTCGGCCCAGGAGGCGAAGCTCGATCTGATCTGCCGCAAGCTGGGGCTCGAGCGTGGCATGCGGCTCCTCGACATCGGTTGCGGATGGGGAGGGTTCGCCCAGTTCGCGGCCGAGCGCTACGACGTCCACGTCACCGGTGTCTCGCCCGCGTCCGAGCAGGTCGCGGTCGCACGCGAACGGACCGCCTCCCTGCCCGTTCGCATCGAGGAGCTCGACTATCGCGACGTCGAGGCTGCGGGCCTCGGTCGCTTCGACCGCATCACGTCGATCGGAATGATGGAGCACGTCGGGCCGAAGAACCTCCGGACGTTCTTCGCCGTGTGTCGTGCGCTCCTCGACCCCGACGGGATGATGCTGCACCACACCATCGGGTCCAACGACTGGAAGACCAGCGGCGACCCCTGGTTCGATCGGTACATCTTCCCCGGTGGCGTTTTGCCCTCTCTCTGCCAGATCAGCCGGGCCTCGGGGGGACACTGGTCCATCGAGGACGTGCACAACTTCGGCCCCGACTACGACCGGACCCTGATGCAGTGGCATGCGAACCTGGCCGGGCGGTGGGACGAGATCCCCCACTACGACCAGCGGTTCCGCCGGACGTGGAACTACTACCTGCAGGGTTCTGCGGCGGCCTTCCGATCGCGTTCGACCCAACTGTTCCAGATCGTGTTCACACCGTCGCGACAGCGTCGTCCGACCTACCGCTCGGTTCGCTGAGCGGCGAGGGCGACGCGGCCTCGCCGGTGGCGAAGGTCGCGACCAGGTAGGCGGTGATCACCGGGGCGATGGCCCGGGAGATGTCGAAGAACCGCCACCAGACCTGACGACTGAAGAAGATCGCGAGTACGACGAAGCCGAGCGAGCCCCAGCTCAGATAGGTCGGTTCGCGTAGGGCCCGCACGACGAGGAGCGGGATGATCGCGACCAGAGCGGCGATCACGGCGAGATCGACCGGGTTGTCGATCCAGTTCTCGAACGCACCGGCCATTCCCCCGAAGGGCAGCCCGAACTCCTGCACCTCGTCGACGCCCGAACCCTCCGTGAGGCGCAGGCGGAGATACACGGCCCAGCTCAGCGCCGCGACGGTGGGCGGAATCCCGATCAGCCAGGGAACCCGGCGGGTGCGCACGAGGCGCAGGAGGAGGGCACCAGCGAGATAGAGGAACATCACCTCCCGGGCCAGCACGGCGACCGTGAACCACGCGGCGGCGCGGCGGTCGTCGCGCGCCTCCAGAGCCACGGTGCCCCAGAGGGCGGCGGCGAAGGCGAGGATGCCGGCGCCGGTGATGTCGAACTCGAAGATCACGCCCACGTTCAGCGCGAACGCAAGACCCCACCATTCGCTCGCGCCGCGGCGGCGGGCGAGCTGCGCGGTGGCGGCGGTGCCGAGCGCGATCGCGGCGAGGTTGGTGAGCGCCATGGTCCACGGCAGTGCAGTCGCCGGTACGAGGCCACCGGCTCCGGAGATCAGCGGGAAGAGCATCCGCTGGCCCCGGTAGACGGGCCGGTCGAGCAGGGCTGCGTGGTCATCGGGTGTCAGGAAGAGCGGGTCGAGCGCCTGGAGGAAGAAGTACTTGCCGTCGTGCCCCTCCGCCTCGACCGTGGCGATCGCCCGCCCCATCTCGGCCTCCACATGATCGGTGATCGCCATCGCGTCGGGCGCGGAACCGAACTTGATCAGCCCGGTGATGTCACCGTCGTGGGCGACGAGGCTGCCGGTGATCACCAGCACGCCCACCAGCAACGACGCAGCGATGACGCGGAGGAGCGAGGGCGAGCGCATTCCCATCCTGTCGGCGGGCCGACCACACACTCAAGGCCCCACCACGAACGCCGATGGAGACGGTATGAACAAGGTCGTCTTCGGCGCCGGCCGGCTCGGTCGCCTCCACTTCCTGTATTGGAACCTGGGCATCACCGCCGCGATGTACTTCCTCGTGGCGGTGACCACTCCCGACGACGCCGAGGGCATCGCTGACGCCATCGGCAATCGATTCCTCGGCTACCTGCCGCTCCTGTGGCTGAGCTGCGCCGCCGCAACCCGCCGCGCCCACGATCGCAACCACTCGGGCTGGTTCGTGGTGTTGCTCTTCGTCCCCGTGGCCAACATCGCCGCGATGCTCTATCTGCTGCTGGCCCCCAGCTTCGAGATGCCGAACCGCTACGGCGAACCGGCCTCGAGGCAACTCACGTTGAGTGCCGACGAGCTCGCCCAGGCCAAGGCACTCCTCGCGGCCGAGGCGGAAGCGGCTGAGCGGGCCCGCAACGAGGCGTTGCTCACCGAGGACGGGTCGTTCGACATGCACGGCCTGTTCCGCCACAACCCGGCGCTGCAGGGTGGGACCGAGGAATCGGCGTCGTCGCTTCCCGCGCCGCCTCCGCCGCCTCCGGGCTGAGCCTGAGCCCCCGGCGCAGCACGCGAACGAGGCGAGCCCGCCACCCCAGGGGTGGCCGACCCGCCTCGTGTCACATCGCGGCGGAGTCGGTTCCTAGTGGAACTGCTCCTCTTCGGTCGAACCCTCCAGCGCCAGCGTCGAGGCGTTGCCGCCCGACACGACCGTCGCGATCTGGTCGAAGTAGCCGGCGCCTACCTCGCGCTGGTGCTTGACCGCGGTGTAGCCCTCGGCCTCGCGAGCGAACTCGCGCTCCTGCAGGTCGACGTAGGCCGTCATGTCCGACTCGGTGTAGCCCTTGCCGATCTCGAACGCCGCGTAGTTGAGGGCGTGCCAGCCGGCGAGGGTGATGAACTGGAACGCGTAGCCCATCGCGCCGAGCTCCTTTTGGAACTTGGCGATGGTGCTGTCGTCGAGGTGCGCCTTCCAGTTGAACGACGGCGAGCAGTTGTAGCTCAGCATCTGGTCGGGGTACTCGGCCTTCACGGCCTCCGCGAACTCGCGGGCCTGGTCGAGGTCGGGGGTACCGGTCTCGCACCAGATGAGATCGGCGTAGGGCGCGTAGGCGAGGGCCCGCTTGATCGGCGTCGCCATCCCGGGCTTGGTGTAGTAGAAGCCCTCGGCCGAACGCTCGCCGGTCAGGAACTCCTGGTCACGCTCGTCGACGTCGGTGGTGATGAGGTTCGCGGCGAGGGCGTCGGTGCGGGCCAGGACGATCGTGGGCACGCCGGCGACGTCGGCCGCCAGGCGGGCGGCATTCAGCGTGGTCACGTGCTGCTGGGTCGGGATGAGCACCTTGCCGCCCATGTGGCCGCACTTCTTGGCCGAGCTGAGCTGATCCTCCCAGTGGACGCCCGCGGCGCCGGACTCGATCATCGACTTCATGAGCTCGTAGGCGTTGAGCGGACCACCGAAGCCGGCTTCGGCGTCGGCCACGATCGGGAGCATGTAGTCGACCTCGGGCTTGCCGTCGGTCTCGCTCCACTCGATCTGATCGGCGCGGCGCAACGCATTGTTGATGCGGGCCACGACCGACGGCACCGAGTTGGCGGGGTACAGCGACTGGTCGGGGTAGACCTGACCGGCGAGGTTGGCATCGCCGGCGACCTGCCAGCCGGACAGGTAGATGGCGGGGAGTCCGGCCTTGGCGTACTGGATGGCCTGGCCACCCGTCATGGTGCCGAGGGCATGGACGTAGTCCATGGTGTTGACCTGGTCCCAGAGCTTCTCGGCACCCTGGCGGGCGAGGGTGTACTCGGGGGTGACGGAACCACGGAGACGGACGACGTCCTCTGCCGTGTAGTCGCGGGTGACGCCCTTCCAGCGGGGGTTCTCCGCCCAGTCCTTCTTGAGCGCTGCAACCTGTTCGTCGAAGCTCGGGTTCATTGCTGTCTCCTGGTTATTCGTGATCTCGGGATGAGATGGATCGGGTCCTGGCGTCGAGTTCAGAGGAACTCGTACGCCGGAATGGTGAGAAATTCGGGGTAGTCGTCGCCGAGGGTCAGCGTGCGGAGGAGTTCCTTCGCGTCGGCGTAGCGACCGGCCGCCCACTTGTCGGGACCGAGGATGGCGGGGAGCGCGTCGAACTCCTCGTCGATGAGCGAATCGAGGAGCTCTCCATCGAGCACGCGTCCATCGGCCACCTCGACGGCATGGTGACGCCATTGCCACAGCTGGGCCCGGCACACCTCGGCCATCGCCGTGTCCTCGAGATGATCGTCGATGGCGACGTCGGCGACGCCGCACAACCACTCGCCGAGATAGCGGATCACGATCCGGATGTTGGTGCGCACCCCGTTGAGGGTGACCGCACCATCGGACCCCGGCAGCGTGAGGAGGTCTTCGGCGGTCACGTAGACGTCGTCGCGTTGGCGGGTGATCTGGTTGGGACGATCGCCGAGCACCTTGTCGAACTCGGCGCGGGCGACCGGCACGAGGCCCGGATGGGCGATGCGGGTGCCGTCGAACCCGTCGCCGGCTTCGCGTCGCTTGTCGACGAGGACCTTGCGAAGCGCGCCGGCGATCCGTTCGTGATCGTCGCCGTCGGGAATGACCCCCGACATGCCGCCGATGGCGTGGGCGCCGCGCCGATGGCAGGTGGCCACGAGGAGTTCGGTGAAGGCCCGCATGAACGGTGTGGTGACCGAGATGCGGTCGCGGTCGGGAAGCACGAAGGCGGGATCCTCACGGAACGTCTTGGCGACGCTGAACAGGTAGTCCCAGTTGCCCGTGTGCAACCCGGTGATGTGGTCGCGCAGCGCGTAGAGGATCTCGTCCATCTCGAACGCGGCCAGGATCGTCTCGATGAGGACGGTGACGCGGATCGTGCCCGGGCCGAGGGCGAGCCGCTGCTCGGCGAAGTCGAACACGTCGTTCCACAGCTCGGCGTCGGCCTGTCCTTCGACCTTCGGGAGGTAGAAGTAGGGACCGGTCCCGCGGGCGGCCGCGGGGGCGGCGTTGTGGAACACGCACAAGCCGAAGTCGACCAGGGCGGCCGCCATCGGTTCGCCGTCGACCGTGAGGTGGCGTTCCTCGAGATGCCAGGCCCGGGTGCGGACCATGAGCGTGGTGGTGAACGGCGGGGGCGTGAGCTCCCCCCGGTAGGCCGCGGCGACGTTGGCCTGGCCCTCGATGAGGTTGTCGATCGTGGGTGCAGTGGCGTCCTCGAAGTCGGCCATGAACACGTCGGCGCCGCTCTCGAGCGCCTCGATCATGAACTCGCGGGTGACCGGTCCGGTGATCTCGGTGCGCCGGTTCACGAGGTCGGCCGGCGCGCTGGCCACCGTCCACCCACCGGAGCGGATGTGGGCGGTGTCGGGCCGGAAACCGGGGCGGTGGCCCCGGTCGATGCACCGCTGACGTTCGGTGCGAGCGGCGAGAAGGCCTCGCCGGGTCGGCTCGAACGCCTCGTGCAGCGTGCCGAGGAAGGCGAGGGCGTCGGGCGTGAGGACGGAGGGCGCGAGCGGATGAGCGGCGGCCGTGCTGCTCGGGAGAGCCGGGCTGGCTGGCATCGCATCGCTCCTTCCCTGTTCCTGGCCGTGTCCTGGCCGTGTTCCTGGCCGGTTTCGCCGTGGTTGATTCCCACGTAGAGACAAGTTTGCGGCTTCTTCGTCCAGAAAACAAGACAGGTACCAAACAAATTTCGGCACTCGATTTCACAAAGATCGAAAGATCTGTCAATGTTCGACGAATGGCCGACGAGTTCGACCCCCTGGTGCTCGGGGCGCGCATCCGCGATGCCCGCCGCCGCCGTGCTGCCACCCTCAACGACGTGAGCGCGCTGGTCGGACGGCCGGCCCCCTACCTGAGTCAGCTGGAGAACGGCAAGGTCGAGCCGAAGCTCAGCCTGCTCAACGAACTGGCCGACGCCCTCGGCACGACCACGGCCGACCTGCTCGATCCCACGCCGCCCGATCGGCGGGCGGAGCTCGAGATCGGGATCGCCCGAGCCCAGGAGGACCCCCGCTACGCCTCGCTCGGGCTGCCGTACCTGAAGCCGTCGGCGAAGCTGACCGACGACGTCCTCGAGCACATCCTCGCCCTCTGGCAGGTCGTCGCCGAGCGCGACGACGGCGAACCGGCCGCCCCCGACCACCGACGTTTCGCCGATCACGCCCGGGCGGCGAACATCGCCCTGCGCGCCGAGATGCGGGCGCGCGACAACTATTTCGTCGAGATCGAGGAGGTCGCCAACGCCACCCTCGCCCGGGCCGGATACGGCGGCACCGGCCCCATCAGCGAGCGGGTGCTCACCGAGATCGCGGCGATCCACGGATTCACCATCGAGCGGGTGAGTGCCATGCCCCGCACCGCCCGAAGCATCACCGACACCCGCGATCGCATCATCTTCATCCCCGACCGCGGTGGGCTGCGCATTCGCCAGGCCCGCTCTGTCGTGTTGCAGACGCTCGGACATTTCGTGCTCCAGCACGTCGACACCACCGACTTCGGCGAGTACCTCCGCCAACGCATCGAGTCGAACTACTTCGCCGCCGCCGTCCTCGCCCCGGAGGCCCCCGCCGTCGACTTCCTCCGCGACGCCCAACGCCAGAAGGACATCTCCGTCGAGGACCTCAAGGAGGTGTTCTACATCTCCTACGAGATGGCGGCGCACCGGTTCACCAACCTCGCGACGCGGCACCTCGAGATCCCGTGCCACTTCCTGCGTACCGACAGCGAAGGTGTGATCAACAAGGCCTACGAGAACGACGGGATCGTGTTTCCGGCGGCGTCCGACGGCGGACTCGAGGGCCAGCGGGTGCCGCGGCAGTGGGGCAGTCGTCAGGCGTGGAACGCGCACGGCAGCTTCCTGCTCCACAGCCAGTTCACCGTCTGCGACGACGACGAGTACTTCTGCACGACCTACATCGAGACCGAGACCGACCGCTCGCCCCACGCGATCTCACTCGGCACGACCTCGCAGTACGCCTCGGCATTCCGCGGCTCCGACACCCTGCGCCGCGAGTTCGCCCGCGATCGGGAGATCGAGCCCGATCCCCAACTGGTCGAGGAATGGCGCGACATCGCCTGGCCCTCGGCCGCCGAGCGAAGCCACGTGCTGTCGGCCCTGCCGCCCTCCGAGCGAGAGTTCAGCCCGTTCCCGGGCATCGACCTGCTCGACGTGTATCGATTCCTCGAGCGGCAGCGCCGGGCACGCGGGCGCTAACGGTTCAAGAGGGCCAGGTGGTCGAGCGCGTCGGCGGCGATGTGGACACGATCGCGAGTCGCGGAGGCGAGCGTCACCGTGACGACGTCGCGGCCGCTGCTCGACAGCTCACCCCGCACCTCCTCGCCCTGCACCGATGCCATCACCAGCGGCCGCTCGGCCGCCAACTCGACGAGGGCGTCGGTGATCGACACGAGCATCGTCACGGCTCGGTCGCCGAACGGGGCCGGGTCGCCCGGCTCACCGCGCACCGTCGCGATCGCCGAGGCGGGCACGAGGGTGTCGCGGCGATGGGCGGACCGCAGTACCGCGAAGTCGGCCCCGAGCGCCACGACCACGCCGGTCACCACCGCCCCCGCCCGGGTCCGGATGGTCACCGGAGCCGCTCGTTCGGCGAGATCGAGAAGGAGGCCGGCCATGCTCGAACCCTCGCGGGCCTGCTGTTCGAGCCATCGACGACGGGTGCGGGCCTCGACCTCGCGGTCGACCCGGGCATCGGCCAGCCACTGCGCCAGGCCGGCCAAAGGGTCGTCGTCGGTCAGGCCCGCGCGCTCGTGTGGGGAATCGCCGTCCACGAAGGTCGAGGGTACCGGTACCATTCACGCTGAACGATGAGCGAACCTCCGATCACGATCCGTATCCCCGGTAACCACCTGATGGGCGCCCTGCTGGGCGAGCACGACCGGCATCTCCGGCGCGTCGAGGCCGCCTTCCCCGACACCGAGGTGACGGTACGCGGCAACGAAGTGCACCTTTCCGGGCCGGATGCCTCCGTGGTGCAGACGCTCTTCGAGGAACTCGTCGTGCTCGCCGAGAACGGGCAGCGACTCGACGATCGTTCGCTCGACCGCACCATCGACATGGTCCGCCAGGACGAGCGGCCGTCTTCGGTGCTCACCCACGAGATCCTGAAGGCCGACAAGGGCAAGATCATCCGTCCGAAGTCGAGCGGTCAGAAGGCGTACGTCGAAGCCATCGACGGCAACGTCGTCACCTTCGGCATCGGCCCGGCGGGCACGGGCAAGTCCTGGCTCGCGGTGGCCATGGCGTGCGCCGCACTGCAGGCGGGCGCGGTCGAGCGCATCATCCTCACCCGACCGGCGGTCGAGGCGGGGGAGCGACTCGGCTTCCTCCCCGGCGACCTGATGGCCAAGGTCGACCCCTACCTCCGGCCGCTCTACGACGCCCTCCACGACATGGTCGGCGCCGACGGGGTCGAGCGCCTGATGGAGCGGGGTGTGGTCGAGGTCGCGCCCCTCGCCTTCATGCGGGGCCGCACCCTCAACTCGTCGTTCATCATCCTCGACGAAGCACAGAACACCACGCCCGAACAGATGAAGATGTTCCTCACCCGCATCGGATTCGGGTCGAAGGCCGTGGTCACCGGCGACGTCACCCAGGTCGACGTGCAGACCGGGCGGAGTGGCCTGCTCGGCCTCGAGCCCATCCTCGGCGGGATCGACGGCATCAGCTTCGTGCGGCTGAGCGCCCGCGACGTCGTGCGGCATCGCATCGTGCAAGACATCGTCGACGCCTACGAGAAGGCGGGCGTCGATGGCTGACGCGGCGGGCCGCGGCCGTCCGGTCGTCGTTGCCGTCGACGAACAGTCCGAGATCGCGATCGATCTCGACCGGTGGGCCCGGCTCGCCGGCGACAGCCTGGTCAGCAGCGGCGTCACCGCCGGTGAGCTCAATCTGTTGTTCGTCGACGAGACGGTGATGACCGACCTGAACCGCGAGCACATGGACGAGGACCGCCCGACCGACGTTCTGTCGTTTCCCCTCGACGGCGCGGCCGACGATCCCTTCGGCGAGAACCTGATCGGCGACGTGGTGGTCTGTCCGGTCTACGCCGACCGGCAGGCGGCCGACCACGCGGGCGACCGGGGACACGACGGTTCGCTCGACGACGAACTGGCCCTCCTCATCGTCCACGGCGTCCTCCACGTCCTCGGTCACGATCACGCCGAACCCGACGAGACCGAGCGGATGCAGGCGGCCGAGCTCGAGCTGCTCGACACCCATCATCGGGGGTCGCGGCGTTCATGACCGGCGGATTGGTCCTCGGTTCGGTCATCATCGTCCTGTTGGTTGCGGTTGCCTCCCTCATCGCCGCCGCCGAGACGGCGCTCACCCGGATCAGTCACCCCCGGGCCGGGGCGCTCGCCGCCGACGGACTCCCGGGGGCCGATGCGCTCGCCGACCTGCTGACCGACCGTGAAGCAAGCCTGGCCCCGCTGCTGTTGCTGCGGATCGTGTTCCACCTCGCCGCGGCCACCATCGTGACGGTGCTCGTCTTCGACCGGGCCGGCACCGCGTGGGTCGCGCCGGCGGTCGCTCTCGAGGTCGTTGCGCTCTATGTGCTGGCCGAGGCGATGCCGCGCACCTGGGCTCTCCAACACCCCGACACCGCGGCTCGGCGTGCGGCGCCGATCGTGCGCGCCGTGCTCTTCATCGCACCGCTCCGATGGGCGAGCCGAGCGCTCAACGGCGTGGCCAACATCTTGCTCCCCGGGCCGGCCCGCCCCCCGGTCGTCACCGAAGACGAGTTGATCGCGCTCACCGGAGCGGCGGCGGCCGGCGAATCGATCGAGGCGGAGGAACGCGACCTGATCGAGTCCGTGTTCGCGCTCGGCGACACGATCGCCCGCGAGGTCATGGTGCCGCGCACCGACATGGTCACCGCCGACGCCGCGTCGACGGTCTCCGAAGTGCTCGACCTCGCCATCGAGCGGGGCCTGAGTCGCCTGCCGGTGTGCGGCGATGGTATCGACGACATCATCGGGGTCTGTCTCATCAAGGATCTGACCCGGGCCGAGCGGTCAGGGGGCGGCAACCTGCCGGTCCGCTCGCTCATGCGCCGGCCCCGCTTCGTGCCCGAGACCAAGCACGCCGACATCCTCCTGCGCGACATGCAGGTGGGCGAACACCATCAGGCGATCGTCGTCGACGAGTACGGCGGCACCGCAGGTCTGGTGACCCTCGAAGACGTGGTCGAGGAGTTGGTCGGCGAGATCGTCGACGAGTACGACGTCGAGGAGCCGCTGGTCGAGCCGCTCGCGGGAGGCGAAGCGCTCGTGCACGGGCGCATGCCGGTCGATCAGCTCAACGCCCTCGTCGACTCCGAGATCGAGGAGGGCGACTGGGACACGGTCGGCGGTCTGATCTTCAACCGGTTGGGCCACGTGCCGAGTGTGGGGGAATCGATCGAGGAGGGCGGTGTGAGTCTCCAGGTCGAGAGAATGGAGGGACGCCGGATCACCCGCGTTCGGCTCACCCCGGTCCCCGACGACGAGAGTGGCGACGACCATGAGTGAGTTCCGGTCGGGGTTCGTGACCCTCGTGGGCCGGCCCAACGCCGGGAAGTCGACCCTGCTCAACCGCATACTCGGCCACAAGGTGTCGATCGTCTCCGACAAGCCGCAGACCACCCGCACCCAGGTCCGCGGCGTGCTGACCAACGACGACGTCCAGCTGGTCTTCGTCGACACGCCGGGCATCCACAAGCCCCGCAGCGCGCTCGGCACGAGCCTCAACGCGACGGCCAACCAGGCCACCACC
>JAUIML010000303.1 GCA_030432715.1 Acidimicrobiia bacterium | reverse complement strand
TCAGCACACCGTTGTTGATGAGGTCGGAGTTGAGGCTGGGCAGCGTGAGGCTGGCGAAGGTCTGCACCGTCTGGAGCACGACGACGAGGGCGAGGACCTTCCGGTACGGGCCCAGGTTGCGGACGAGCAGGGCGCGTAGGGTCACGCCGTCTCGATCCCGTGCAGGAGGACGTGGGCGATCTCCTCGGCCGAGGTCCTGTCGTCGGCCATCATCGGGTGGCTCATGGAGAGCGTGAGGGCCCGGAGCATCCGGGCCGCGGCCGCCGGCTCCACCGAGAGCCGGTGCGCGTCGCCGACGAACAGCGACGTGAGCACGTCGGCCCTGCCGAACGGACCGGGCAGCCGCGGATGGAAGCGGGCCGGCAGATTCGACACGAGCTGCCACACGTCGGTCATGCGTTGCTGTACCGCGGCGGTGGCTTCCACGATCCGCTGCTCGAACGGTGCGTCCGGGTCGATGGCGGCGATTGCCGCCTCGAGCGGACCGGGGTCGAGGGCGGCGTCGAGAACGGCGCCGAGCAGCTCATCCTTGTCGGCGAACACCCGGAAGATCGTGCCCTCGGCGATGCCGGCCGCTTCGGCGATCTGACGGGTGGTCACGCGCTCGCCGTACTCGATCAGCAGCGGTCGCACCGCCTCGACGATCGCGGCGCGGCGCTCCTCGGGCGGCATGGCTGCGGCCCGGCGGGTTGGAGCGGAGGTGGAACCGGGCATCGGGACACCATAGTGAGTGAGCACTCACTCACCAACTCGAGGCCCGCTCCCGCCCGCGGTGCAGGACCCATTGGCCACCCGCCGCCGGAGCGGCTTAGGGTCGACCATGGACACACGGATGATCGGCGGGCTCGAGGTCTCGGTCGTGGGACTCGGCTGCAACAACTTCGGCATGCGCATCGACGCCCAGCAGACGAAGGTGGTCGTCGACGCCGCGATCGAGGCCGGGATCGACTACTTCGACACAGCCGAGGGGTACGGCGGCGGGAAGTCCGAGGAGTTCCTCGGACTTGCGCTGGCCGGGCGGCGCGACACGGTCCACATCGCCACCAAGTGGGGAATGCTGCCGGCCGAGGACGGCCCGGCCAACGGCACCCGCGAGGCGGTCCGTACGGCGGTGGAGGGAAGCCTGCAACGGCTCGGCACCGACTACATCGACCACTACCAGTTCCACAATCCCGACCCCGCAACCCCCGTCGCCGAGACCCTGGCCGCCCTGGCCGAACTCGTCGCCGAGGGCAAGGTGCGAGAGATCGGGTGTTCGAACTTCAGCGCCGAGCAACTCGACGAGGCGGCCGCCGCCGGGGCCGACGTCGGCGTCGCATTCGCCACCGTGCAGAACCACTACAGCCTGCTCACCAGAGACCCGGAGACGAACGGGGTGCTCGAGGCCTGCGCCCGGCACGGCATGGGCTTCGTGCCCTACTTCCCGCTCGAATCCGGAGTGCTCACCGGCAAGTACACGCTCGGCGAGGAACTGCCCGAGGGCACCCGCCTCGCTGCCTGGGGCGATCGGGCCGGCTTCTTCGTGACCGACGAGCGCCTCACCACGGTGGCGACCATCACCGAGTGGGCGGCTGACAAGGGACACACGGTGCTCGACGCCGCGATCGCCTGGCTGACGAGCAACCCCCAGGTCGCCACGGTCATCTCGGGCGCCACGAAGCCCGAGCAGGTGGCGGCCAACGCCGGGGCGGCAGCGTGGGCGATGACCGCAGAGGAGCGGGCGTCGCTCGTCGCGCTGGTGGGCTGACCCGAGGGAGGCGGTCCGCCGTCAGTCGACCATCACGATCGCCCGGCCGGTGGTGCGCCGGTTGGCCATGTCGTCGATGAGACCCGGAAGTTCCTCGAACCCGACGGTCGAGCCGATCACGGGCGTCACCGCGCCGGAACGGACCAGGTCGACGATCTCGGCGTTGATCCGCCGACCGAGCGCCGATGGCGACACGTTCCATCCCAGCGCGGTCTTCATCACCCCGACGAGGTCGTCGTCCGCGTAGTTCAGCAGCACGCCGCAGAGCTTGAAGTTGCCGAGCGCCACCCGCCGAGGCACCACGAAGGGCTCGTCGGCCACGGCCTTGTTGGAGGCGAACCCCATCATCAGGTAGCGACCGTTGTAGGCGGTGCAGGCCATGGACCTCTCCATGACCGCTTCGCCGACGTTGTCGAACACCACGTCGACGCCGCGGTTGTCGGTCTCGGCGAGCACGATCTCGGCGAAGTCGACGTCGTTGTAGTTGATGGCCACATCGGCGCCGAGGTCGATGCACCGCTGCACCTTCTCGTCGGTGCCGGCGGTCGCGAAGACGCGGGCCCCCGCGTGGGCCGCCAGCTGCACGGCGGCCGAACCCGACCCGCCGGCGGCGGCGTGGATCAGCACCCGCTCGCCCGCCTCGATCTCGGCCCGGTCGAACAGCCCGAGCCAGGCGAGGTGGAACGGGAAGTAGAGCGCCGCCGCACCGGGGAGCGCGATGTCGTCGGGCATCTCGAAGACGGCCGACGTCGTGCAGATCGCCTGTTCGGC
>JAUIML010000093.1 GCA_030432715.1 Acidimicrobiia bacterium | reverse complement strand
TGGCGGATAGACGGCCACGGCCCCCATGTCGATCAGGGTCGCCACGTCGTCGGGGGGAATGACACCGCCGACCGTGATCTTGATGTCGCTGCGGCCCAGCGCGGCGAGCTCGTCGCGGAGTTCGGGCACGAGGGTGAGGTGCCCGGCCGCGAGCGACGAGGCGCCGACCACGTGGACGTCGGCCTCGACCGCCTGGCGGGCCACCTCGCCGGGGGTCTGGAAGAGCGGGCCGATGTCGACGTCGAAGCCCAGGTCGGCGAAGGCCGTGGCGATCACCTTCTGGCCCCGGTCGTGGCCGTCCTGCCCCATCTTCGCGATGAGGATGCGGGGGCGGCGGCCGTGGCGCGACGAGAAGTCGTCGACCTTGGACCGGACCGCGGTCACGGAATCGGCGTCGGCACCCACTTCGCTGCGGTACACCCCTTCGATGGTTCGGATCGTTGCGACGTGACGACCGTAGACCTTCTCGAGCGCGTCGCTGATCTCGCCCACGGTCGCCTTCTCCCGGGCGGCGTCGATCGCGAGGGCCAGGAGATTGCCGGTGCCCGTGTCGGCGGCTGCGGTCAGCGCCGCGAGGGCGGTCTCGACCGCCGTGCCGTCGCGTTCGGCCCGTAGCTGTTCGAGCTTGGCGATCTGGGCGGCCCGCACCTCGGCGTTGTCGATCTTGAGGACCTCGATGTCCTCGTTCTCGTCGAGGCGGTACTTGTTGACACCGATGACGGCTTGGCGCCCCGAGTCGATCCGAGCCTGTGTGCGCGCCGCCGCTTCCTCGATCCGCAGCTTGGGGATGCCGGCCTCGATGGCCGCGGCCATACCGCCCATCTCCTCGACCTCGGCGATGTGGTCCCACGCCTTCTTGGCCAGCTCGTTGGTGAGGCGCTCGACGTGGTGGCTGCCGCCCCACGGGTCGACGGTACGGGTCGTGCCGCTCTCCTGCTGGAGGAAGAGCTGGGTGTTGCGGGCGATGCGGGCCGAGAAGTCGGTGGGCAGCGCCAGCGCCTCGTCGAGGGCGTTGGTGTGCAGCGACTGGGTGTGGCCCTGCGTCGCCGCCATCGCCTCGACGCAGGTGCGGACGACGTTGTTGTAGACGTCCTGCGCGGTGAGCGACCAGCCACTGGTCTGGCTGTGGGTCCGCAGCGACAGCGACTTCGGGTTCTGCGGTTCGAACTGCTTCATCAGTTTGGCCCACAGCAGACGGGCGGCCCGGAGCTTGGCGACCTCCATGAAGAAGTTCATGCCGATCGCCCAGAAGAAGCTGAGCCGCGGGGCGAAGGCGTCGACGTCGAGCCCGGCCTCGATACCGGCCCGCACGTATTCGACGCCGTCGGCCAGGGTGTACGCGAGCTCGAGGTCGGCGGTCGCACCCGCTTCCTGCATGTGGTAGCCGGAGATCGAGATCGAGTTGAACTTGGGCATCTCCTCGCTGGTGAAGGCGAAGATGTCGGAGATGATCCGCATGCTCGGCGCGGGCGGGTAGATGTAGGTGTTGCGGACCATGAACTCCTTGAGGATGTCGTTCTGGATGGTCCCGGCCAGCTGCTCGGGCTTCACGCCCTGCTCCTCGGCCGCCACGACGTAGAGGGCGAGCACCGGCAGCACGGCGCCGTTCATGGTCATCGACACGCTCATCTGGTCGAGCGGGATCCCGTCGAAGAGCTGACGCATGTCGAGAATCGAGTCGATCGCCACGCCGGCCATGCCGACATCGCCCGACACCCGTGGGTTGTCGGAGTCGTAGCCGCGATGGGTCGCGAGGTCGAAGGCGACCGACAGGCCCTTCTGACCCGCAGCGAGGTTGCGGCGGTAGAAGGCGTTGGACTCTTCGGCGGTGGAGAAGCCCGCGTACTGGCGGATCGTCCACGGCTGGTTGACGTACATCGTCGGGTAGGGGCCCCGCAGATACGGGGGAAGACCCGGCAGCGTCTCGAGGAAGTCCAGATCGGCGATGTCGTCGGCGGTGGTGACCGCGGGGATGTCGATCCCCTCCGGTGTTTCGTTGACCACGTCGACCCGGCCGGCCGCGGGGACGGGTTCACCGAGGTCGATCGTCGTGAAATCGGGGATCACGCTCATGGCACCACCGTACCGGCCATCGCTCGGCAGGCGAGAGTCGCCGGCCGCACGGACTACGGTCTCGCTCGATGTCGCGTCCGATCTACGTCCTGGGAATCAGCGCGTTCTACCACGACAGCGCCGCCGCCCTGCTGGCCGACGGCAAGATCGTCGCGGCCGCGCAGGAGGAACGGTTCACCCGGATCAAGCACGACGCGGCGTTCCCCAGCCACGCGATCGACTGGTGCCTGCACCATGCCGGCGTCGGCCGGGACGAGATCGACGCCGTGGTGTTCTACGAGAAGCCCCTGACCACCTTCGTCCGCCTGATCCGCACCTACATGAAGGTCGGGCCGAAGGGCTTCGCGTCGTTCCGGCAGGCGATCCCCCTCTGGCTGCGGGAGAAGCTCTGGATCCCCTACGAGATCGACAGGGGCATCCGGGCCCTCGGCTACGACGCCCCCGGTGCCACCTGGTTCGTCGAACATCACGAGAGCCACGCCGCCAGCGCCTTCTTCCCGTCGCCCTTCGAGTCGGCCGCGGTGCTGACGTTCGACGGTGTCGGCGAATGGGCGACCAGCTCCATCGCCCACGGCCGGGGCAACACGCTCGAGATCCGCGAACAGATCGACTACCCGCACTCGCTCGGGATGCTCTACTCGGCGTTCACCTACTTCTGCGGCTTCCGCGTGAACAGCGGCGAGTACAAGCTCATGGGCCTCGCCCCCTACGGCGAGCCGCGCTTCGCCGACACGATCCGAGACCACCTGATCGACATCCACCCCGACGGATCCTTCACCCTGGACCTCCGCTACTTCGACTATCTCGCCGGTCTCACGATGACCAACGACCGGTTCGCCGCCCTCTTCGGCGGCCCGCCGCGCGCCCCGGAGTCCGACCTGACCCAGCGGGAGATGGACCTCGCGGCGTCGATCCAGGCCGTGACCGAACAGGTGGTGCTGGCGATGGCCCGTCATGCCCGCGCCGTCACGGGTGAGACCGACGCCTGCCTCGCCGGGGGTGTCGCGCTGAACTGTGTGGCCAACGGAGTCCTGTTGCGCGAAGGCGTGTTCGATCGCCTGTGGCTCCAGCCCGCGGCCGGCGACGCCGGCGGTGCACTCGGTGCCGCCTGTCTCGGCTGGCATCGGATGATGGACAGGCCGAGGGCCGTCGATCCCCGCGGGCGCGACGCGATGCACGGCGCCTACCTGGGACCCGAGTTCCCCTCCGACGAGATCGGGGCCTGGCTCGATGCCGAGGCGATCCCCCACGAGACGCTGACCGGTGCGGCCCGCGCCGACCGCATCGCCGCGGCGGTCGACGACGGCAAGGTGGTCGGCCTGTTCCAGGGGCCGATGGAGTTCGGGCCCCGGGCCCTCGGTCACCGTTCGATCATCGGCGATCCCCGGTCGCCCGAGATGCAGTCGACGATGAACCTCAAGATCAAGTACCGCGAGTCGTTCCGGCCGTTCGCTCCGGCGGTGTTGGCCGAACAGGCCGACGACTGGTTCGAACTCGCGACCGAGTCGCCCTACATGCTCCTCGTCGCGCCGGTTGCCCACGAGCGGGTCGACACCGCGGCCCTGCGTCGCCATCGGGAGTCGACCGATCTTCGCGAGTGGGTCAACGAACGTCGTTCCGAGATCCCGGCCGTCACCCACGTCGACGGCTCGGCCCGTGTGCAGACGGTGAGCGCGGCGACGAGCCCGCGGTTCCGGGAGATCATCGAGGCGTTCGAGGCCCGCTCCGGCTGCGGGGTAGTGATCAACACCTCGTTCAACGTGCGGGGCGAGCCGATCGTGGGGACTCCCGACGACGCCTACCGCTGCTTCATGCGCACGGAGATGGACATGCTCGTGCTCGAGGATCACATCCTCGTGAAGGACGACCAGCCGGCGTGGGACCACACCGACGACTGGCGCGACGAGTTCGTGCTGGATTGATGCTGCGCACCCGCCACCTCCTCCGCCTGGTGCGCGACGTGTGCGGCTTCGCCGTGGTCAACCGGGCCTGGTGGATCCTGCCCCTGATGGCCCTGCTCGCGATCATCACCGTGTTCATCGTCGTCGGCCAGGCCGCCGCCCCCTACACGCTGTACACGGTGTTCTGATGGGCAGGGTGTTCTGATGAGCACGGTGTTCTGATGGGCAGCGCGTTCTGATGGGAGAACTCTCGCCGCCTCGCTGGTCGGTCCTGCCCGAACCGCGTCCGGCGCCGCCCCCGCGCCGACGGACGCTGCCGGTCGTCGCGCCGCTGGCGATCGTGGCGCTGCTGTGGCTGCTCGGCGCTCGAGCGCTCGCGGTGGTCGTGCTCGTGGTCGCGGTGCTGGTGACGACGGTGACCACGGTCTCGCGCCGAGCCCGCCAGTGGTTCGACCGCGCCGCCGCCTGGATCGGCCACAAGGTCGGCACGGTGTTGACGGTGGCCCTGCTGGGGCTCGTCCAGCTCGTCGTGTTCGCCCCGGTCGCGGCGGTGGCCCGGCTGACCCGCAGCGACCCCATGGATCCCCTCGCCGGCGGCCCCGTCGAGAGCCGATGGCTCGCCCGCGCCGGCTCCGACCGCCCGCTCCCGAACCGCCAGTACGCCGACGAGGCGTACCGGCGCCGAGTGGGGCCGGGTCGCGCCCCGGTCGGGTCGCCTCGCTGGATCCGCGCGGCCGCCGGCGGGGTGACGCTGCTCCTCCTGGCCGATGTCGCCCTCGGATCGCTCATCGTCCGACTCGACCGAGACGATCCGGTGGCGTTCGACGGTCCGATCTTCGGGTTCGATCCCGTCGCCCAGGAAGCACTGGCCTCCCAACCCGGAGCGGCCGAACTCATGGACGAGCTGGTCCGAGCCGGCATCGGCCAGCCGGACCCGTTCATCGGGTGGCGTTTCGGTCCCGGCGTCACCCACCAGTCCGAACTCGTCAATGTCGTCGACGGCCGGCGGACCACCGCCGAGACGACGGTGGCCGGCGACGCAGCGGAGGTTTGGTTGTTCGGCGGTTCGACGCTCTACGGGTCGGGCCAGTCCGACGGCGCAACGATTCCCTCGGTACTCGTGGAACTGGCCGCCACCGACGGCATCGCGATCGACGCGACGAACTACGGCCACCCCGCCTACGCCCAGTGGCAGCAGGTCCAGCTCCTCGAAGCCGAACTCACCTCGGGGGCCGATCCCCCCGATCTCGTGGTCTTCTACGACGGATTCAACGACCTGACGCTGCAGACCCAGTTCGGGGTCCACGAGGAACCCACCCACCTCTTCTTCAACGCGCCGGCGACGACACCGGAATCGACGCCCTCGGTGGCATCGACGGTCCGGACCTGGTGGGCCGACCACAGCGCCGTCGCGCTCGCCGTCGATCGCGTAGGCGATGCGTTCGACGGCGAGCCGGAGATCCAGATCGCCGACGTCGACGCCGCCCCGATCGAGACCATCGATCCGGTCGCCGCCGGCAACGCCGCCGGAGCCATCCACCGGCGCGGCGTCGATCACGTGCTGGCGCTCGCCGACGCCTACGACTTCGCGGTGCGGTTCTTCTGGCAACCCTTCCTCTACACGAAGGACCCGCTGACCCCGGCCGAAACCGAACTGGTCGATCTCCCCGGCTACGACACCGACGTCTGGTTGCCGATGACCGAACAGGTGCGGGCCACGCTCCGCGGGCCGGTGATCGATCTCAGCGATGCGCTCGACGGAGTCGATTCGTCGCTGTTCTGGGACTTCGTCCACACCAACGAGGCAGGCGCTCGGCTCGTCGCCGAGGCGATCTTCCCGTATCTGCTCGACGCGTTGGACGCCTGACTCAGATGCCCAGGTCGGCGTGGAGCCGGGTGAGCGCATCGAGGACATCGACGCCGACGTGCCAGAACTCGTCGACCCCCGCGGCGCGCAGCTCGTCGCGCAGCTCACCGGGGGCGCCGGCGAGCACGACGCGAACCGCGCCGGCCTCCTTCAGGGCCGTCGCCGTGGCGGCGGCCCGCTCGGCGTAGACGCCGTCGGACGAGCAGATGACCGCGACGGTGGCGCCGCTGGCCACGAAGCGGGCCTCGGCCTCGATCGGTGAGGCCGACCCGTCGATGTCGCCACCCTCGGCGGCGATTCCGCCGACGGCGAGGAAGTTGGTGATCCATGTGGAACGGGCCGTGTGCGTGGCCAGCTCGCCCAGGGCGGCGAGATGCACGGTCGGGCGGGTCCCGGAGCCGGCCAGCGCCCGGTCGGCCGCGTCGCGCAGCGCCTCGAAGGGTGCGGCGAGACGCCGCACGGGGAAGCCTGCCTGGTCGGCCCGAGCCGGGCGTTCAACGGGTGCCTCTCCGAGGTCGGGGAACTCGGACACTCCGGTGATCGGCGTGCGGCGGGTGCCCAGGGCCGCCAATCGATCGTCCCAGCCCTGCTCGAGTTCGGCGACGATCGATCCGTCGGCCAGCGCGGCCTCGATCCCGCCGGCCGCTTCCACGGCCTGGAAGATCTCCCAGGCCGAGTGAGCCAGGCGATCGGTCATCGATTCGACATACCACGACCCCGCGGCCGGGTCGACGACGAGGGCGAGATGCGACTCCTCGATGAGGAGCAGCTGGGTGTTGCGAGCGACCCGCCGGGAGAACCCGTCGGGGGCACCGAGCGCATCGTCGAACGGCAAGACGGTGACCGCGTCGGCACCGCCGACGCCGGCCGCGAGTGATGCGGTGGTGGCCCGCAGCATGTTGACCCAGGGGTCGCGGCGGCTGTACATCGCCCGGCTCGTGACCGCCTGGATCTCCTGGTGGGAGCCGTCGGCGGGCACGCCGCAGGCATCGAGCACCCGCTGCCACAAACGACGTGCGGCACGGAGCGCGGCGATCGTCACGAACTGGTCGGCCCCGGCGGTCATCCGGAAGCCGATGGTGGCGGCGGCGGCCGCCGGTGGGAGGCCCGCCCGTTCGAGGGCTCGGAGATACTCGACACCCGTGGCGAGGCTCCAGGCGAGCTCCTGGGCCTCGGTCGCGCCGGCGTCGCCGTAGCGGGTGCTGTCGACGGTGACGGTGCGACCCTTCGGCAGGCCGGGTGCCAGCTCGGCCGCGACCGCCATGCAGTCGTCGACCGCGGCCCCGCCGCCCCGGGAGACCTCACCGATGGGATCGAGGCCGAGCCAGCTCCCGGTGGTCTCGGCATCGCCGCGTTCGGCGACGAGGGCGTGGAGGGCTCGGGCCGCGTCGCGGTCGGCATGGGGGGCCAACACGATCGGCGCGAGGTCGAGGAGCACGCCCTCGGTCGCGGCACGCAGCGCGTCGAGCGTCCACCCTCCCGCCGGCGGCGTCAGCTCGATGGAGGTGACCCCGCGCTCGAGTTCGGCGAGCACAGCGGCCGCGCACGATGACGGGTCGGAGCCGTCGTGCACCTGGCGCACGTCCCATCCGCGCTCGAGCCGCTCCGGGTCGGCGTCGACGAGCGCCACCCCGGCACCGACCTCGTCGGCGGTGTAGAGGGGTTGGATGTCGAGTCCGTCCCGGGTCGTGCTCACCAGCACCTTGTCGAACGGCTTCCCCCGCAGCACCTTGTCGACGGCGGCACGCCACTCGTCGCGATCCGGTGTCGGGAACTCGGCACCCAGGCCCAACTCAGTCATGGCTCGACCGTACCGGCGGCCCCCCACGAACGTCGATCCGGGACGGCGCCGGCGTCGGCGTGTGGCGTTTGGCACAAACGGCCGGCGCCGCATTATCGTCCCCCGGTGGCCGAGGTCGGCCGTCGTACGTCTATGGAGGGTGCAATGTCGAAGTCCAAAGGGTCGATGTCCGAACGGAAGTCGAGGCGGGTCGCGCTCCGCTGGCTGAGCGCCGTGCTCGCACTGGGGCTTCTCGCCGGCGCCTGCGGAAGTGATCGAGACGACACCGACGCGGGCAACACCACGACGACCACCACCGAAGCACCCGACCCGGGCGGCGACGGCGACGGCGACGGCGACGGGACGACCACCACCACCGAAGCACCCACCGCCGACCCCTGCGCCGACGTCACGCTCGAGGCCACCGAGATCGGGGTGAGCGAGGACACCATCAAGGTCATCGTCATGGCCGATGTCGATTCGCCGCTCGCACCGGGCCTCTTCCAGGGCTCGGTCGACGGTGTCATGGCGTGGGCCGAGAAGGTCAACGCCGAGGGCGGCCTCGCCTGCCGTCAGGTCGAAGTGGAGTTCCACGACTCGAAGCTCAACGGCCAGACCACCGTCGAGGGCTTCCTCAAGGCCTGCGACTCCGCGCTGGCACTGGTCGGCACCACCGTGCTCTTCGGCCTCGACGTCGAGGATCTCAACACCTGCGCCGACCAGGCGGGCGATCCCACCGGCGTGCCGGACGTCTCCTACATCACCACCGAGGTCCCCCACCAGTGTTCGGCCGTGAGCTTCCATCTCAGCCGCCCGGGTGCGGAATGTCCCTACGAGGGCGGTGAGCGCGACTACAACGCGTCGGTCGGTGCCGTCTCCTACCTGCAGGAGAGCCTCGGCGTCGACTTCCACGGCATCTTCCTCGTCCCCTCCGACCTGCCGTCGACGATCGCCTCGATGGCGCCGCAGACCGCGGCGCAGCAAGAGGTCGGCGTGACCTTCGACGGCGTCTTCGGCGCTTCGGGTTCGGCGACGCAGGCCGAGTTCGGTCCGTTCGTGAACACCATTCGAGACAACGAATCGAACTACGTCTACAACGGTTCGAACGACCAGGCGATGCTCAAGATGAAGCGTGAAGCCGCCCTCCAGGGCCTCGACACCGAGTCGATCACCTGGCTCTGCACTCTCTCGTGCTACACGCCGGCCTTCATCGAGGAAGGTGGCGCCGATGCCGAGGGCGTGTACATCTGGAGCTTCTTCCTTCCCTTCGAGGAGGCCGACACCAACGACGAACTCGCGGTCTTCATGGACAACATCGGCACGGACTTCCCGCCGGCGTGGGCTGCGGGCGCCTGGGTCGACGGCCTCCTCTTCGAGCAGGCGGTCGAAGCCATCGTCGAGCGTGACGGCCCGAACGGGCTCACCCGCAAGTCGGTGCTCGACGAGCTGGCGACCGTGACGACCTTCGATGCGAACGGCTGGTGGTCGACGACCGACTTCACCACGACCAACACCATCGGCGGTTGTTTCGTGGTCCTCCAGGTCCAGGACGGCGAGTACGTCCGGGTCCACCCGGAGGAGCGGGGCACGCTCGATTGCACGATCGACACGGTTGCCGTCACGACCGACCCCGACACGTTCACGCTGGACTGATCCCGCCTTCGTGAAGCGGTTCCAGATTCGGACCTCGCTGCTCGTCGCCCTCGGTGCCGCCCTTGCCTCCCTGACCATCCTGGTCTGGAGGTACGGGGCGGACACCGAGGTGTCGAGCGAGAAGATCGTCGTCGCGACCGTCGTCGGTCTGACCATCGGCGCGCTCTATTCGCTGTCGGCCACCGGACTCGTGGTCGTCTACACGACGACCGGCACGTTCAACTTCGCCCACGGCGGAATCGGCGTCTTCAGCGCGTTCGTCTACTGGGAGATCGTCGAGAACCGCACCGGCCCCGAACTCCCGCAATGGCTCGGCCTGCTCCTCGTGGTGCTGGTGGTGGCGCCGGCGCTCGGAGTCGCCATCGACGTGATCCTCATGCGCCGTCTGCGCGACGCACCACTCGTCGTCCAGCTGATGGTGACCGTCGGCCTGATGGTGTTCCTCCTGACGCTGACCGGCCAGATCTGGCAGGCCGACAAGATCCGCGGTGTCAGCTTCTTCTGGGAGGGCCAGGGATTCTCCATCGGCGAACAGAAGGTCGCCTGGCATCGCTTCGCGAACCTCGTGATCGCCGCGATCATCGCCGTGTTCCTGCGCATCCTGCTCTTCCGGACCCGTATGGGCGTGGCCATGCGCGCCGTGGTCGACAACCGAGACCTCACCGCCCTCAACGGTGCTCGACCCGGCGCACTGTCGGCGTTCGCGTGGGCGCTGGGCTCGTCGCTGGCCGCCCTCGCCGGCATCCTCGTCGCCCCCGAAGTCGAGTTCAACCCGACGAACCTCAACTCCCTGATGCTGATCGTGGCGATCTCCGCAGCGGCGTTCGGCCAGATCCGCAGTCTTCCCCTCACCGTCGTCGGCGGCCTCCTCATCGGCCTGCTCGAGAGCTACAACCGCGAATGGATCGATCTGGGCGCCGACTTCCCGTTCGCCGGACGCGCCGTGGCACCGATCGTGCTGTTCCTCGTCGTACTCGCCCTGCCCCAAGCCCGCCTCTCGGTGGGTCGTGTCAGCAACAATCTGCGGCCGATCGAGCGGACCACCCATGTCTGGGAAGGCGCCGTCGGCGCCGTCTTCATCATCTTCATGGGTTGGGCCATCGCCCGCGGCGCACTCCACTTCCTCGTCTGGGATCCGGGCGAGTGGAGTTCGGTCAGCCTCAACAAGGGGATCTCGGCGATGGTGCTCGCCCTGATCGCGCTGTCGCTGGTGCCGCTCACCGGCTGGGCCGGCCAAGTGAACTTCGCCCCACTCGCCTTCGCCGGCTTCGGTGCGTTCCTGTTCCTCCGGCTCGGCCTCTGGTTCGGCGTCCCCGACACCGGCGGTACCGGCAACCTCGTCTGGCTGCCGGTGATCGGCTTGTTGTGCGCCCCCCTCGGTGCCTTGCTCGCGGTGTTCGCGGCGCGACTCAGCGGCCTCTACCTCGCCCTGCTCTCGCTCGCGTTCGCGCTGATCACCTCCAACGTGCTGTTCCCCCACCCGCAGGTGTTCCCGCGGGTCCACACCTTCCCGAGCCCGTATCTCGACGTGGGGCTCTTCCGCATCGACTTCGACTCCCGCTTCAGCTTCTTCATGCTGCTCATGACGATGTTCGCCCTCGGCATGTTCTGCCTCGTGGTGCTGAGGCGCAGTCGGTACGGACGACGGTGGGTGGCGATGCAGGACAGTCAGGCCGCGGCGGCCACCGTCGGCGTCAACGTGATCTGGACCAAGATCGTCGTCTACGCGACGTCGTCGGCGATGGCCGGCATGGCCGGCGTCCTGTGGGCCACCAGCAAGTCGACGGTCGACTTCCGCGACTTCGATCTCCTCAACGGACTCACGATCGTGCTGCTCATGGCGGCGGCCGGAATGTCGTTCCCGGTCGCCGGCCTGTTCCTGTCGTTCCAGTTCGTGTTCGAGGGCTTGGCCGAACGGCTCGAACAGACCGGGAACGTCGGCTTCCTCGTGTGGCTCCTCAAGGACTTCCTCGCCAAGTTTGGCCCCGGCATGCTGGCGATCGGCATGGTGGTGAACCAGCGCGGCGCCATCTTCGAGATGGGCAAGGGCTTCGCTCCGCTGCTCCCCTGGCGCGACGATGCCCGCGCCGAGCTGGCGGCGGAGAGGGCGACCAAACGCGAGGCCGAGATCGGTGGGCTGGGCCTGACCGAGCCCTTCACGAGCGAGGCGGTCGTCGGTCTCGACAGCGCCCTCGGCATCGTCGACGACGTGACACCCGGCGCCGGGTACCGCCACGGCGTCGCCCGGCCGATGGAGTCGACCCATGACTGACGACGCCCTCGTCGCCGAGGACATCGATGTCCGCTTCGGCGGCCTCCAGGCGCTCACCAGCGCCGCGGTGACCGCCCGCTCCGGGGAGATCACCGGGCTCATCGGGCCGAACGGTGCCGGCAAGACCACGCTCTTCAACGTCATCACCGGCCACCAGGTGCCCAACGCCGGCGACGTCCGCCTCGCGGGCAGGAGCATCCGCGGCTACGGCGTCCACCGCCGGGCCCAGCTCGGGCTCTCGCGGACCTTCCAGAAGCTCGAGGCGTTCAACTCGCTCAGTGCGAGAGACAATGTGCTCGTGGCCGCCGAGATGACCAGCCACACCCGCAAACCCGGGCAACTGACCGACTCGATCCTCGCCCGGGTCGGACTCACCGACGTGGCCGAGATCACCGTCGGCACCCTGCCCACCGGCACCGCTCGCCTCGTCGAATTGGCTCGGGCGCTCGCAACCAAGCCGCGGGTGCTCCTGCTCGACGAGGCGTCCTCGGGCCTGACAGAGGAGGAGACCGCCTCCGTCGGCGACCTCCTCAAGCAGCTGGTGGTCGAGGACGATCTCGCCGTCCTGCTGGTCGAGCACGACATGGGCTTCGTCATGAACACCTGCAGCCACATCCACGTGCTCGACTTCGGTCAGATCATCGCGGTCGGTACACCCGAGGAGATCCAGAACGACAAGGCCGTGCGCGGCGCCTATCTCGGGGTCGAGTCGTGACCACACCCCTCCTCGAAATGCGCAACATCCGAGCGGGCTACGGCATCATCGACGTCCTCCACGGTGTCGATCTCGTGCTCGAGCCCGGCAGCGTGCTCGCGCTGCTCGGACCCAACGGCGCCGGGAAGAGCACCACGCTCGCGGTGGCGAGCGGGCAGATCCAGCCGTCCGGTGGCCAGTTGCTGATCGCCGGCCGGGAGGTCAACGGCGCCAAGCCCGACGCCCTCGCCCGGGCCGGCGTGTGTCTCGTACCGGAAGGTCGCGGGGTCTTCCCGAACCTCACCGTGGCCGAGAACATCCGCATGATGACCTTCAGCGGCACGTCCTACGGCGAGGTCGCCGACAAGGCCTACGAACTCTTTCCCCGCCTCGGTGAACGCCGCAGGCAACTGGCCGGCACCCTCTCGGGCGGCGAGCAGCAGATGCTCGCGATGGCGCGGGCGATGGCGACCGACCCGGCACTGCTCATGCTCGACGAACTCTCGATGGGGCTGGCGCCGATCATCGTCGAGGAGCTCTACAGCCAGGTCGCCAAGCTGGCCGAAGGCGGGCTCTCGATCCTGATCGTGGAGCAGTTCGCCCAGACCGTTTTGGGCGTGGCCGACCGGGCGGCCATCATGCTGCACGGGCGGATCACCCGTACCGGCCCCCCGTCCGAGATCGCCGAAGAACTCACCGCTGCCTATCTGGGCATCGACTCTGGAGGACACTGATGACCGACGAAACCAGCCCCCGACTGCAGGAGTTCCAGGCTCAGGTCGACGACCTGCGGTTGAGCGGCGGCAAGGCCAACCCGGAGCGAATGGCGATCAGGGGAGCAATCGCCCTGTTCGTGATCGCCGTGGCGCTCGGGCTCGCGGCCTACTTCAACTCGACGAGCCTCGACGACGCCCGCGACCAGAACGAGATGATCATCCTCGCGCTCGTCGCCGTGGTGCTCGCGCTGGGCTCCGTCGGCCTCTTCGTGCGGGCCAGCATGACCCGCTACTTCCGCTACTGGCTGGTGCGTCTCGTCTACGAGGACCGGGCCAACACCGACCGTCTCATCGAGGCGATCCGAGAGGACGACTGACATGGCGATGCCAGACGACATCGGCGCGATCGACTGCATGATCTCGTTCCCCGCAGCCGACTTCACGCAGTATGACTTCATCCGCCAGCAGCTGAAGGACAGTGAGTCGACCGAGTTCGAGTTCCCGGTCGAATACATGTTCAAGGGCGTGCCCAAGGAGCTCTACGGCTCCGACGACCCGATCGCCCTCACCCTCGGCGAGATGGACAAGTACGGCATCGAGATCGGCCTGATCGGATGTGAGGGCGAGGTGTCGCAGAAAGCGCTCAGGGACCACCCCGACCGCTTCCTGGCCCAGACCAACGTCG
>JAUIML010000092.1 GCA_030432715.1 Acidimicrobiia bacterium | reverse complement strand
GGGCTCGACCACCTGCCCGGTCCACAGGCGCAGCACGAACTGTTCGGATTCCGGGTCGACGATGAGTACGACACCCGCGCCGTGCGAGTTCTCATCGTCCACCCTCACCAGCGCCGTCATAACCCGGGGTCCGTCGGTCGCCGTCATGGCCACGGCGCGGGGTGCGCCGTTTGCGGCCCGCAGCACCGTTGCGGCATCGGGCGGGGCCTCGATCGAGCCGATGTAGCCGGTGTCGGTGAGGAAGCCGATCCGATCAGCCGGAGCGGCCGGTTCGGGCCCGTCACAGTCGGGGTCGGCGGCGTCGAACAGGCCGTCGAGGTCGTCGTCGCGCTCGTCGGCGCAGCGATCGCCTCCTGCGATCTCGATCTCGATCGGATCGGAGGCGTTCCCGGCAGGATCGTGCACGGTCAGGCGCACCCGGAAGGTGCCGGTGGCATCGACCTGCAGGCTCGGCGTCCAGCTCGACGTGCCCTCGAGCTGCCACTGTGAACCACGGGGAGCCGAGACGAGTTCCCAAGACGGGGTCAGCGACGCGCCTTCCGCGTCGCACGAACGCCGGCCATCGAGCTCGACTCTCGTGCCGACCGCGACCCGGCCGGGAACGGAACCGACTGCGGCGCCGGGCCGGGCGTCGCCGGGATCCGGTCGCCACGCAACCCTCGCCGAATCGGAAGGGTCGATGCGGACCCAGTCGCCGTCACTCTCGGCGCGACACCCACCGTCGAGGTGGCCGGCTCCTGCGCCCCGTACGAAGAGCGAAGGGGAGGGCTCGGGGGCGATGAACTCCCAGCCGCCCTCTACTGCGGCGATGCCCGTCGTGCCGGCGCCAGGAGCTCGGAGCTCCATGTCGCCGAACACGAGATGGTCCCCCGTGGAGAAGGCCACGGGGTCGCCGCCGTCTTCAGCGGTGTCGGCGAGGGTCAGGACCCCGTCGGCCATGGTGATCGTCGCTCGGCGTCCGGCAGCCGGATCCTCGACGGTGAGCGTCGTCGCCCCATCGGCCGTGGAGGTGGTTGCGATGGTCGGTTCGGCATCGTCCGAGGACGTGGGCAGCAACACCTGGACGGCTCGGACCGGGCCGGCGGCCGTGACCGACGCGTACTGTGCCTCGTGGGTGAGCTCGAGACGGCGGTTGTCGGGAGATTCGTGGTCCTCGATCCGGGATGTGATCGCCGGGGCGCCGGCAGAAGTGACGATCGCATGCGTGAGTCGGGCCGATCCATGGGTCCATGTGCCACCGTTGGGGAGGGGCGCGTAGGTGCCCCCGCTGGTCCCTCCACCGTTGCCGTGGACGAGCCAATCGAGGTCGACCGGGCGATCGTGCTCGGGCGTGATCTCGTCGACCACCACGAGATAGCGGTTGTCGACGAAGAGGAACCGGCGGTGGAGTTCGATGTCGGTGCCCCCTACCGCCGCGCCGTAGCGGGTGGTCACCACCGCGGTGTCGAGGCGCTCGGTGTCGATCGTCGAGTGGATCGAGGCGAATCCGTCCTGCGGCGGCGGGCCCGTCGGGTCGTCGCCCCAGGCGAAGGAGTTCGACAGCATGGGCTCGGGCCCGGCGCCGTCGACGAGCACCATGTTGTGGTCGCGGGCTTCGGCCACGCGGCCCCTGGTCAGGAAGGTGAAATAGCCCGGGTCGAGGACGAGTGTCGACCCTTCGGCATGGAGCAGGTAGGAACCGGGTTCCATGTGCTCATGGCTCTGGGGCGTCCGACCGACCCCGGCCGAGTCCCGGCCGAACAGCGACGCGGTGATGCCCTCGCCCTGGGCGATGACCACCGTCGCGTCGGGACCCCAGTCGGAGCGGAAGACCGCGTTTCCGCCCTCGTACCAGAACGACGTCGGGGACCCCTCCGGTGGCGACGCGACGATGCTGTCGTCGTAGGCGACGATGCTGTCCACGGCGAGGTCGGTCGAGCCCTCCTGCGCGAACGCCGGTTCGGCGTTGGCCCACCGCCAGGCGTAGGCCGCCGAGTTCGGCAGCGTCGGAAGCGCGCCGAAGTAGTGGGCCTCGTGGGTGTTGGCGTCGTCGATCGGGGCGAGCGTCCCGTCGGGGAGCGTCAGCGCCAGCATCCAGTCCTGGGTGAACCCGAACTGGGCGGTCCGGTGGATCGCCGGGATGACGCGCCCTTCGGCCGTGGTCCACGACGCCGAACCGAGGAGCCGTTCCCACATTCCGAAGAACGGCGCCATCGACTCGATGGTGAACCGCTCGTAGTGCGGACCCTCGGCGTAGGCACCGTCGCCGGTCACGAGGATGAAGCGGAGCGACTCGTCGACCTGGGTCGTGCCGTAGTCCCACCAGGCGAGCGGATCCCGACTCGCGTCGGGGTCGGCTGCGGGGTCCGGCGCGTACTCGGCCAGCACGACCGCGGCGGTTGCCATCGCCGCGCCGCTCTTGGAGCGATGGTTGTTCTGGTGGATGTCGGCGTAGCCGTTCGCCGTCTCGGGCCTGGTGTAGTTGCGGTACAGCTCGGCGGTGAGCTCGATCAGCCGATCGGCGATGGTCCGGTCCTCACCCGCGAAGTCGTAGCCGGCCCCGAGAAGGGTGTCGAACGCACCGGCCCACTGGAGGATCTCGCCGGCGGTGTCGATGTCGCGATCCCAACCTCCGAGCGGTGGGGGCACAGCGAACCGGCTGCGGTCGTAGAGCCCGAGCAGTAGTTCCTCGACGATCTCCCCGGTGGCGCGGCGGGTCGCCTCGTCGGGGAAGGGAACGACATCGCCGTCGACGACCGTGCGGTCGATCGCGTAGGTGAAGGCGAGCCAGCGGGCGGCGCGGGCCATGTCCTTTTGCGCCTGGCGGTCGGGATCGCCAGGGGTGCGGCTGAGCCGCCTCGCCTCGTGCCGGGCGTGGGCTTCGAGGAAGATCCCGCGGTAGGGCTCACGTTCGACGCGAGCGGCGAGCAGAGCCTCGGTTCCGGGGGTGTAGACCGCCCGCGGGCGCTCGGCTCCCGCCCCCGGAACCACTCTGGAGTCCTCGGCTGCGGCCGGGGACGGGGCGGCGGAGCCGATGGCCACCCCGCTCGACGCCGCGGCCAGCGCGAGCAGGACGATGAGCAGTCGACGCATCATGGCCACTCACCGTGGCATACCTGCCGACCGCCGGACAATCGTCTGGGATCAGGTGCCGGCCAGGCGGTCCACCACCGGCTCGAGCGCGATCGCCGTGTCGAGCCCCTGCACGATGAAGTAGCTGAACCCCCACCGTTCGCGACGCTCTTCGAGCTGCTCCGCGATCTGGTCCGGCGTCCCCGCCAGGAGTACCGGGGTGGCCGCGACGTCCTCGGGGCTCATGCCGAACATCGACGCGGTTGCCTCGATCGCGGCAGCCTGGTCGTCGACCAGCTGGGTCGACATCACGAGGGAGTTGAGCTCGATGTCGGCCATCCGGTCGCCGGCAGCCTCGCGGACCCACTCGAGCTTCTCGTCGAAGCGCGCCGGGGTGATGTCGGCAACGGCATCCGGACCGATCTCGCCGGCCTTCAGGTTCGCGGTGACGCCGACGATGTCGGCCAGCTCCGCCGCGATCGTGAGCATGCGTTTCCCGCCGCCGCCGATGAGCAGGGGAGGGGGAGACTGGACCGGCTTGGGCAGACCGTCGAGCCCGTCGATCACGTAGTGGTCGCCGCGGAAGTCGACCGGACCGTCGCCGAACAGACCACGGATGATCTCGATCGATTCGAGCATGCGTTCGATGCGGACCCCCGGACGGTCGTAGCTCATCCCGGCCGCGTCGTAGTCGGTACGCATCCATCCGGCCCCGATGCCGAACTCCATGCGGCCCTCCGACAGCACGTCGAGGGTCGCCATGTCCTTGGCCAACACCACGGGATGGCGGTAGTCGTTGCCGAACACGAGTGCGCCCACCCTCAGGGTCGTGGTCGCCTCGGCCGCCACCGCGAGGGCCGGCGCCACCGCCAACTGGTCTTCGAAGTGGTCCGGCATGACGAGGGTGGAGAACCCCAGCGACTCGACCCGCCGCGCGGTGTCGGCCCAGCTCGTGCCGGGGGTGGTGGTGTTGACCTGCACCCCGAAGCGGAACGGATGGCTCATGTCGGACTCCTTCGTCGTTGTTGCGCGACGATATCCAGATGCGCCCGGGTGTGAGAGCGGTCACGCGGGCGGCGGCGCCGCTTTCGGTGCGCCTACCATCGGAACATGGAGGGTGACGGAGCCCGGGCGGGTGGCCACGTGAAGGTGTGGCACGACGGCCCGGTTCGACGGGTCGAGATGGGAGGCCGGATCACGGTCGACGAGTGCGCCGACGTGATCGCCCAGGCGGTCGAGCTCGAACTCGACGGACCGTTCAGCGCCATGATCCTGGATCTCAGCGGGGTCGACGAGGTCGTCCTGTCCGACGACGAGATGTTCCGGCTGGTCGCGTCCCTCCGCCGTCGGTTCCGGCGGGTGCCCGACCAGCGCTCCGCCGTCGTGGCCCCCGGACCGAGCCTCGCCCGTCTGGTGGGCGAGATCGTCCGGACCCGCGAACTGATGTCGGCGAGCGAGCGCGACGTGCCGATCGTGCGGGTGTTCGACAGTCTTCCGGCCGCCGACGCGTGGCTGGCCGTCGAGTCCTGAGCGACCGATCAACACCACGACGACCTACGATCGAGACGATGGCTCGACCGCTCGACGATGAAGAGACCCGCCGGTTCCTGGCCTCGGGAACCCGTACCGGCAAGCTCGCCTGGGTGACGAAGTCGGGTCGCCCCGCCGTCACCCCCGTGTGGTTCGTGGTCGACGAGCGGGCCGACGGCTTCGACATCGTGTTCAACACCGCCAAGGCCTCGGGCAAGGCGAAGGCGTTCGCCCGCGATCCCCGGGTGTCGCTCGTCGTCGACGAGGAACATCCTCCCTACGGATTGGTCAAGCTCGACGGTGTCGTCGAACTCAGCGACGAACCGGAATCCAGGCGTGCGTTCGCGACGCGTATCGGGGGCCGCTACATGGGACCCGACCGAGCCGAAGAGTTCGGGCTTCGCAACGGCGGCGACGACGAATGGCTCGTGCGGCTCCGCCCCGAGCGCGTCACGGCCGTCACCGACATCACCGGCTGAGAAGGCTCCCCGGTCGGCCGCGAGCCGGGTCGGCCACCGCCGCGAGCACGACTCGGCGCCTCACCGGAGGGCGTCGCGCAGCCGGTCGAACCCGAAGGCCTTGCTCAGGCGGGCCCTGACGGGGTGGGGGAGCAGGGCGACCAGTTCGTCGAGGGTCTCCTGCATGCGCGCCTGCATCTCGTCGTAGCAACGACGCACGATCTCGGGGTCGTCGGCGGCGTCCGGTCCGTAGTGGCGCCAATCGAACGGTTCGCGGAGCCGCGAGATCACCTTGGCCGGGAACGGGGGACCGGCAGCCGGGAGTGGTGCGAGCCCGAACGGCCCGAAGACGATCGGCAGGACGTGGATCCGAAGGCGGTCGAGGCCGAGGGTGTGGGCCAGCTCGTCGCCGCGGGAGACGACGATCAGGCTGTCGTGGCTGCCGTGCGACACGAGCGGGATCACGGGGACCTGGGTCCGCAGCGCCAGCCGAACGAAGCCCTCGTGGTGGCGGAGATCGACGCGGTGCCGCTCGGTCCACGGCCGATAGTCGTCCTCGTCGCCGCCGGGGTACACCAGCACCGCCCCGCCCCGGGCGAGCAGCCTTTCCGCGTTGTCGTGGCCGGCCGGCACACAGCCCATCCGCCGGCTGAACTGGCTGGTGCCCGGCATCGAGAAGATCAGGTCGAAGCCGAGCGAGTGCAGGGGTGCGTCGGCGCCGCGTTGGCGTACCCATTCGCGCAGGAAGGCCCAGTAGTCGGGCATGAACACTCCACCCGAGTGATTGCCCACGATCAGCATCGGCCCGGCTTCGGGAAGGTTCTCGAAGCCGGTGACTTCCGGGTCGAACCAGCGCAACGCCGCATCGAGCCGAGGCATGATGGACTCGATGAACTCCGGATCCCGGTGGTCGATGTCGGCCGCCGCCCTGGCGTTGTCCGCCACGCGACTGCCGAGTCGGTCGATCAGGTTCGCATCCGTCGGTCGAGGGTCGCGGGCCATGCTCCAGTGGGAGCACGGGTACGTCCCCGCGTACAGGGACCTCTGTCCCGAACCGTGCGGAAACCCGCCTAGCGTGGCGGCGTGACAGTGGATTGTGTGGTCATCGGTGCGGGCATCGCCGGCCTCGCCGCGGCTCGCGTGCTCCGCGAGCAGGGACGAACGGTGCGGGTTCTCGAGAAGGGTCGTGGGGTCGGGGGACGCATGGCCAGCCGCCGCGTGGGCGAGGCCCGCTTCGATCACGGCGCCCAGTTCTTCACCGTGCGGTCGGCCGAATTCGCTGCTGTGGTCGAGCGGGCCGAGGCGGCCGGGGCGGTCACGGAATGGACCCATGGGTTCGGCACACCTCCCGACGGTCATGCTCGCTGGCGAGGCACCGAAGGCATGACGTCGTTGTGCAAGTGGATGGCGGCCGACGCCGAGGTGGCGGTCGAGCTCTCGACCACCGTCACCGACCTGCGCGGCATCGACACCCGGGCCGTGATCCTCACCGCCCCGGTGCCCCAGAGCCTGGCGATCCTGTCGTTCTCCGGCCTGCTTCCGGCCCCCGACGTCGCGATCCGGCTGGCCGCCATCGCCTACAAGCCCACGATCGCGGTGTTGGCGACACTCGATCGGCCGCCCGGCGGCATGGCCGACCACGGGGGTTGCCAGTTCGCCGACGGCGCGGATCTGGCCTTCGTCACCGACAATCAGGCGAAGGGCATCTCGGCGATCCCGGCCCTCACGGTGCACCTCTCGAACGAGCGCAGCCACGAGCACTGGTCGCTCGACGACGCAGCGGTGGTCGCCTTCGCCGAGTCTCGCTCCGCCGATCTCCGGGGTGATGCCTCGATCGTCTCGACCCAGGTCCAGCGGTGGCGCTACGCGGGCCCGGTCGCGGTGGATCCCGATCCGACGGTGGTGTGGGGCGACGACCCGGTGGTCGCGATGGCCGGAGAGGCCTTCGCCGGGCCCAAGATCGAGGGCGCCTTCCTCTCCGGGGTCGCCGCAGCCGAGGCGGTGGAGGCTCGCCTCGGTTGAGCGCGGTCGGCGGGCGAGCGCGCCGGCGGGGTGCTGGCCAACCGACCGCTCAGGAGCGGACCACGGTGGTGCCGGCCATGTCGCCGGCCTCGCGCCAGCGCTGGAGGTAGCCGGCGTAGTGCATCAGGCTGCCCGGGTACACGAGGTTGCGGGCCCCTTCGGTCGTGCGGCTGCCCTCGCTGTTGTAGTAGCCGGGCGTGCAGGTGGCCGAGTACTCGGCGAGACCCATCGCGACGCCGTAGAGGACCATGAGCCACTCGTCCTCGGCTTCCGGGGTCGCTTCGATGCTGACGATGCCTTCGGCCTCGGCGGTGGCCACCAGCCAGGCCACATGGCGGGCCGATTCCGACAGGAAGTGCACGAAGTTGGTGCCGAACCCCGCCTGGACCGTGCTGATCACGAGCAGGTTCGGGAACTCGGCGGTGAGCACGCCGTGGAGCGTGTGGGCGCCGTCGCTCCACCGTTCGCTGAGCGCGGTGCCGTTGCGGCCCACCGGGTCGAAGCCGAGCCGACGGACCAGCCCGGTGGTGACCTCGAAGCCGGAGGCGAAGATGAGCAGGTCGAGGTCGTACTCGACGCCGTCGACGATCGGACCCTTCGGGCCGATCTCGCGGACGCCACGGCCGTCGGTGTCGACCAGGTGGACGTTGGGCTCGTTGAACGCCGGGAGATAGTCGTCGTGGAAGCACACCCGCTTGCAGTGCTTGCCGTACCAGGGCTTGAGCTTCTCGGCCGTGTCGGGGTCCTCGACCGTGTCCTCGACGCGTTGGCGGAGCTCGGCCATCACCGCGAAGTCGGCCTCGTCGAGCTCGCGCCGCTGCTCGGGCGACTCGGCCTGGATGTTGGTGTTCTCCCAGAGGATCTTCGTCCACCCGTCGCCGACGAGATCGCGTTCGGGCTTCTCGCCGGTGACGGCCGCGGTGAAGTTGCGCATGCGCTCCTCCTGCCATCCCGGTTCGAGCGACGCGAACCACTCCTCGTCGGTGGGGCCGTTGTCACGCACGCCGACGGCCGACGGCGTGCGCTGGAAGACGTAGACCTCCTTCGCAGTGCGGGCCAGTTGGGGCACGACCTGCACTGCGGTGGCGCCGGTGCCGATGATGCCCACCCGCTTGTCGGCCAGCTTGTCCATCGGCGTGGTGGCACTGCCCCCGGTGTAGTCGTAGTCCCAGCGGGCGGTGTGAAAGGACTTCCCCTCGAAGGTCTCGATGCCCTCGATGCCCGGGAGCTTCGCCTTGTGGAGGATTCCGCCCGCGGTGATGAGGAACTTGGCCCGGATCCGGTCACCCCGGCTCGTGGTGATCACCCAGCGGTTCTCGGCTTCGTCCCACTCGGCGGTGTCCATCTCGGTCTGGAAGAGGGCGTGGGGGTAGAGGTCGAAGTGGTTGCCGATGCGTTGGCAGTGCTCGAAGATCTCCGTGGCGCTCGCGTACTTCTCGGTGGGCATGTAGCCCGTCTCCTCGAGCAGCGGCATGTAGGTGTAGGACTCGACGTCGCACATGCAACCCGGGTAGCGGTTCCAGTACCAGGTGCCGCCGAAGTCACCGGCCTTCTCGATGATGCGGAAGTCGCGGATGCCGAGCCGAGCGAGCTCGACGGAGGTGAGCATTCCGCCGAACCCACCGCCGACGATCACGGCCAGCCGGTCCTCCTCGACGGGTTCACGGGTGAACCCGGGCTCGACCCAGGGGTCCCGATCGAAGTCCTCGTACTCGCCGGTGAACTCCTTGTACTGGGCGAGACCGTCGTCGCGCATGCGCTTCTCGCGCTCTCGCAGGTAACGCTCCTGGGCCTCGGCGAGAGGATCGGACTGGGGGTGCTGGTCGGAGGTCATGGGACTCACTGGCCTGGTGTGCGGGGTCGCCCGCGAGTCTGGCACTCCGCGTCGTCGTCGCCGACATCGGACGCCCGAGGGTCAGGTGGGCGGTGCGGCACCCTCCGCGAGCAGGGCCCGCCACCGCGGTTCGTCGCGTTCGGCGGCGGCCGCTCCGTCTTCGCCGTAGAGATAGCTCCACACCGACACCTCGACGTGTTCGCCCCGCCCCTCGGCCGCGATGAACGCGGTGCCCCGCGCCGGTTCGTCGACCACGAGGGAGATGCGGTGCGGGGTTGTCTCGGCCACCGTGCCGGCGAGCGGGGGGACGTCGTCGCCGGTGGTGCGGACGGTGCTGCCGACGGTCGGGTGTGCGTCGAGGCCGAGTCGGGCGGTGAGCCTCGTCCAGGCGTCGTCGCGCGGTCCGGCCCATGACGCCATCGGCAGGCTCGCGGTGGCGTGGTCGCAGGCGAAGTGCTCGAGGTGGAGGCGGAGATGAGTGAGGAAGATCGCCCATCCCTCCGTCATGCCGTCGTAGTAGTCGTCCCACTCCTCGCCGACCAGGAAGCCGGAGTTGACCAGCCGGACGACACAGGTGCCGCGGTCCCTGGCCTCGATGATCCACTCGAACGCGAGGCCGTCGGCCCCCTCGCCCCCGTCGATCACGATCCGTCTCGGGGGCTCCCATGCGGCGACCCGACCGCGGGCCTGCATCTCCGGATCCGGCCCGAACGAGGCGATCGCATCGCCGCCCTTGTGCTCTTCGATCCGGTGCGGCACGTACCAGGAAGTGATCCCGGGGCCGGTCGCGATCGCCTCCCACACCGTCTCCGGGGTGCCGGGCACCTCGATCTCGAGTTCGATGGCTCGACGGTCGTCGGGGGTGGGTCGTTCGCTCATTCGGGGGAGCCTTTCGGTGACGGTCGGGATCGGGGATGGGCTGCGACGACGAGGCGGTGCCACCGGCCGTCGGGCGCGGCCTCGTCGTGGTGGCGGGCGCACACGTCGGCGACGGCGTCGGCCAGTTCGCGGGTGAACGCGGCGCGGTCGGCGGCGCTGGCGAAGCGGACCTCGGTGTCGATCGTGAGGGTGGAGAGGGGGGCACCGGCACGATCGGCCGCCCGGGCCAGTCGGGCCACGTCGCCCATGACCCGCGCGGCGACGGCGATCAGGTAGCGGCTCGACAGCCGGTCGACCCGGTCGGGATCGGCAGCGTTGTCGCCGAGCAGTTCGGGCGAGAGTGCGTAGGCACGGGCGGAGGCGACGTAGAACCGCTCGGTGAGCCCGCGTCGCGGCCGCTCGTCGACGAGGACCACGAGGCCGTGGGACTCGAGCGTGCGCAGGTGGTAGTTGACCTTCTGGCGGGGGATGCCGAGTTCGGCGGCAACGCTGGAGGCCGAACCGGGTGCCGCGAGGGCGGCGAGAATGCGGCTCCTGAGGGGGTCGAGCGCGGCCACCGCCGTGTCCGGTCGGTCGATCACGGCAAGGTCGGCCACGGCGGTGTCGTTCACCCCGGTGTCGTTCGCTTCGGCGTCGTGCACTGCCGCAGTGTCGTATTGAAAAGAATCTTTGTCAATATGTCGGGTCGACCGCGGCCTCGATGACGGCCAGCATCTCCCGCCCGTAGACGGCCGCGCCGTCGATGCCGAACTGCACTGCGGCCAACAGCATGGTGATGAAGATGCCGACGATGCCGTTGCCGATCGTGTCGACGTCGATGTCGGCCCGCACGAGTCCGTCGAGTTGGTCGGCTCGCAGCCGTGCCGCGACCGCGGCGCGGAGGTTCTCCATGGCCGGCAGCTCCACGATGCGGTCGGCGGCATCGGGTTCGAGCCCGGCGAGCATGCGCCGGGCCAGTGGGCGTCGGTCGAGCTCGTCGATCAGGGTGAGGACGAGCGAATCGCGCCAGGTCTGGTCGCCCGGCGTGTCGAGGACCGATGCGACGCCTTCCTCGATGAGGGCGGCGATGTCGGCGTCGAGGGCGGCCAGGAAGAGAGCTCGCTTGTTGTCGAAGTAGGCGTAGGCGAGGGTGCCGCTGACCTGGGCCTCGCGGGCGATGTCGGCCACCGAAGTCGCCCGGAACCCGTCTCGGCCGAAGCGCTGGATGGCAACCGCGAGTATCGCGTCGCGGGACTGGGTGCCCTTCTCGGTCGGAGGGTCGGCGATCGTGTCGGCGTCGGCCATGTGACGAGGATAACAGATTGAGAGATTGAGTGAATCTCTCAATTCATGTAAGGTTGCCACGCGGCTCGTTCCGTCGATCCCCCGATCGCCCTCTTCCCGACCTGGAGTCCCCGATGTCGACCAGTCCCGCTTCCACCGTGCCGGCGAGAACCGTCCCCACCCGCCGGATCTCGTTCGAGGAGTCACTGCAACAGCTCCCCAAGCACTTCGCCGGCGACGAGGATCTCATCGCCAGTCATCTCGCGGCCGTGCTCTCCGCCATGTTCCCCGACGGCGAGGACTTCTTCGTCCGCTCCGTTCGCAACTTCCGCGACCGCATCGACGACCCGGCGCTGAAACGCGACGTCGCCGGGTTCATCGGCCAGGAAGCCATCCACGGACGCGAACACCGCGTGCTCAACGACCGGTTGGCCGAGCTGGGCTACCCCACGAAACGCATCGAGCGCGGCGTGAGGTTCGGCCTCGGGATGCGCGAGCGGATCGCGTCGCCGATGGCCAACCTCGCGGCGACGGCTGCGCTCGAGCACTACACGGCCACGTTGGCCGAGATCCTCCTCAGCAGCGAGGAAGCCCGCGACCAGCTCGGCACGCCCGAGCTCCGCGACGTCTTCTTGTGGCACGCCCTCGAGGAGAGCGAGCACAAGGCCGTGGCCTTCGACGTCTATCGAGCCGTCGGAGGGTCCGAGCGGACTCGCCGCGTGCAGATGAACCTCATCACCGTCAGCTTCATCTTCGGTGTGACCGTCAACGTCGGTCTGTCGCTGCTGCGCGACCGCGAGACGTACCGCAGGGGCCGACTCCGTGCCAGCCTGGGGCGAATGCGCCGCAGCCCCCTGTTCACCAAGGACGTGTGGGCGCGCCTGCGGGACTACAACCGACCCGACTTCCATCCCGACGACCACGAGACCGACGCGCTCCTGGCCGAATGGCGCGAGGAACTCTTCGGCGCCGAGGGGCGCCTCAACCACCTGTTGGCCGGCGCCGCATGAGCGAACCGTTCGAGCCCGTCGAGCACCTCGATGTGCTCGTCGTGGGCGCCGGACTGTCGGGCATCGATGCCGGGTACCACCTGCAGACCACCTGCCCCGACGCCACCTACGCGATCCTCGAGGCCCGTGACGCCATCGGAGGCACCTGGGATCTGTTCCGCTACCCGGGGATCCGCTCCGACAGCGACATGTACACGCTCGGCTATCCGTGGCGCCCGTGGCGCGGGGAGAAGGCGATCGCGACGACATCCGCGACTACATCGTCGAGGCCGCCCGCGAACACGGCATCGACGAGAAGATCCGATTCGGCCGCAAGGTGGTCGCGGCCGACTGGGTGACCGACGAATCCTGCTGGCGCGTCACGGTGGCCGATGTCGACAGCGGTGCACAGAGCCTTCTCACCTGCGGGTTCCTGTTCGCGTGCACGGGGTACTACCGCTACGACCGCGGCCACATGCCCACCTTCGCCGGGCTCGACGACTACGAAGGTCAGCTCATCCATCCGCAGTTCTGGCCCGAGGACTTCGACGGGGCCGGCAAGCGGGTCGTCGTCATCGGCAGTGGCGCCACCGCAGTCACCCTCGTGCCGGCCCTCGTCGACCAGTGCGCCCACGTGACGATGCTGCAACGCTCGCCGAGCTATGTCGCCGCCGTTCCCTACAAGAACCCGATCGCCCGCGGGCTCGAGAAGGTGCTGCCCGATCGCTGGTCGGGTCCGGCGGTGCGCTGGTTCGCCGCCCTCGGCTCACAGGGCTTCTTCCGTTTCTCCCGGCGGTTCCCCAACGTCGTGCGGCGACTGCTCCTCAAGGGTGTCGAGCGCGAGCTTCCCGAGGGCTACGACGTCGCCACCCACTTCACCCCTCGCTACGACCCGTGGGACCAACGGCTGTGCGCTGATCCCGAGGGCAAGCTGTTCAAGGCCATCGGTCGGGGCGACGCCTCGGTCGTCACCGACGAGATCGAGCGGTTCACCGCGGACGGCATCCGGCTTCGGTCGGGCGACGAACTCCGGGCCGACATCGTGGTCAGCGCGACCGGCCTCGAGCTGCTGTTCCTCGGCGGCATGCACCTCTCGGTCGACGGTGACGAGGTCGACCTGGCGTCTCGGCTCACCTACAAGGGGATGATGCTCGAAGGCGTGCCCAACCTGGCCATGGCCGTCGGCTACACCAACGCCTCGTGGACGCTGAAGTGCGACCTGACCTGTGACTACGTGGCCCGGCTCCTCGTCGAGATGCGGGACCGGGGCATGACCCAGGCGACCCCGCGCAACCACGACCGCCGGGTCTCGCCCGAGCCGCTCCTCGGTCTGACCGCAGGGTACGTCCAACGGTCGGCGCACCTGTTCCCCCGCCAGGGAAGCCGGTCGCCGTGGCGCGTCCACCAGAGCTATCTCAAGGACTATCGGGCCATGCGAATGGGCGACGTGATCGACGAGGCGCTCGAGCTGCGGGCGCCGGGCGGGTCCGCGCCGGCCGGTCGGGCCGACGGGTCCCGTATCCTCCCCGTATGAGCGATGCAGCAGCGGAGTCCAAGCAGCAGACCCTGGTGGGCATCTCGTTCGCCGACATCTATCGCGCCCAGGAGTTCATGACGGCGGCTGTGGGCATGGCGTCCCGTGGCGACCTGGTGCTCGACGACCGGGTGCTCATCGTCAAGGACGAGAAGGGCGAC
>JAUIML010000091.1 GCA_030432715.1 Acidimicrobiia bacterium | reverse complement strand
TGGGGAGGTTGGCGACATTGCTCAGCTCGAGGGTGAGCTGACCGTCGAACCCGGCGTCGACGAACCCGGCGGTGGAGTGGATCAGCAGACCGAGGCGACCCAGCGACGACTTGCCCTCGATCCGACCGACCAGGTCGTCGGGCACGGCCACCCGCTCGAGGGTGCTGCCCAGCACGAACTCGCCCGGATGGAGGATGAACGGCTCGTCCTCGTCGACCTCGACGAGCTGGGTGAGTTCCTCCAGGTTCGCCTTCACGTCGATGTGGCTCATCATGTGGTTGCGGAACACCCGGAACCACCGGTCGAGACGGAGATCGACCGACGACGGCTGGAGACCCTTGGGGTCGAGCGGTTCGATGACGATGCGCCCCGCATCGAGCTGCTCGCGGATGGAACGGTCGGAGAGAATCAACGTCGGGTGGCTTTCAAGGGTGTGGGGACGGCATCGGGATCGACCTCGACGGGCCCGCTGTGGTCGACGTCGGGCGTCTGAGACCGGGCATCGTCGGCATCGAGGAGCTCGAGTTGGGAACCCCGCGCCTTGCGGGCGCCGTCGGTCCAGTGGGCGCGGCACAACAGGTCGTAGGTGACCTCACCCGAGGTCGGCCCTCCGGTGTCGCCGACCACCTTGAGCAGGCCGGACACGACCTGGCGACCGTCGACGAAACGGGCGTTGTGGGTGGCGCGGGCGCCGCACCAACAACGGGCCTCGACCTGGATCTCGGTGCGCTGGTCGGCGAGCTCGAGCAGGCGGGCCGTGCCCGGGAAGAGCTCGCCCTGGAAGCTGGTCAGCAGGCCGAACGCGTAGACGTCGACCGCGAACTCGTCGACGATGCGGGCCAGCTGCTCACACTGCTGCGGTGTGTAGAACTGCGCTTCATCGCAGATCACGGCGTCGACGCTTCCCTGCCGGGCCATCCGCCGGCGGACCAGCTCGAAGAGATCGGTGTGGGGCTCGACGATCTCGGCGTCGGCCGACACCCCGAGGCGACTCGACACCCGCCCCTCGGCCCGGTCGAGCTGGGTGGTCAGGATCGTGTGGAGTCCGCGGGCGCGCAGGTTGTGATGGATCTGCAAAGCTTGGGTGGACTTCCCCGACCCCATCGTCCCGAAGGTGAATCGCAATTCGGCCATCGGCGGCGACCCTACACAAGACAGCGGGGCCCGGCACCGGCGGGATTTCGGGACGTTCGCCCCTTCCACCCAACCGACTCCAGATCGAGGATCGAACCATGACCGAGACCCCCGGCACCAGCCCTCTCACGGCGCTGAGCGAAGAGGAGTGCTGGACGCGGCTGCGGGCGCACCGAGTCGGCCGACTCGTCGTCGCCGTCGGATCGCAACCCGACATCTTCCCGGTCAACTATCTCGTCGAGAGCGATGAGATCATCGTGCGCACCGCCGAGGGAACGAAGCTGGCCGCCGCGATCATGGGCGGCCGGGTGGCCTTCGAGATCGACGAATTCGACGGCGACCGTCATGTCGGCTGGTCGGTCGTCGCCCACGGCACCGCTCGTGAGTCCCACGACCTCGAAGACGTCATGCGCGACGAGGAGATCGACACAGTGCCCTGGGCCGACGGCGCCAAGCTCCGGGTCATCCACATCACGCCCGATCACGTCACCGGACGCAGCATCGGCGCATTCACCACGGAGGGATCGACATGAGCGACAACGAGCGCCGGGGCATGGTCGTCGGCATCGACGGCACCGAGGCCTCGAAGGCGGCCCTCGACTGGGCCGCGGCCCATACCGACCGCTTCGGCCCGGTGCGACCCGTCCACTCGTGGGACTTCCCCATCTCCGTCTGGGCCCCCAGCCCGTTCGGCCCCGGGGTCGCCCCACCGGCGGCCGAGATGGCCGCCGCCGCGCAGGAGGCCGCCGAGAAGTTCGTCGCCGAACTCGACGACGATGTCCTCCAGGAGCCGCCGATCGTCGATCACGGCGATGCTGGCGCCGTGCTCGTGGAGGTCGCCCGCGATGCCGAACTGTTGGTGGTCGGCACGCGTGGCCGAGGGCCGGTGCGAGCGAACGTGATCGGGTCGGTGGCCCGCCACTGCGCCGATCACACGCCCGTCCCTCTCGTCATCGTCCCCTGCCCCGACGCGTTGGTCCCCGCTGCTTCCAGCGAACGCGTCGTGGTGGGGGTCGATGGCTCCGACAACTCGCTCGCGGCCCTCCGCTGGGCCGTCGAGAACGCGGCCGACAACGCCGAGATCACCGCCATCGCCGCGTGGCAAACCCCGGTCGACGGACCGATCCTCTACGGGGTCAATCGTTTCGATCTGAAGGCTCTGAAGGCTGCCGCTCGGGCCACGGTCAACGAGACGGCCGACAAGATCTGCACCGAGCTCGGCGTCGACGAGTCGCGGATCACGCGTGAGATCGCCGAAGGAGATCCCCGCTGGGTGCTGCTCAACCGCTCCGAGACCTCGGACCTGTTGGTGCTCGGCCAGCGGGGCCGAACCGGTCTGAGCCACTTCTTCCTCGGGTCGACGACCACGGCGCTCGTGCACCGACCCCACTGCCCGACGGCCGTCATCCCGAACTGACCCGCACGGACCCCCGTCGGGTACGCGAGAATGCGGCAGTGTCACGTTCCCAGAAGAGTTCCGATCTGATCCGCGTCGCCCTGCTCGATGACCACGAGATCGTCCGGCACGGCGTTGCCGAACTGGTCAACGCCCAACCCGACATGGAGGTCGTGGGCGACGCGGGCACGGCGGCCGAGATGCTCGCGATGGTGACCGCCACCTCGCCCGATGTCGCCGTGCTCGACGTACGCCTCGGCGACGACGACAGCAACGGCATCGCGACCTGCCGGGAGATCCGCAGCGAGCACCCCGAGGTCCAGTGTCTGATCCTCACCTCCTTCGAGGACGATGCCGCGCTGGTCGACGCCTCCCTGGCCGGTGCCGCCGGCTATGTGCTCAAGCAGATCCGGGGCAACGACCTGATCGAGTCGATCCGCAAGGTCGCCGCCGGCGCCCAGCTGCTCGACGCGGCCGAGACCCGCATGGCGATGCAGCGGCTGCGGTCGACCGAGGCCGGCGCGCTCCAGGAGCTCACCGAGAAGGAACGGGCCGTGTTCGACCTCATCGGCGAGGGCTATTCCAACCGCGAGATCGGTGAGGCGCTCTTCATCGCCGAGAAGACGGTCAAGAACTATGTGTCGAGCGTGCTCGCGAAGCTGGGCATGGTCCGCCGGACCGAAGCGGCGGCGCTGGCGGCTCGGCTCGAGGAACGCGAGAAGCGCAAGTACCTCTGACGCTGACGCGGCCGGCGCTCAGCGAAGCGCCTTGCCGACCGCGTCGAGGAGCGTCTCACGCGTCATCGGCTGGGGCACGGCCACGCAGCCCTCGAGTTCGTCCTCGTACAGCGGCATCCGCGAGACCGGCATCTCCACGATGACCGGGATGTCGGCGTGGCGCTCCCGCCACGAGCGAAGGATCCCGCGATCCTCTTCGTCGGAGATGTCGAGACCGAAGAACACCACGTCGGCATCGTCGGCCTGGGGACAGTCACCGCCCGACACCAGCGGGCACACGTGTTTCTGGCGATCATCGGGTCCGCCGCAGTTGCTCACTGCATAGCCCTCGGCGGCAAGGAGGTTGCTCACGGCCACCCCGATCGAACTGTCGTGGTGCTCGATGAGCACACGGGGCCCTGAGATGTCGGGGCGCCACGCTGTGGGCTCCAGATCGGGTCGTCGTCGTAGTGAGACCGGCTTCCACATCGTCGGCTCCTTTCCTCGTTCCGTCCACCTTCACCGCCGACCAGGTGAGCGCCCAGGGTCGAACGTCCCGGCTTCTCCGAGGCCGCGACTGGCTACGGTGGTGAGGTGAACGACGCCTTCGCCAACCTCGATGCCCGGGGGATCTGGGAGAGCGTGCCCGACGCGATGCTCCTGGTGGAGGACACGGGCACGATCCGGCTCGCCAACCTCGAAGCGGAGCGCATGTTCGGCTACGCGGGCGGCATGGCCGGGCTCATGGTCGATGTCTTGATCCCCGAACGCCTGGCCACCGGCCACAAGGCGCTGCGAGAGGGCTTCCACGAGAAGCCCGAGCGCCGCTCGATGGGAGCCGGGCTCCGTCTCGAAGCGCAACGGGCCGACGGGAGCATCTTCCCCGTGCAGATCTCGCTGTCACCGCTCGGCCCCGACCTGGTCATCGCCGCCGTGCGCGACGTGACCGACCTGGTCACCTCCGAGGAACGACAGATCGACTCGGCCCGACGCCGCATCCTCGCCGAGGACCACGAACGCATCGCCAAGGACATGCACGACACGGTGATCCAGGAGCTCTTCGCGCTGGGGATGAGTCTGCAGGCCGCCGGCGCGACCATCACCGATCCCGAGCAGGCCGCGCGTATCGAAGCCGGGGTCAACACCCTCGACGACGTGATCCGCTCCATCCGGGCGTTGATCTTCGACATCCGCAACGAGAAGCAGGCCGACGACCTGCGGGTGCGGGTGGTCGAGATCGCCACGAGCCTGATCCCATCACTCGGCTTCGAGCCCTCGGTGTCGTTCCACGGGCCGGTCGATCGGGTCCCGGTCGAGCTCCACGAACACGTGCTCGCAGTGGCCCGAGAAAGCCTGACCAACGTCGCCCGTCACGCGGAAGCGTCAGCCGCCGCAGTCGAGGTGACGGTCCGGGACGGCGAGGTCGCCGTGGTGGTCAGCGACGATGGGATCGGCATGCCCGAGCAGCCGTCTCGACAGAGCGGCCACACCAATCTGGCCGAACGGGCCCGCCTCACCCGGGGCAGTTTCTGGGTGGCTGCACATCCCGACGGTGGCACCACGGTCGAGTGGCGCTCACCGATCGCCGGGTGACCGGGATGGTCGAGCAGCTGCGGACGCTTCCGCCCGTCACCTGGATCCGGGCGATCCCGTTGTCGATCCTGGCCGCGCTCGTGATCGCGATCCCGTCGGATCTGCTCAACACGTCGATCTTCGGTCGCCCGGTCGAACCCCGGCCGATCGACTACGTGATCCTGGCCGTGACCGCCGGCCTGATCGGCACGATCTTCGCGATCCGCCCGGACGAGTCGACGACCCGCGACGAGTCCGAGCAGACCCGCACGATCTGGGGCGGGTTCGTCTCGTTCCTCGCCGTCGGCTGCCCGGTCTGCAACCAGGCCGTGGTTGCGCTCGTGGGCACTTCGGGCGCCCTGAGTTGGTGGGCCCCCGTGCAGCCCGTGGTCGGCCTGTTGGCGGTGGGACTCCTCGTCCACACCCTGCGCCGACGTCTGGAGACCTACGACCTCGCGGCCTGCCCGATCCCGGTCTGAGTATCGGGGTCGCGGTTCGCCGCGACGATCCGCTCCAGCACGTTGGCGACGACCTCGCGCTCTGCCGGCTCGATCAGGTCGATCAGGGCGCCCCGCACATCGCCGAGATGGCCGGGTGCGGCCGCGACGAGTTCGGCGAAGCCGTCGTCGGTGAGCACGGCCAGCAGACCACGCCCATCCTCCGGGCACTTCTCACGACGCACCAGGCCCCGCCGTTCGAGCCGATCGATGCGATGGCTCAGGCGACTCTGTGAGTGCAGCAGCCAGGCCGACAACTCGCTCATGCGCAACCGGCGTCCCTCGCTCTCGCTGAGCGCGACCAACACTTCGTAGTCCTCGAGGGTCAGCCCCGCGGCCTCCTTGAGCGAGGCATCGAGGCGCTGGTCGACCCGAAGCGAGGCTTCGAGGAAGCCGCGCCAGATCCGCATCTCCAGCGGGTCGAGCCAGCGGGGTTCGGTCATCGAGAGAAACCTAGTCCAGGGGTTGACATAGTTCGAAATTGAAGTATATATACTTCAACATTCAATTATTGAATTTTCAACCACCCCGGTTGATCACGACGGGCACCAGCCCAGAGGAGTCCCCCCGACATGACCATCACCCCCACTTCAGCTCTCGCCACGGGCACCTGGGCCATCGAGCCCGCGCACAGCGAGGTCGGCTTCTCCGTCCGCCACCTGGGCCTCTCGAAGGTCCGTGGTCGCTTCAACAGCTTCGAGGGTGTCGCCACCATCGCCGAGCCCCTCACCGACAGCCAGGTCACCGCCACCATCGACCTGTCGTCGGTCGACACCAACAACGCCGACCGCGACGCCCACCTCACCAGCACCGACTTCTTCAACACCGAGACCCACCCGGCGATGACGTTCCGCTCAACGGCGGTCAGCGAGTCGACCCTCGACGGCGAACTCACCATCAACGGCATCACCAAGCCCGTCAGCCTCGACCTCGAATTCCACGGCGTGGCCGTCGACGGCTACGAGACGACCCGGGCCGGATTCAGCGCCAGCGGCGACATCTCCCGCGGCGACTTCGGGATCGACTTCAACGCCCCGCTCGGCGTCGATGGCATGCTCATCGGCGACAAGGTCTCGATCGAACTCGAGATCCAGCTCGTCCCCGCCGGCTGACCGGTAGTGCGACACGAGGAGCAGCCGCTACGATCGGCTCTCCCGCGGGTGTAGTTCAATGGTAGAACATCAGCTTCCCAAGCTGAATACGCGAGTTCGATTCTCGTCACCCGCTCCGTTTGACCTGGTCAGAGGGTTGCGCGCCCCAGGCGGATCTCAGCTTCTTTCAGCTGCCGAAGCTGATGTTCGGCCGCTGACCGGCGTCACCGTAGGAGTTGTGCCTGGTCACAGCGCTGCGGAGCAGGTCCTCGGCGAATCGGTCTGTCGTGCGCCCAGTCGGTTGTCGCACGGAAGTTGCACGACCAGCGACGCGACAAGCGGCGGAACATCCACCTCGACTCGCCCGTCGGGGGAACTCCACCGATCGCTCAGGAGCATCGGTACTCGATGCCGTCGTCCCGTCGACCGACCAGGCGTGGCTGGAGCGTAACTGGCAACTCCACATACAAGTTGGAAGGTAGGATCCAACAAGTTGTATGAGGAGGAGACTTGCCTGATCTCGACGCTTACGTCGGCGACGTGCTCCCCAAGTTGCGGGCCGCGGGAACAGATCTGACGGCCCCGAGCTCTACGACGCCGACACGGGCGAACGCATCCGGTTCCCCGGCGACGGACGAGCTCGACGTGCGACGATCTGATCATCCACGCCATGCCGCTGCGACCCGTGTTCCGGACCTACCTCACCGGAGAAGACTCATGACCCGAAGCACCAAGACCGGCAAGACCCTCACCGACTAGGACCTCGACGCGCTCGCCGACGAGTTCGAAAAGGCCGACTTCAGTCCCGACGACGTCGCAGCGATCAAGAAAGACTCGCCGCCGGTCGCCCCGCATCGGCGACACCAACGCCGAAGTGGTCACCTTCCGTGCCCCGGCCAGCTACAAGGACCGCATCAAGGCCCGCGCCGACGCCACCAGCGGGAGCCAGGTCATCCGCAACGCCCTCGACGTCTACCTCTGAGGTCCGTCGGCGCGACTCTCGTCGAGGTTGCCCGTAGGTTGCACGCCCCGTCCCGCCGGCCGCTTCCGGGCGCCGAAGGCCCCGGTCAGCGCATGCCTGCCGTCGCCGCGTGATCCGGTTCCCAAGCTGACAACGCGGGTTCGATTCCCGTCACCCGCTCCGAAGGCACCGGGCCTGGCCGGGACTCGTCGGCTCGGCTGGCCTACCCTGGGTTGCATGAGTCGTCACTCACGATGCCGGTTCCCTCGTCGGGTCGGCGTGGTCGCGGGAACGGTGGCGTTGCTCGCGGCGATGCTCCCGCCGGTCGGTGCCCAGACGGCGACCGACGAGGTCCCGGCCGGTGACTGGACCGGGTGGCTGACCTTCGTCACGTCGGGGCCGAGGAACATCGCCGGGGCGGGGTCGGGCACGTTCGAGATGACCTCTGCATCCGGCGCACTCGAGGGAGACGCCCGTTGGGTCTTCGAGTCGAGCGTGTCGCCGGTCGACGTCACCGCGGTCGTCCAGGGCGAGGCCACGGCGCCCGAGCTCCAGGTGACCTCGCTGGTCATCAACGGGTCGCCTTCCCCGGTGAGCGCATCCGACCCCGCGATCCCGCTCACGATCACCACGGCCACGTGCGAGATGGTGACCGGATCGGGTTCGGGAGTGGGCACCGTGACGGCGACCGGAGAGTGGGCCGCAGTGAGGGCCGGTGCGCTGAGCGGCGACCCGGCGGCGTTCCAGCAGGATCTGACCGACCTGACCCTGCGAATCGAATCGATCCAGGCCGACCTCCTCGCGGGGCAGCCCGCCGACCGCTGGGATCTGTTCGCGGCGACGCTGTTGGCCGAAGACCTGACCCAGGCGCTCGCTCGCAGCCCCGAATGCGGTGGCCCGGCAACGGCGCGGAGTTCGATCGCGGTGGGGCTCATCGCCGACCTCCTCGCCAGCGTCATCGCGGATGGTCGGGAGATCGACACCCAATGGTTCGTCGACCTCGTTCGCGCCGCGGTCGACGTCGGCGCGATCGGCGCCGGCTCGTCCGGACCCGCCGCCGAGACGCTCGAAGCCGATGTGATCACGGAGATCCAGTTCCGGATCGATGAGGCCGTCGCGGGAGGCGACATCGCAACCTTGTTGGATCTGGCGGCGCTCTCGTACCAGCTGGGCTACCGGTCGCTCGAGGAAGCAGCCCTCGACGGAATCGACGAGGTCGCCGACTCATGATCCGTCGAACGCTGGCCGCCGCGCTCCTCGTGCCACTCCTGGCCGTCGCCTGCTCGGACGACGACGGAGCCGACACCGAGCCCTCGACGACGGCTCCGACGGTCACCGACGGCACCGACGACTCAGTGGCGGACGACACCACGTCGACCACCCAACCCGCCGCCGAAGGCATGTCGATCACCGATGCACTGGACGTCGGCGTGATCGACATCGTCACGCCGCCGTCGGGCGGTGGGGAGCGACCGCTGCTCGAGTGGACTGAAGTCGACGGAGCCGGTGAGTACGACGTGGTCGTCCTCACCGAGGACGGCGAGCCGTACTGGGCCTGGGTCGGGCAGACGAACTCGGTCGTTTTCGGAGGCGGCGACCCGGACGGTGAACCCGGCCAGCTCGCCGTCGTCCATGGCCCACTCACCTGGACGGTGGCCGCGTTCGATGCCGCCGGCGACCTCCTCGCCCTCAGTGAACGGATACCGCTCGCGCCCTGACGTCTCCGTGGTCGCCGGACCCGCCATGCCGCCCGGACGCGCCGAAGCGGGCAGGCCCCTGGAGGGATGACCTGCCCGCTCGTACCCGGCGCTTGGGGGTTCGCTCCCTGATCAGGGCAGCAGCACCGAGTCGATGATGTGGACGGTGGCGTTGGCCGTCGGCACGTCCTGGCAGATGGTGGTGGCCATCCCGTTGACGCTGACCGCATCGCCGTCGGCCGCGAAGGACAACTCTGCGCCGTTGACGGTGGTCACCGAGCCGGCGGCCACGAGGTCGGCCGAGCTGAGCTTCTCGCCGGCGATCACGTGCAACGTGAGCACACTGTTGAGCAGATCGGCGTCGGCGAGAACCGCCGCGAGATCCGCTTCGGGGAGCGCTGCGAACGCGTCGTTGGTGGGCGCGAAGATCGTGAACGGACCGTCGCTGTTGAGCGTGTCGACGAGGTCGGCCTCGACCACCGCAGTCACGAGCGTGCTCAGCAGCGGGTTGTTCGACGCCGCGGTGGCCGCGGTGTCGTCGGCCATGCCGTTGAACGATCCCTCACCCTCGGCCGGGACCGCCGCGCAGGCGACACCAGTGGCACCGAGCATCGCTTCCTCGCCTCCACCGGTCAGCGCCGCGATCGCGTCGAGCGCGACCTGGGGGAGGAGCACCGAGTCGATGATGTGCACGGTGCCGTTGGCGACCGGGACGTCGGAGCAGATCACGTTGGCGTCGTTGACCATCGTGCCGTCGGCGCCGAAGGTGAGCTCGCCGCCCTCGACGGTGCCGGCTGCGCCTTCGCTCCCGAGGTCTTCGGCGCCGAAGGACTCGCCGCCGATGACGTGGTAGGTGAGCACGCTCGTCAGGAGGTCCTGATCGGCGAGCACGGCCGAGAGGATGTCCTCGGGGATCGCGGCGAACGCGTCGTTGGTGGGCGCGAAGATCGTGAACGGACCGTCGCTGTTGAGCGTGTCGACGAGGTCGGCCTCGACCACCGCACTCACGAGCGTGCTGAGCAGCGGGTTGTTCGACGCCGCGGTGGCCGCGGTGTCGTCGGCCATGCCGTTGAACGATCCCTCACCCTCGGCCGGAACCGCATCGCAGGCGGGGCCGAACGCACCGAGCATGTCCATGTCGCCCATGTCGTCCATGTCATCCATGTCGCTCATGTCGTCGACGACCGTCGTGGTCGGCTCGTCGGCGGCGTCGGTGTCGTCATCGCCGCAGGCGGCGAACACGAGACTGCCGGCCGCCACGAGGGCGGTGAGTCGGACCCGGTTGCGGGCTCGGGGAGGCTTCTTGGGGGTGGTCATTGTCTTTCTCTTTCTGGTGGAGAAATGGGGGTTGGATGAACGGGGTCAGACTTCGTCGACGAGAACGACGACGGTGTGGTGTCCGGATGCTCCGTCCGGGAGTGGTTCGGAGCGGTCGGCCGTCTGGATTGCTCCGTTGTTGTCGATCGCGCGGACTTCGACCGTGTGGCGCCCGGGCCTGGCGTCCCAGGCGAAGGACCACTGGCGCCAGGTCGAGCCGTTGACCTCGGCCGCCATGTCCGCCGCGATCCAGGCGCCGTCGTCGATACGCAACTCGACGGCCCGGATGCCGGTGGGCTGGGCCCACGCCACGCCACCGATCACGAAGGGCCCGGCCGGGATCCGGTCGAGTCCCCGGGGCCGGTCGATGCGGCTCTGCATCTTGATCGGGGCTTCGGCGGCATAGCCGCGAGGGACCCAGTAGTGATCGAAGTCGGCGAAGGTCGTGAGTTCTATCTCGGTCAGCCACTTCGTCGCCGACGCGTAGCCATAGATGCCCGGCACGATCAGTCGGGCCGGGAAGCCGTGCTCGAGCGGCAGCGGTTCACCGTTCATCCCGACCGCCACGAGGGCATCACGACCATCGAGAGCCGCAACCGGGAAGCCGCAGGTGTACCCGTCGACGGACCGACCGACGACCTGGTCGGCGGTGGGGGCCACACCGGCCTCGGCGAGCAGGTCGTCGAGGCGGACACCGAGCCACCGGGCGGTGCCGATCAACTCCCCGCCGATGGTGTTCGACACACACGTCAGCGTGATGTCGTGCTCCTCCACCGAACGTGACAGCAGGTCGTCGTAGGAGAGCCGGAGTTCACGATCGACGAGGCCGCCGACGCGCAGCTCCCATCCCTCGGCCGGTACCTGCGGAACGGTCAGCGCTGTGTCGATCCGGTAGAACTCTGCGTTGGGCGTGAACAGTGCCGCCGCCCCCTCGGCCTGCGCGCCGACCGGAACCGCCGGCGCCGGGAGGTCCGGCCGGGGCAGGGTGATCGCCGCACGCGAGTCGGCCGCACTGAAGCGTGCTTCCAGCCGACGCCCGAGCGAACCGAGGGCAGCCGCCGCGACACCGAGCACGCCGACCTGGGCGAGAAAACGGCGCCGCTGGGTGAGATGCGGAGGCGTCGGCGATTCCTGCTCGGAGCGGGCCGGGAGCCGGGCCAGCCAGGCGAGGGCAGCCGCGGCGACGACCGACCCGACGAGGCTCGGGAGCGGCGACGTGAGCCGGGCACCGGTACGGGCCGCGAGCGAGGCGAGGGTCCCGAGGACTCCGAACAGGGCGATTCCGGCGATTCCGAGGCGCAGCGACCGGCGCAGGCCGACGATGCCGACGGCCGCGGCGTAGACGGTGAGGATCACCGCGATGCCGACGAGGAGCGCGATCTTGTCGTTCGTCCCGAACCAGTCGATCGCCAGGTCCTTGGCCCACGTGGGAACCCGATCCACGACACGGTCACCGACGTCGAGGATGGGTGAACGCAACGACGAAGAGGCACCGGCCACGACTTCGCCGGCCCCGATGCCCACGGCGGCAGCCAAGACCCCGCCGAGTGAGGCCGCGAGCACGCCACGCCAACCAGGGCTGGACACGACCCGTTCCCGAGCATGGATGCGACGACGTTCGGTAATGGCCATACGGGGGGTTCGGAGCCGGACCATCGCCGGATTGGTGCCTCCGACCGACCGGCAGCGGTGTGGGTCGTCCTCGTCGCCCCGTTGCGTCACGATCGGACCAATCCCATCGCGGGTCGGCTCCGAACACCGACCATGACGCATCCGACGCGGGACCAGCGACAATGAGCGAGATGGATCGCCTCTTCCGTCGACGGGGTCCGCTTCGTGCGGTCTCCACCGACGGCTCCGCCACCGACGAACTCGCTTCGCTGCTGCGCGCGGCCGGCCGGGGCGACGAGGTCGCGTTCCGAGGCTTCTACCGTTCCGTCGTGCGCCTCGTGTACGGCACCGTCCTGCGGGTGGTCCGCGACCCGGCCATCGCCGAGGAAGTGACGCAGGAGGTCTTCGTCGAGCTCTGGCGTCTCGCCCCGCGCTTCGACGGCAGCAAGGGTTCGGCGCGGGGGTGGACCGCGACGGTCGCCCACCGTCGAGCCGTCGATCGGGTCCGCTCCGAACAAGCGCGCCGAGATCGCGACGAGCGAGACGCACAGCAGTCCGCCGTCGCCTACGACTCGGTCAGTGAAGAAGTCACCGACAACCTCGACCGGGTTCGCGTGCGCGCCGCGCTCGACTCCCTCAGCGACACCCAGCGCGAGGCGGTCAGCCTCGCCTACTACGGGGGCCACACGTATCGGGAGGTGGCATCGCTGCTGGACATCGCCGAGGGAACCGCCAAGACCCGCATTCGCGATGGGCTCATCAAATTGCGCGACATCATGGGAGTGACGCCATGACCTCAGACCTGCACCACCTCGCGGCCGCCTACGCACTCGATGCGCTCGACGACCAGGAGCGCATCGCGTTCGAGGCTCACTACCCGCGGTGCGAGATCTGCTCGGCCGAGGTCCACGACTATCGAGAGACCGCAGCCTTCCTGGCCGGCGCCGAGGCCGCCGATCCTCCTGCCGACATGGAAGCACGCGTGATGGAGGCGATCGGACGTGTGCGTCAGATCCCACCGATCGTCCCCGACCGGGTGGTCGAGCTCGCCGACCGCCGAGCCGCTCGTACCAGGCGGGCATCGATCGGCGCCGCGGCCACCGCGATCGTGATCGCCGTCGTCGGGTTCGCCGTCGCCCTGCGCGACAGCGGCGTCGGCAGCGACATCGAGGCCGTCTTCGAGGCACCGGACGCCGTCGTGACCTCACTCGACGGCGACGGCGGCACGATCCAGGTCATCTGGTCACAGGAGCGGGATCAGGTCGCCCTCGTCGGCACCGGACTCGCCAACCCCGGCGCCGGTCGGACCTATGCCCTCTGGTTCCTGCTCGACGAGGGGGTCGCACCGGCCGGGCTCTTCGCCCCCGATCGCGACGGCGTCGTTCGGGCGGTCATCGACGTCGACGACATCGACGGCGGCGGCTTCGGGGTCACCGTCGAACCCGACGGCGGTTCACCCCAACCCACGGGGCCAGTCCTCTACGCGGGCACGGTCTAGCTCGACCCGCGTCGCCCCGAGCGGCGGGCGCACCGTTCAGCGGTCCTCCTCGGCAGGGGGCGGGGACACGTCGGTGATCTCGATCTCCGGTCCGAGCGCGGCACCGTTCAGCTGGAGCTCGTCGCCACTCCAGAACTTCCCGGGGTCGTACCAGTTCGCCGGCCGGCGGGCGTCGAGCAGGCCCATTCTCTCGTAGGTGACGGCGACCAGCTCCGCGCAGTAGAGATCCTCGAGCGCGACGGCCC
>JAUIML010000090.1 GCA_030432715.1 Acidimicrobiia bacterium | reverse complement strand
AAGCCAGTTCGGGTTTCCCCGCTGGATCGGCCATGCTCCAGGGATGAGTGCACACGTCGGTCGTACCGTTGCCGAATCCACGCCGTACTGGCCCGACCCGCCGCGGCCCCGGGATGGTGCACCGAACATCCTGATGGTGCTGCTCGACGACGTCGGCTTCTCGGACTTCGGGTGCTACGGCGGGGACGCGGCGACCCCCACGATCGACCGCCTGGCCGCACGGGGGCTGCGCTACACGGGCTTCCACACCACGGCGATGTGTTCGACCACTCGGGCCGCGCTGCTCACCGGGCGCAACCATCACAGCGTCGGCGTCGGCTGTCTGGCCAACTTCGACAGCGGCTACCCGGGCTACCGGGGGAAGATCGCCAGGAGTGCGGGCACGATCGCCGAGATGCTGCGGGCCCACGGCTATCGCAACTACATGGCCGGCAAATGGCACGTCACCCCGCTCTACGAGACCGGGCCGACCGGACCGACCGACGGCTGGCCGCTGGCTCGGGGATTCGACCGGTTCTACGGATTCCTCGATGCCGAGACCGATCAGTACGCCCCCGAACTGGTGCGGGACAACACCCATGTGGCGCCGCCCGGGACCTACGAGGACGGCTACCACCTCACCGTCGACCTGGTCGACGAAGCAATCCGGATGATCGCCGAGCACGAGGCCGGGGCCCCCGAGGTGCCCTGGTTCACCTATGTGGCACCGGGCGCCTGCCACGCCCCCCATCAGGTTCCGAAGGCGCTCATCGACCACTACGACGACCGGTTCGCCGAGGGGTGGGACGTCGCCCGCGACCGTCGGCTGGCCCGCATGATCGACATGGGCATCGTGCCGGCCGGCACCGAACTCCCGGATCGCAACCCGGGCGTGAAGCCGTGGGCCGAGCTGCCTTCCGGCGAGCGGCGGGTGGCCCAGCGGCTGCAGGCGGCCTACGCCGCGATGCTCGACCACACCGACCAGCAGCTGGCCCGCCTGATCGAGTTCCTCGAGCGGTCGGGCCGCCTAGAAAACACGCTGGTGCTGGTGCTCAGCGACAACGGCGCCTCCCAGGAAGGCGGACCGAAGGGGTTCGTCAACGCGATGGGGCCCTACAACCTGATTCACGAATCGACCGAGCAGAAGCTCGAGCGGCTCGACGACATCGGCGGGCCCGATACCCACTCGAACTTCCCCTGGGGCTGGGCGATGGTCGCCAACACGCCCCTCAAGCGCTACAAGCAGAACACCCACGGCGGCGGCGTGCGCGACCCGTTGGTGGTCTCGTGGCCGGCCCGGATCGCCGATGTGGGCGGTCTCCGGCACCAGTTCGCTCACGCAAGCGACGTGGTCCCCACCCTGTTGGAGCTGGTGGGGATCGATCCACCGGCCGAGGTCAACGGGGTCGCCCAGCAGCCGATCGAGGGCACCAGCTTCGCCGTGACCTTCACCGACGCCGAGGCCGAGACCGGCAAGACCGTCCAGTACTTCGAGATGTTCGGCCATCGCGGGGTCTGGATCGACGGCTGGAAGGCCGTCGCCTACCACGCCCCGGGCACACCGATCGACGACGACGTGTGGGAGCTCTACGACCTCCGCAACGACTTCAACGAGGTCCACGACCTCGCTGGGCAGCAACCCGACCGGTTGGCGGAGATGATCGATCGCTGGTGGACGGAGGCCGAGGCCCACCAGGTGCTGCCGCTCGACGACCGGTTCGGTGAACGGTTCGCCGAGAACGCGGCTCGGGTGCACGGCGAGCGCGTCCACTACGAGTTCTGGGCGGGCATGGGGCACCTGCCGACCGACGTCGCCCCCGACCTGCGGAGTCGCAGTTATCGCATCGTGGCGGAGGTCGACGTCGTCACCGACACGGACCATGGCGTCCTCGTCGCCCATGGCGACGCCACGAGTGGCTATTCCCTCCATCTGGACGAGGGGTATCTCGTCCACGATCTGAACATCGGCGGCTCACACCAGATCGTGCGGTCGGATCGGCCGGTGCCCGCGGGCCGCCACGACCTCGCCTTCCGCATGGAGCGGGCGGACGGTGTCGGGACGGGCACGCTCGAGATCGACGGGGTCGACGTCGGGTCCATGACGACGACCGACACCTTCTTCACGATGATCTCGTTCTCCGGCCTCGACATCGGTCTGGACCGGTCGAGTCCGGTCGGGGACTACTCCGCCCCCAACGTCTTCACCGGGACCCTGCGTCGGGTGGTCGTCGACATGCTGCAGGACCAGGACGTCGACCACGAACGGGCCGGACTGACCCAACTGGCCCGCGAGTAGCCGGGCCGGTGCGTCGGGTGAGGGCGGGTCAGACGCCGTCGGCGACGCCGAGGAGTCGTTGGCGCTTGACCGCGCCCATGCCCTTCCAGGTCGACGTGATGCCGATCGTCCATGCGATGGCGCCGATGACGATCGTGGTCGTCGGGGTGCCGTAGATGGCGCCCGACGCCTGGGCGTAGGAGATCGCGATCAGCGGCAGGGTGATGAGGCCCGACGCCTGTTGGGCGGCGGCTGTCGACTTGACCCGACCGGAGAGCCGCAGCACGAGCGAGAGGCCGATCAGCAGGAAGCCGGGCAGCACCCACAGCATGAGGAGCCACCACTGGGTGGTCGGGAAGAACCAGCCTCCGACCTCGGGGCCGACGATGACGTTCACGATCAGCGAGTAGGCGGTGAAGCCGACCATGGTCGTGAAATAGCCGGGGAGGAGGCTCGCCATCAGCTTGCCGAGGTAGATCTCCTTGGTACCGGCGGGGGAGTGGGCCAGGAACTCACCGGTGCCCCGCTCCCGCTCGCCGACCAGCGTGGCCGCCCCTACGGCCGTCGAGATCGTGAGGGGGACCACCACCGCCATCGGGGCGAAGAGAAACACGGCGAGGGCGTAGCTGGTGCGGCCCTGCGGGGTGTCGCCCTTGATCTGGTCCTGGGCCTTCTGGGGGAGGACCTCGAGGGTGTTGGCGATGTTCTGCACGGCTTCGACGTCGCCCAGCGACGTGATGCTGAACAGCAGCACCAGCGGGACGATGACGAAGAAGATGCTGCCGAGGATGCCCATCGGCATCCAGAAGTCCTTCGCGAGGACGAGCTGCTTCACGTCGGTGCGGGCGACCGTGAACGTGCGGGACCAGTTCATGCCGGAGCCGCTCATGACATGACCTCCTGGGTCGCGGTCTCGCCCAGGTCGCGGGCCGAGCGCCGAACGGCGAAGTAGAGCTCTTCGAGCGTTGGGTCGTGGGGGTTGACCATGCGGATGCGGTGGCCCGCCCGTACCAGCGCCTCGACGACGTCGGGGGTGACGTCGGGACGCTCGAGGATGACGCGGGTGCCGCGTTTGCTCCGTTCGATGCGGATCACACCGGGGAGCACGGTCAGGTCGTCGAGGGTCGGGTTGCCCTCGACGGCGATCTCGACGGAGTCGTCGGGCCAGAAGCCCTTGATGAGGTCGTCGGGGCGTCCGGACACGAGGTCGGTGCCGGCGTCGAGCACGACGACATGGTCGGCCAGTCCCTCGGCTTCGACGAGGTGGTGGGTGCACATCACGACGGTGTGGCCGTCGGTGGTCATGTCGCGGATCAGCTGGAGCACGGCCTGGGCCGACTCGGGGTCGAGCCCCGAGGTCGGCTCGTCGAAGAGCAGGAGGCGCGGATCGTGGAGCACCGAACGGGCCAGGGCGAGACGGGTCTTCATGCCCGTCGAGTAGCCACCGACCTGGGAGTGGAGCGCGTGTTCGATCCCGAAGCGGCCGGCCGCGGCCCGGATCCGTTCGTCGATGATCCGCTTGTCGACCCCGTGGAGTTCGGCGGCGTAGCGGAGGTTGTCGAGGCCGGTCAGGCGATCGTAGAGGGCCGGCTTGGCCGACACGACGCCACACGCGTGACGGACCTCCTCGCCGTCGGCGTCGGGATCGAGGCCCAGCGTGCGCACGGTGCCGGCGTCGGGCTCCATGGCCCCGGTGACCACGCGGATGGCCGTGGTCTTGCCGGCGCCGTTGGGGCCGAGCAGCACCGTGATCCGGCCGTCGGGAGCGACCACATCGAGGTCGACGAGGGCGGGTACGTCGTTGAACGACTTGTGGATGCCGCGCAGCGACACGGCGGGAGGGGCGGGGGGCGAACTCACCCTGCCCATATCGGCAGGTTGCGGCTGTGCTGTAGGCCCGGGTGGGTTCAGCAGCCGCGGAGGACGGTCGCCTTGAGCCCGGCGCCCCATTCGTAGAGGGCGCGGATCGGCCACGGTTGGCCGTGGTCGGGTCCGGTGAAGCGGGCCTCGCCGTCCCAGCAACGTTCGACGAGGCGGCGGGCCCGGGTGATCTGGTCGGTGCTCGCCACCACGACCACGGTGTCCCAACCCCGTTCCGTGGCCAGGTCACGCAGGAGGCGAGCCTCGCCGCGGGTGGTGGCGGGGTCGGGTTCGTGGCATTCGAAGGTGGCCGACTCGGGCACGTCGTCGGGGCGGACGTCGTTGCACGGGCGCGCCGCCCACACGCCCTGTGACTCGACGAACTCGCTGGCGAACACCGCCGTGTCGGACACCCCGTCGCGGACGAGGTCGAGGGCGAACCCGACGCGGTCGCCTCCGCCGCCGAGCACAAAGATCGCGTCGGCGGTGCCCGGGTCGTCCTTGTGTGGGTCGACGAACCAGCGCACGGTCAGCACACTGCCGGCGACCACGACAACGGCGAGTGTCGAGAGCAGGATCTTGCGGCGGGTCGACACGGGTTCAGGGTGCCATGCTGCGGATGCCCGTGTTGTGGATGCGTGGTTGTGGATGCACGCGGTGTGGATGCAATGACTTCCGGCCGATCTTGACTAGGGTCGTACATGTGTTCGTACTGGGAATCGATCCGGGCCTCTCCCGGTGTGGCTATGGATGTGTCGAGCAGGTCGGTCGCAAGCCGCGCGCCGTCGCCGCCGGCGTGATCCGTACCGATCCGGCGGTCGAGCTGCCGATGCGCCTGGCCGAGATGCAGGTCGAGGTCCGGGCCCTGATCCGCGAGTTCGGGCCCCAAGCGGTGGCCGTCGAGCGCGTGCTGTTCCAGCACAACGTCTCGACGGCGATGTCGGTCGGCATGGTGAGCGGCATCGTGATGGCCGAGGCCGCGGCGGCCGGTTGCGTCGTCATCGAGTACTCGCCCAACGAGGTGAAGGAATCGGTGGCCGGTTGGGGCGGCGCCGACAAGGACGAGGTCGGGCGCATGGTGCAGACCCTGCTCGACCTGCCGAGAATGCTGGCCCCGGTCGACGCCGCCGATGCGGTGGCCGTGGCCTTGTGCCACCTCGCCCGGGTTCCCGCGCGATCATCGCGGACGCCCGCAGCCACGAGACTCACAGGAGGGCGACGATGATCGGATCGCTGAGAGGGACGCTGCTGGATCGCGGCCACGATGCCGAGTTGCTCGTCGAGGTCAACGGTGTGGGGTATCGGGTGCAGGTCACGCCATCCACGGCGGTCATGATCGGTGAGATCGACGGCGAGGTGTTCGTCCACACCCACCACGCGGTTCGTGAAGACAGCGAGACGCTCTACGGGTTCGCCACGGTCGACGAGCGGCGGATCTTCGAGTCGCTCATCAGTGCCCACGGCGTGGGGCCGGCGCTGGGCCTGGCCATCCTGTCGGTCCACGGTCCCGATGCCCTGCGGGTGGCAGTGGCCGAAGACGACGTGGCCGCCCTGTGTCTCGTGCCGGGGGTGGGCAAGAAGACGGCCGCGCGGCTGGTCATGGAGCTGAAGTCGAAGCTCGATCTGCCCGACGGCCCGGTCATCACCATCGACGACGCCGGTGGTGCCGTGGCGAGCAATGGGGCCCGGGCCGATCTGCGGGCCGCGCTCGAGGGGTTGGGCTACGGCGTCGACGAGATCCACGGCGTGTTGTCCGGCCTGCCTGCCGAGGGCGACACCGGCGAGCTGTTGAAGGAAGCCCTGCGTCGTCTGGCATCGGGCGTCTGATGGCACGCGAAGAACTCCTGGGCGACGAGTTGATGTCGCCGGTCGAGACGATCGACGAGGTCGTCGACGAGCCCGGGCTGCGGCCCCGCACCCTCGACGAGTTCGTGGGCCAGGCCGAGTTGAAAGGCCATCTCGGGGTCATGCTCGGCGCTGCGGCCAAGCGTCGCGACCCGGCCGATCATCTGCTCTTCGCCGGCCCTCCCGGTCTGGGCAAGACCACGCTGGCCAACATCATCGCGGCCGAGATGGGCACTCACCTGCAGGTGACGTCGGGGCCGGCCCTGGAGCGGGCGGGCGACCTCGCGTCGATCCTGTCGAAGCTCGAGGAAGGCGACGTGCTCTTCATCGACGAGATCCACCGGCTGCCTCGCCCCGTCGAGGAGGTGCTCTATCCGGCGATGGAGGACTTCCAGATCGACATCGTGTTGGGCAAGGGTCCGGCCGCACGCTCGATCCCGCTCGACCTCGCGAAGTTCACCCTGGTCGGGGCCACCACTCGCACCGGGTTGATCACGGGACCGCTGCGCGACCGGTTCGGGCTCGTGGCCCGGCTCGACTACTACGACGTCGATGATCTGCAGTCGATCGTGACCCGAGCGGCCCAGATCCTCGATGTCGACATCGACACCGAGGGGGCGTGGGAGATCGCCCGCCGTTCCCGGGGCACGCCCCGTATCGCCAACCGGCTCCTGCGCCAGGTGCGTGACTATGCCGAGGTGGAGCGCGACGGCCACATCGATGCCGGTGTGGCGGCCGATGGCCTGCAGTTCTTCGGGGTCGACGTGTTGGGTCTCGACAAGGCCAGTCGGGCGGTGCTCGATTCGGTCTGTCGTCGCTTCGGTGGTGGACCGGTGGGTCTGTCGACGCTGGCCATCAGTGTGAGCGAGCCGACGGAAACGGTCGAAGACGTCTATGAGCCGTATCTCATCCAGCAGGGACTGCTCATGCGCACGCCGCGCGGCCGCGTCGCGACACCGGCGGCCTACGAGCATCTCGGGATGATCCCCCCACCGGTCGTGGGCGAGTCCCCGCAACCGGGCCTGTTCGACAACGGCGACTGACCGCCCACCGCCGCCTCAGGCGGCTCGGGGTCTTCGGGTCGAGCCGAGGCGGTCGCTCGGGTCTCGCACGATCAGATGGAGCCACTGGTCGACCGAGTCGAGCTCGGCCATCACCGCCAACCGGGCGCTCAGCCTCGCGTGACTCGAGTCGGTGGAGGTCGCCGAGGAATTGACGCAACTCGGCCCGCGAGCGATCGCCGAGCGTCAGCTGGTCGAGCTGTGCATGGCTCGGCGAGAACATGCCTTCACCGTAGCGAACACATGTTCGCTATACCGACACTGAATTCCTTGGAATCGCAGGGATCCTCCATACCCTGACCGGGTGGAGGACCCGCCCCAGACGCTCGCCGACATCGACTACGAATTGCCGGCATCGGCGATCGCCCAGACGCCACTGGAGGAGCGTGACCGGGCTCGCCTCCTCGTCGATCTCCGCGATCGCATCGAACACCGCACGGTCGCCGATCTGCCCGACATTCTCGGCCCCGGCGACCTCCTCGTCGTCAACGACACACGGGTTCTCCCGGCTCGAATCCCGGTCCGTCGACCCACCGGCGGCGCGGCCGAAGTGCTGCTGCTCGAGGCGCACGACGACGGTCGGTGGGAGGCGCTCGTCCGCCCGTCGAAGAAGGTGGCTCCCGGCACCGTCCTCCACGCGGATGGCCTCGCCGTCGAGGTGGGGGAGGACCTGGGCGAGGGGCGGCGAATGGTGCGCCCCGATCCCGGCGGGCGGCCGCTGCTCGACGTGTTGGCCGAGGTCGGCCTGCCGCCGCTGCCACCCTACATCGAGGAGCAGATCGACGACCCCGAGCGGTACCAGACCGTCTTCGCCGACCGGCCCCTGTCGGCCGCAGCCCCGACCGCCGGACTCCATCTCACCGAGACCGTGTTCGCCGCGCTCGTCGAGCGGGGGATCGACATGGCGACGGTCGAGTTGGCCGTGGGCCTCGACACGTTCCGACCCGTACAGGTCGACCGACTCGACGACCACGTGATGCACAGCGAGTGGTACTCGGTCCCGCCGGCCACGATCGAGACGATCGCGGCGGCGAAACGCGTCGTCGCGGTCGGCACCACGAGCGTGCGGGCGCTGGAGACCTGGGGGACGACGGGTGAGCCCGAGGGCCGCAGCCGGATCTTCATCCGCCGGCCCTACGAGTGGTCGGTCGTCGACGTGCTCATGACCAACTTCCATCTGCCCCGCTCGACGCTGCTGTGCCTCGTCGATGCCTTCGTTGGACCCCGCTGGCGAGACCTCTACGCCGAGGCGCTTCGAGAGAACTACCGCTTCCTCAGCTTCGGCGACGCGATGCTCCTTGGGGCTGACAGGGGCAGGTGAGCCGGGCGGGTACTCCGGCAGCGCGAGAAGTGCCGATACCGCGTCGGTTCACCAGCACCACGGCACGGGAGTTGCCGGTCTTGCCCCGGCCCGGCGAGGACGCTCTTGGGTCCCGTTCTCGAGCGGGTTGGTGTCACGGCCCGATATGACCGCCGCTCATCCCCACCTACAGTTCCGTCGCGAACACGCCGGCGAGCTCGCGTAACCGGGACGGGTCGACGGTCGAGCTCTTCACCTCGAACACACGGTCGCCGGTCAGCACCGTCACCCATGCGCCGTTGGCGCCGACCATGAGGTGGGCCCGCGCTCCGACCTCGACCTCTTCGACCTCGATGCCACCGGGGCTGACGTTGATGTCGTATCGATAGTCGTAGGCATCGGCGGGCGAGCGCCCGTCCCAGGTCGACGCCGGCCAGGCGACGACACTGACCGAGTTCGTGGAGATCGCGTTCTCCCCGTCGAAGTCGAGCACGCAAGTGGCGACACCACCGGTGTCGAGCGGACCAGCCTCAGCCAGCGCGATCCCAACGATCGCTTCTATCGCTGCGGCGTCGCCGGCCGCGCACACCTCGGCCCCCGTGAGGTCGGCGCCCCACTCACCGGCTCCGGCGGGTCCATCGCCGTTGTCGCTCGCGGGGTCGGCGTCGGCGTCCGAGGCCTGATCGGCGGCCGGTGCCGTGGTCACGTCGCTGCCGTCGGGTGGTCCCGCGGCCGTTCCGTCGTCGTCGCCCGAACAGCCAACGAGCGCCAAAACCAGGACAAGGCCCAACCAGCGCGACATCATCAGTACCTCCTGGGTCAACTGCCCGAATGGTACACGGCGGCTTCGCTGCCTCAGTCAGCCCTCGTGTCGTGGGGGGCGGGCTCGCGGGCGACCGGCTGAGGATCGTCCGAACACAGAAGTGCCGGTCCTGAGCGAGCTGATGAGTTGAGCCAGGGTGCACAACATCGGTGCCCCCCGATCCGCACATCGGGGATGCTCCGAAGGCTGACGGTGTCGATATCAGAGCTGACATCAAGGTAAGTTGATAAGCGTGGATCCGGTGATTCTGGCCAGCGCTCGCAGACACGGGATCTCCGACGACGACATGCTTCACGCCTACCGACACCCGATCCGAGTGTTCGACCTCGACGACCTCACCCTGCTCATCGGCCCCGACCGAGCCGCTCGCCTGCTCGAGGTCGGCGTGGCCGAGGCCGAAGGTGTCGAGTTCATCGTCCACGCCATGGCGGCCCGACCCAAGTTCCTGGAGACCTGATGCCCAAATCGATCCAAGAGATCCTCGACCACGCCGACGAACTCGCACAGCGGTTCGAGGACTACGAACCCGAACCAGGCGACGAGCGCCCCGTCGAGGAATACCTCCTCGAACGAGCCGCCCTCGCCCGAGCCAGAGGCGAGCGCCAGATCGTCGACGCCGTCACCGCTGCCCGCGCCAAGGGCGTGTCCTGGCAGCGGATCGGCGAACTCCTCGGCACCTCAGCCCAAGCCGCTCAGCAGCGATACGGCGCAGTCATCGAGACCAGCTGATCCCGAGCACCAAGAACGCTCAGGATGTGCCGTCGTCGCGCTGGGATGGGTGGCTAGGTCGGGGGCTCGTCTCAGCTTCCTGGGGGATGCGGGACCGAAGTCGAGGGGGCTCGATCTGTTGGGGAGGGAACAGAGAATCAAGCTCATCTTGGCGGTGTGTCTCGTGGTCTTCATCGCTGGATGCTTGGCCGCTGTCGTGGGCATCCAGTCCGACAGTGTGATTGTGGACCGGGGCACGAGTACGTGTCCGGTGCTCGGCGGCGGGACGATGACCACCGCCGACGGGCTGGTCCTCGATCAGCGAGACCCACGGTGTGCGGACGCTACAAAGACCGCCCGCCTCATCGTTGACCTCGGCGTCGTAGGCATGGGCCTCTCGTTCGTCGCGGCCGGCGTGGTGGCGTGGCGTGCGCACCGGAGAGAGCTTGGCGGGCCCACCGCGGACGATGCAGGGACAGTCGCCGCTGGTCAGGCCATCGACCGCCCATGACCGGCATTCCCGAACGGATCTGATGGAGGGGTCTCCGCGGGACGGAGGACGTTTCCTCGTGTCCGCTCCGGCGCCGCGATGCTTCCTTGTCGCCGACGAGGACAGTCGGAGTCAAAGCTGCGTGAGGAACGTGTCGATCTCGTCGAAGTGTTGTGTCGTCAGCCCGACCGCCCCAGACGGCTGGACCAGCAGTGTGGGGCTGGGGCGTTCGTTCGCCCAGTGATGCGCGTCGCTGAACAAGTTGTCCTCGACCCAGACGAGAGGCCTCTCGCCCGCGTAGCGCTCGACGTAGGGGAGCTTCCACGTGTCGGACTCCCGGTTGCCTGTGAATCGAACGACCGGGCAGTTCGGAAGACCGAGTGCGGGGCCGATCGACTCGTTCGCCGCGTGCTCCCAAGTGGTGGCCCAGACGATGTCGGCCGAGGGAAGCAGCCTCCCGAGACGGTCGCGGTGCATGTCAGACATGTGGAATCGGTAGCCCGCGACTTCTGTCGTGCGATATCCGGGCGGCGGCGATGAGGTGGTCGGATTCAGCACACCGTCGATATCGAGAAGGAGAAGTGGCTTGGCCGACATCGACCCAGATGATGGCACGCCGGTCGGCTGCCGGGATGGGGCGGTGACCGACGCTGCGCCGTGCTTGCGGATGCTTCGAGTCGACCCGACCCGCTCCTGGTCGTTGGGGCCAACGTGTCGGTTCGCTCGTTGATACGGTCGGTCGCCCGAACCCGGAGGTTCCACGATGACGAAGCTGTGGAAGGTGTCCACCGATCAGGGTCTGAGTCTGAGCGCCGAGGAGTTCGTCGGCGTCCTCTCCAGCCATCACCACCGCGTCATCGGTGCATGGCAGGGGTTCACGCCCGAGCAGTGGGAGCGGACGTCGCGCAACCCGGTGTGGTCCGTGCATTCCACGGTTCGCCACGTGGCCGACGCCATGCAGCTGGGGGCGGCACAGGTCCTCGGTGAGCCGGCGCCGTTCACGCTCGGCGAGTTCGACCCTCGGACGACACCCGACGCGTGGTTGGCCGAGTCGGTGGGGGAGCCTCCCGCTCGGACGATCGAGCGATTCGCCGACGCCGCCCAGCAGTTGCGAGTTCGCGTCGGTGAGCTGATGGCGGCCGGTGACGCTTCGCTCGCCTCGACGGTCTACGGCCCGGCGCACTGGACCGTGAACATCGCTCACATCTTCTGGGACTCGTGGTTGCACGAGCGGGATGTGTTGATACCGCTCGGCCTCGTCCCGCAGTCGACGAACGACGAGCAACGTCTGGTGGCTCTTTACGCCCTCCTCATGGCCATGGTGCCCGCCCGGACGATGGGGCAGCCCTTCGACGCGACGATCGACCTGACCGGATCCGGTGGCCACGTCGTGCACGCCGTCCACGAGTCGGGTGCGATCTCGAGCGCGGAGTCGATGGTCACGGAGGCGGCCTTGGCCGCCGATCTCTGTTCGATGGTCGACGCCCTCTCGGGGCGGGGAGCAACAGTCGAGGAAGTGATCCCAGGCGCTCCCACGATGCTCGGATCACTGGCCCGGTTCATGACAGGGTGAGCGGCCCGGTTCCTGCCCATACTCGAGGTCGGTGACGCCACGTCTCTGGGGTCGCCCGTTGACCGACCGTGTCGATCGTCGTAGCGTCGACCCATGCGGAGGACGAGGCAGTTCACCCTCGCGGTCGTGATGGTCGTGGCCCTCGGTTCCTGTGGCTCGGCGGACGACGGCGAGTCGGTTTCGAGCCCGGCACCGGAAACGGCGGATAGCCGCGGCGCCGATTCCACCGACTCCGAGGCCGATGGGAACCCTTCCGACGCGGACGCGTCGGCCATGCCCTCCGAGGGCGAGCTGCCGTCCAGTGTTCCGGCCGACTTCCCGATTGCGATCCCTGCGGGATGGGAGATCGACTTCAACGCCGAGATCGGCCTGACGGTGAGCTCCACCCGTCTGTTCTATGCAGCGGATCGATACGACGAGATCGTCGCCTTCTACGATGAGTGGACCGCAGAACAGCCCGACGAGTACCAACGAGTCGAAACGGCCACCGGAGCCACGTTCACCCGGGTTGCCTCCCCGCCGTATCTGATCACCATCGGCCGAGATCACGCCGAACGAGGTCAGACCTGGACCCTCCTGCAGGCGTCCGGCGCCGCCGGCTGATCCGGCCAGCGCTCCTCACCCGGCGCGGGTGCGGTCGGCCGCCGACGCCGCCACACTGGCCGGCAATGTCTGCGCAACTCCACGTGACCCACACGAGCCATGTCACCGAGGACCAGATCGATCATCTCGGTCACATGAACGTCCGGTTCTACGGCCTCAACGCGGTCGCCGGGACACACACGATCCTGGAAGAGCTGGGCGTCCCCGTAGGGACGCCGATCGTCGATCTCCACACCCGCCATCATCACGAGCAGATGCTGGGGGCCGCCCTCGAAGTGCGCAGCGGCCTCGTGGACGTCGGACGCGGGCTCGCGATCTATCACGAGCTCCGCAACGCGGCCGACGACGATCTCGCCGCGACCTTCGTTCATGTTCTCGACCACCCTCGGCCCGAGGCGCCGGCGGCGGCCATTCCCGAGCACGGTCGACCCCGCTCACTCGACCTGGCCACCGACCCGGTCGGTTCGGCGCCGACCCTCGATGTGCTTCGGTCGCTCGGACTCGAGACCGCCGCGCCCCGCGTCGTCGACGAAGCGGTCACGGTCGCGACGGCCGCTGCCCTGATCTGGGGTGGGCCGCCGTCGGAAGACGAGGTGCGCGACTGGATCCAGCAGGGGCCGAACGGGGAGCGCATGGGCTGGGCGACGATGGAGTCCCGGCTTCGCGTCAATCGCCTCCCGTCGTCGGGCACCCGGGTCCAGAGCTTCGCGGCCACCACCGCGATCGAGCGCAAGACGACACGAACCACGATGTGGGCGTATGACCTCGACGAGGGCGACGTGCTCATCGCCTTCGAGGTCGTCAACCTCGCGTTCGACATCGATGCTCGGCGTTCGATGCTCATCCCCGATGACTACCTGGCCGCCGAGCAGCAGCGCTTCCACCCGGAGTTGCTCCCGCAGTAGGTGCCGGTCGCGATCCGGGTCGTCGCGAGGCCGTCGTCGGACTGACCTACTCCGAGAACGGGGTCGGGGCGGCGGTCGCGGTCGCTCGGGCGAGGATCCCGCCGTCGGGACCGGACAACGTTGCCTCCAGGAAGGCGACGGATCGTCCCAGCGGGTCGTGTGCCCGACACCCGACACGACACCCACCATGCATGTGTTCGCGCGCAGCAGCGCATCGTCGGCGATCGGTTCCATCGGGCGACCATAGCGACGAGGTCGACGCGAGCCGGAGTCGCTAGGTTGCCGCAGTGCTGAATGACCGGTCGGTGCGTCACTA
>JAUIML010000089.1 GCA_030432715.1 Acidimicrobiia bacterium | reverse complement strand
CGGCGACGTGCACAAGGCCGCCGAGATCAACCGGCGGCTGATTCCGTCCTACGAGTTCGAGACCGGCGACCTGGCCCCCAACCCGATCCCGACGAAGGCGATGCTGCGCGTCCTCGGGCTCCCCGGGGGACCGACGAGGATGCCGATGGGGCCCGAACCCGACTTCGTCGAATCCGAAGCGAAGACCGTGCTCGCCGATCTCGGTCGGGCCTGAGGTGGCCGCTCCCGTCCGCATCACCTTTCTCGGCGGCCTCGGCCAGATCGGCCGCAACTGCGCGGCGATCGAGACCGAAGGGCGCATCGTGGTGCTCGACTGCGGGCAGATGTTCGCCGGCGACGACCTCCCCGGTGTCGACGCCGTCCTGCCCGACCTCAGCTACCTGATCGACAACGCCGATCGGGTCGAGGCGATCATCGCCACCCACGCCCACGAGGACCACATCGGCGCGCTCCCGTATCTGATGGCGCACCTCTCCGCGCCGATCTACGGCTCGGCCTTCACGCTCGGGCTCGTGCAGCACAAGCTGAAGGAAGCCCGGCTGCTCGACAAGGCGCAGCTCCGCCAGATCAACGACGGCGACCGGGGGATGGTCGGGCCGTTCGACTGCGAGTTCCTGCCCGTCACGCACTCGATCCCGTCGGGCAACATCACGGCGTTCCACACCGACCAGGGGGTGATCCTCCACTCGAGTGACTTCAAGCTCGACCTCACGCCCGTCGACGGCCGCCGCACCGAACTCTCCCGTATCGGGGCGCTCGCCTGGGACCCCGGGATCCGGCTGATGCTGGCCGACTCGACCAACGCCGACCAGCCCGGAGCGTCCCGGTCCGAAACCGAGGTCGGCGCCGCACTGCGAGCGGTCATCCGGGGTGAGGAGGGTAGGCGAGTGATCATCGCCTCCTTCGCCAGCCACATCCATCGCATCCAGCAGATCGCCGATGCCGCGGTGGAGACCGGGCGGGTGCTGGTGACCCTCGGCCTCTCGATGCGCCGCAACGTCAAGCTCGCCCGCGACTGCGGGATCCTCCGTATCCCCGACGCCCACATTCGCGACATCGAGGACATCGACGATCTCGAACCCGAGCGGGTCGTGGTCGTCTGCACCGGCTCGCAGGGGGAACCGCGTGCTGCGCTCACCCAGATGTCGATCGGCGAGAGCCGCTGGATGAAGCTCGACGGTAACGACACCGTCGTCTTCAGCTCCCATCCGATCCCGGGCAACGAAGCCGCGGTGGCCTCCGTGCGCAACGGGCTGGCCCGGCTCGGGGCCAAGGTGCTCCACAGCGGGCAGGTCGACGTGCACACCAGCGGCCACGGCAAGCAGCAGGAACTCGCGACGCTGCATTCGGTCGCAGTGCCCGAGTGGTTCGTGCCCGTCCACGGCGAGTACGCCCACCTCGTGGCCCATCGTGATCTCGCCCACCGGATGGGTATGCCGGAGGACCGCGTGGTCTTCTGCGAGGACGGCGACCAGATCGAACTCACCGACGACGGCATCAACCATCTCGGCTCGATCGGCACCGACCGGGTCTATGTCGACGGCATGGTCGGCGACCTCGGCAACGCCGTGCTCGGCGATCGCCGCGTGCTCGGTGACGACGGCTTCGTCTCCGTGGTCGTCCACGTCGACCTCGAGCGCCAGGAGATCACCGCCGGACCCGACGTGTTGTCGCGCGGCTGGGTCGAGAAGCCGGCCCTGCTTGCCCACGAGGATGCAGTGGCCGATGCCGTCGAGCGTGCAGTGAACAAGGCGCTGAGGGGCGGCGAGACGGACCTGGAGAAGCTCAACCAGACGACCCGCCGCGCCGCCGGCCAGACGGTCAGCGACCGCACCCGCCGTCGCCCCATGATCGTGCCCATGGTCCGCGAGGGATAGGGCTCAGCTGCGGGTTGAGTATCGGTTTCGCGCCGGTTGAGTACTGACAGCACAGCACCGCGTCCGTAGGTTGAACCCGACGCGGGCGGCGGAGGAGGGACGGCGTGGAGCGAATCCAGTCGGTGACCGTTGCCGCCCTCCTCGCCCTCGCCCTCCTGGCGACGGCCTGCAGCGGTGACGAGGGCGAGGACGGCCGGCTCGGCGAACCGACGACCACGCCCGCCCCGACGACGTCGTCGACCCCCACGACGACGACAAGCCTCCCTCCCGTGGTGGGCGTCGACGAGGTGCTCGGCACCCAGGCTGTGCAGGACTTCGCCATCCACTTGGACCTGTGGAAGCTGGACGTCGACGGCGCCCCCGTCGACCTCTACGAGCCATTGCTCGAACGGGCGGCGGAGACGGCCGTCGACGAGCAGGTGCTTGCGGGCGGATTCACCGTGTCGATGGTCGAGGGGCTCGACGCTTCGCTGATCGGTTCTGACGGCGCCCCGGTTCCGTCCGTCTCGGTGGACTTCGGGCTGCTGGGCGCTCCCCGCGGGTCGGTGTCGGCTGTCCGCGACGAGCTTGGGCGAGCGATCGAGACGGCAGCTGACGGAGACTTCGTCGTCGGCTCGGCCGACGCCGAATCGGCTGTCGCGCTCGTCGAGATCCTGACCGCCGACTTCGGCCGCGCGAGGACTCACGTCGCGCCCGGTGATCGCTCCGCCATCGATCTGACGTTCCTGGATGATCTCCAGCCCGGCGACGACGTCGGCATGTACTACCTCTTCGGCCAGACCCTTCCCGGGGACCCGGCAGCCGAAGCCGGTCTGTCACCACTCGAGCTCTTCGGGTACCGCTGGGACAACGGTCTCCTCAGGATCCATGGCGATGGCGGCGTCCCGTGGCCGATGCGCGGCACCTCGATCGACGTTCGGGAGGGATCGACGATGCTCACGCGGGACCAGAAGCGGGAGTTGGCCCAGGCGGCCGGCATCGCCGCCGCGCTCGATCCGATCCCCGAGCTCTACCAGGAACGCCTCACCTTCGAGCCGACGGAAGAGCCGGCGCGTCGCGGAAGTCGACGGTACCAAGCTCGCCTGGAACTCGCCGTTCCCGGAACGAACGATCACATCGACGTCCTCGTCGAGGGGAGTGGGTTGAGCGACGCCGGACCCGACCCTGCCCCGAGGGACATCGAAGTCTACAGGGTGACCATCCGCGCGCCGTTCGTGCGACCGGTGTCCTTCGGTGGATCGAGTCCGCTCGACCGGGCGGCATCCGGTATCGCCATGCTGCGGCTTCTGCTCACCTGCGCAGCAACGGCAACGCAACTCCAGGCGTACAACGAGGCGCATCGGCGGCCCGATCGGTTGACCGCCGTCTTCAACCAGTTCCCGACCACACGCTTCCTCCCCGGCGACGAAGACGCTGGCGACGAAAGCGAGACCCTGGACGCGGAGTCGCCCGCCGATGACGCTCCGCCCGATTCCGACGAACCGGAAGAGCCGCCGCTGGGCTGCGACGAGCCCGCCGAGGACTTGCCCTTCCCTCCCTTCCCGAAGGGGGGCATGGCCTACGGCGACGTGCACATCACGACCATGGACGGCACCCACTACACCAACAACGCGGCCGGCGAATTCCTGCTCTACGAGGACGCGGCCGTGACCGTGCAGATGCGGCTGGAGCCGTGGTCGACCGGGCGGCTCGGTGTGTCGGTGGCCACCGCGGCCGCGATCGAGCTCGATGGTCATGCCGTGTCGCTGCACCTCGACGGGTCGGCGTGGATCGATGGCGAACCGGCCGAGTTCGTCCGCGGGGAGACCCGTTCGGTCGGTGCCGGCGAGATCACCTGGTGGTCCGACGGCTGGGTGATCGTGGCGCCCGGAGGGACCCTGGTGCGGGTCGACGAGAACGTGTTCAGCTTCGTGATCCGCGTGAATCCGGCGGCCGACACCGCCCCGGTCGGCCTGCTCGGTGACCTCGACGACGATCGGACCAACGACCTCGTGCTCCGGGACGGCACCCCGTGGGACGGCCACCCCACCCGAGACTACGAGCGCCTGTACGCCGAGTTCATCGAGTCCTGGCGTCTCACCCAGCAGGAGTCGCTGTTCCACTACGCAGCCGGCGAGTCGACCGAGTCGTTCACCATCGACGGTTTCCCCACCGACCGGGCGGTGATCGACGAGCTCACCGCCGAGGAGCGGGCGATGGGTGAGGAGGCATGTGCGACCGCCGGTGTGACGGACCGCGAACTGCTCGATGCCTGCATCGTCGACGTCGCCGTCACGGGCGAACCGGCCTTCGCTCTGGACTCGTTCGACGCCCAGATCCTCGCAATCGAGCGTGAGCTCGCATCGATCGAGCCCGAGCCGGACGACGTCTCCGCAAGAGCGCCGGGCGACACGCTGCTCGTCATCGGCGACGAGACGCTGGTCTTCGGGACGGATCCACCGAACCAGCGTCCGCAAGGGATCCAGGCGTCCTGGAACTGCCAGATCATCGATGGCGACCTGTTCGCCGACGGTTCGATCGACCTGGCCGACGGGCCCCGCTACTCGTTGACGGTGCGGTACCTCGAGGCCGAGAACCGGCTCACGCTGCTGCTCGAGACTCCGAACGAGGAGGGCCTCACCCGCGCCTACGCCTGGGTCGAGACCCTCGCTCCCCACTTCGCCGATGCCGTGGACACCCTGACGCTCGCGGACCAGCGGCTCTCGGTCCGTGGCGAGTTGTACGTCAACGAGACACTCGAACGGGGCTTCGGCCCGGCGTCGGTCCTGCCCGACGGCGCCACGTTTGACCCCTTCAGCCTCGAGCTGGATTGCGTGTCCTGATGCCCCCGACCCCGTCCTCTTGCACGACTGGAGACCTGCCCATGACCAACCCATCGCTCCTCCGACGCATCGTCGTCGCCCTGTTCGGACTCGCGCTCCTCGCTGCCGGGTGCGGCGACGACGGCGACGGTGACAGCGGCGCCGATCCGGCACCCGACAGCAGCGACGGCGGCGAGTCGGCCCCCGCCGCCGAACCGGAAGCCGATCCGCCTCCCGGCGATGTCGGTGCGGTGGTCACCATCGGTGACCTGACCTACGAACTCAGCGAGGAGAACACGTGCATCTCCAACGAGTCCGGCGGCATGTCGTCGCAGTTCTCCGACGGGCCCGACATCACGGCCGACTTCAACCTTCCGCCGCTCGACTGGGAGACCTCGTCCACCCAATGGGAACCGCCGGGCGTCGGGCTGAGGGACCGCAGCGGGGAGGGGCGCCGGAGCTTCTCGTCGACGGTCCGCCTCGCCGACACGTATCCCGGGACCGATGCCGAGCAGGCGACGGTCACCGAATGGGAGTTCGGCGACGGGTGGGCCAGGGGTACCGGCCAGATGATCGACACCCAGGCCCTCGTCAATGCGGAGGCCGACGGCACGGCGCCCCCGGCGCTCGTGCCCTTCACGTTCGAGGTGGTCTGCGAACCGTGACCCGCACCACCGACCGACACCCGAGCCCCACCAACGGAGGAGCCATGCTCACGAAACCCCACCCCCGGCCCTGGCGCGTCGTCGTCGTGCTGCTCGTGATCGGCCTGATCGCCTCGTCGTGTGGCGACGACAACTCGGGCGACGAGACGTCCGCCGATGGCACTGTCGCCGCGGATGGCACTGTCGCCTCCGACCCCGGCGGCTCCGGCGCCGGCGGGGCCACCGTCACGATCGGCATCGAGCAGTTCGATTTCGAACAGGAGTTGGTCTGCATCGCGCTCGGTGGTGCGGTGAGTGGCACGTTCCGCAACGACGAAGGCGTCGAGGTGAGCATCGACGTGCCGCCGGAGGACTGGGAGACCTCGACCACCGGTGATTGGGAGGCACCGTCGCTGACGCTGCGCGATGAGCGCGACGAGATGAACTGGCGGATCTTCGAGGCCGGGCCCGATCTCGTTGCGACCTATCCCGACGCCGACGGTGCCGTCGTCACGAACTTTTCCGTCGACGGGTCGCACGCAACCGGCAACGGCATGGCCATCGACACATTCGCCATCACCCGGGCGGGTGTCGAGGGCGTCGAGGCGCCGCAACCGGTACCGGTGACCTTCGGATTCGAATGTAGCTGAGCGGCCGCGGGGATCGAGGTGGTCCGGTCGTGGTCGGTACGATGCCCGCAATGGCATGGCCGCTGACGGGGCGCGAATCGGAGATCGCCAGAATTCGCGCCGTACTCGACGACCCGGATCATCGCTCCCTTGCGCTCGTCGGTCGACCGGGCGTCGGAACCAGCCGGCTTCTCGGCGTCGCCGCGGAGCACTGCCGGACGCGTGGGTGGCACGTACACGCGGTGGCGGCCTCGCCCGCGTTGCGCGAGGTGCCGTTCGGTGCGGTCGCGACGTTCGCGTCCGAGGGCGCCGACGTCGCCCCCGGCGATCGACTCGGCATGATCGCGGCTATCGAACGTGGCCTGGTCCTCGCCGCCGACGGCGCGGAGCTGGCGGTGGTCATCGACGGGGCCCAGTGCCTCGACGAGGCCTCGGTCGCCGTGCTGCAGCGCCTCCGCGACCATCGGAGGACCCGTGTCGTCGTGGGCTTCGGGGCCACGCCCCGGTCCGGCGCGGCGGCGTGGTCGTTGTCGACGACGGACACGGAGATCGTCGAGGTCGCGCCCCTGTCGCGCGAGGCGCACCATCGACTGGTGGCTTCCGTTTGCGATCGGCCCGTGACGAGCGAGGCGGCACAGACGCTCTGGGACCACACCGGTGGTCGGCCCCGTGATCTCGAGCTCCTGCTCGACGCGATCGATCGCAGCGACGTGCTCGATCCGGAGGCCGAGGTGTGGCACTGGGACGGCGGCCCCGTCGACTCTCCGGCCCTCCGGTCGCTGGCCGGCGAAGCCCTGTCGGGAGTCGGCCAGGACGCACGCGAGGCCTTCGAGCTCGTCGCGATCGGCGCCCCGCTCCCGATGGCGGTGGCCGACGGAGTGCTGGGCGACGACGCCCGAGAGGAGCTCGAGCGGGCCGAGCTGGTGGAGGTGGAGGGGACTGCCGATGCCGCCGCGCTGCTGCCGTCCCGCTGGTTGGTCGCCAGGTCGATCGTCGGTCGCATGGGCCCGACGGCGCGTCGACGACTGCAGGCGACCCTGGCCTCGGTCGCGCCGCCCCGGGGCGCATCGTGGACGTTGCGCCATGCGCGTTGGGCGGTCGAGTCCGGCCTGCCGGTCGCCGGAGATCTGCGGTCGATGGCTCGGGCCGCGCTGGCCGAGGCCGACCTCTGGCTGGCCGAGCGGCTCAGCCGTTCGGCGGCCGACGCGGCGGACGGTGACGTCGACGTGCTCCTCGTCCTCGCCGAGACGCTGCGTCGCGGCCGACGGGCCGACGAGGCGCTCGGCGTGCTCGACGAAGCCGCGCGGCATGGCCGCAGCGACCAGCACCACACCGAGATCGCCATCGTCCAGGCCCAGGTGCACACCCTGCTCAAGCGGGATCCACAGACCGCGCTCCGCCGTCTCGATGCCGCACTCGACACCGTGTCGGACCCCGACGCGAGACGACGACTGGCGCGGGAACGAGATCTCGCCCGGGCGTTCGTCGAGCCCGTCGACACGGTCCCTGCGCCCGACTCCGCTCGCACGGATCCGGAGATCGAGGAGCTGATGGTGGTGGCGCTCCTGCGTTGCCTTCACCTCGATCTCGGTGGGATCGACGCCGTATTCGGTCAGCTGCGGGAGGCGGCGGACGACCGCGAGGCCGAGCCGCTCGTGCGTGCCCGGATCGCGGTCTGTGAGCATCTCGCGCTGGTCGGCCGGGGACGGGTCGGCGAAGCGCACTCGACTGCTCGGGCGGCGCTGGAGTCGGCGTCGCTTCGAGGCGAGCCCCTGGGAATGTGGGCGTTGTGCCTCGCCTTCTCCGGGCCGCTCACCGGTGATGTCGACGCGGCCGCGGTTGCGGCGTTCGACGCCGATCGCAGCTTCCGAGCCGTGGACCCCTTCGGCCTCAGACCACTGTCGGCGGCGATCGGGGCGACGGCGGCATGGCAGGCGGGCCGGCCGGAGATGGCGGTCGCTCTGGGGGAGATCGCCGAGGGTGCGGCCAACACCGATTCGCGTGTCGCGGAGATCGCCGCCCATCGGCGACGAGCATGGCAGGCCGTCGTGCGGGGCGACGCCGTCGGCGGCGCCGAGGCGGCGGCGGTGTCGGGGCGCCAGGCCGTTGATGCGGGCCATCGGCTGTGGGGTGCGATCGGCCTGCACGAAGCGGTGCGTCTCGGGGCGGCCGAGCTCGTGGCCGACGACCTGCTCGCGCTCGCGGCGGCCTCGGAGAGCGCGCTGGTGCGGTCGTTCGCAACCCATGCCGCTGCACTCGTGGCAGAAGCGGCGGACGCCCTCGATGCGGCGGCGGTCGAACTGGCCGGGCTCGGGTGCCCGTTGCTGGCCGCCGAAGCGGCCGCGCAGGCAGCCCGCCACGCGACCGACGCCGTGGCGAGGACGCGGGCTGCGGCTCGGGCCGAGGTGTGGTGGAGTCGGTGCACCGGCCGAGTGCCGCCCGCGCTGCTCGGCGCACCATCAGGGCTCACCGCTCGCCAACACGAGATCGCCCGCCTCGCGGCCGCGGGGCTCTCGAGCCTGGAGATCGCCGATCGGCTCTTCGTCGCCCGACGCACCGTCGACAACCACCTGCGGTCGGTGTATCGCCGGCTCGACGTGGGCGGACGGGAGGAACTCGCCGCCGTCCTCGGCCCCGCGATCGGCTGAGATCGGGTGTCACACCCTGTCGGTAGTTTTCGTTGAAACGACGATGAAAACGAGGCCGAGCCATGACCCCCGACACCGCCATCCGTCCAACCTCCGCCGACCTGCCCCTGGAGCGGATCGAAGCGGAGATCACCGCGCTCTCCGGTCACGTGGCGGCGGCCACCGCCCGGCTCCTGTCGTGGATCTCGGTCTACGACCGGCGTGAGGGCTGGAAGTCCTGGGGCTGCGTGTCGGCCGCCCACTGGCTGTCGTGGAAGTGCGGCGACGGTCTCCATGCGGCCCGCGAGAAGGTCCGCACCGCACGCGCGCTCGACGACCTTCCGGTGCTCGCCGCATCGTTCGCCCGCGGCGAGCTGTCGTTCACGAAGGTGCGGGCGATCACCCGGGTGGCGACCCCGGCCGACGAGGCCGACTGGGTCGAGATGGCGAGGACCTCGACAGGGGCTCAACTCGAACGTGTGGTTGCGCAGGCCCGGGCCGCGGTGGACCGCGATGAGAACCGTGATGCGCGGCGGGCCTTCGAGCGGCGAGCCGTGACGCGATCGACCCGGCCCGACGGACTCGACGAGATCAGAGTCCGGGGCCCGCGCGATGCGGTCGACGTGGTGTGGGCGGCGGTCGACCTGGTGCAATCGCTGCTGCTCGACGATGCCGTCGATGGTTCGGGGCGCGGTCGGCGTGCGGTGGTGGGGGAGCGAGGTGGGAGCGCGGCCATCCGGTTCGATGCCCTGGCACAGATCGCCGAGCGGATCGTGGCTGATCGTCCGATGGCGGCCGAGCGTGGCGACGTCGGCCGACTGGCCCTGGTGATCGACACCGATGGCCTTGCGGAGATGGCCGCGTCCGGCGGCGGTGGTCCGGAGAACGACGAGATCGCAGCGGGGGAGTTGACGCTGCGTGGACGTCGCGTCGCTCCGGAGGTGGCGAGGCGATGGTGTTGCGACATCCGCGCGTCGGTGATGCTCGAGCACGAAGGCCACGCCCACGACGAGGGCCGCGACACCCGGGTGGTCAACCGCAAGCTCCGGCGGGCGTTGCACCGGCGCGACAATGGCATGTGCCGGTTCCCGGGGTGTGGCACGACGCAATGGCTGCACGCCCACCACATCGTGCACTGGGCCGACGAGGGTCCGACCGACCTCGCCAACCTCGTGAGCCTGTGCGGATTCCACCATTCGCTCGTGCACGAGGGCGGCTGGGCCGTGGCGATCGTCGACGATGCGGTGGTCTGGTCCGATCCCGATGGGGTGCCCGCCACGGTCGAACCCCTCGGCGGCGACCCGGACCGACTGGTCGGGTCGCAACAGACGATCGGCATCACGCCGAGCACGATCGAGTCGCGGATGGCCGACGCCCGACTCGACGTCCACTTCGTCGTGTCGGTGCTCGCCCAGCACATCGCACGGCAACGCCGACGTCACCGCGGAGACGTCACCGCGGTGACGTCTCCGCCGTCGAGGTCACCTTCCGCGCGCTCAAGCGCGCGATCCGCGCGAGGGTGCCCCAGACCGGGCACACCCCGCTGGTAGCGTCGGGGCCATCGTGGCCACGAAAACGTCCTCCAAGAAGCGCGCCCCCGCCAAGCGGTCGAGCGCGAAACGGCCCCCAAAGGGGCCCTCCGCGTCGCGGCAGGCGGTCGGATCGGTGCTCTCGGGGCATCAGGCCGACCTCTGGGGCGTCGGCGCCATCCTGCTCGGCCTCCTCGCCGCGGTCAGCGTCTGGCTCGGTGCGGCGGGTGTGGTCGGCGAAGGACTCGACGATCTGCTCGCCGTCGGGCTCGGCCTCCTCCGAGTCGTCATCCCCGTCGGCCTCGTCGGCCTGGGCGTCGCGCTCATCCGGGGCGACGAGCTCGACGACTCCGAGGCGGAGCGTTTGGCGAGGGTGTCGGTCGGTGGGGCACTCATCGTCGTCACACTCTCGGGGCTTCTCCACGTCCTGCGCGGCCGGCCCGGTATCGACGATCCGGTGAGCGAGATCGGCGCCGCCGGTGGCGTGCTCGGCATGGCGATCGGCGGCCCGCTCCACGGCCTCCTCGCGCTCGCGGGCAGTGTGCTCGTCCTGATCGCGCTGGGTCTCGTCGGCGTGATGGTCCTGACCGGTTCCACCGCCCGGCAGGTCGGTGGCGGCGTCGCCCGGATCGCCCGTCCGGCATGGACCGTGGTCACCCGTTCGTTCCGCGGGCTCTTCGCCGATCCCAACTCCGACGTCATCGACCTCCGCGAATCCGAACCCACGCCCGCGTCGCCGGAACCCGAACCCGACACGACCGAGGTCGCTGAGGCCCCCAAGTCCAAGAAGTCCCGCCGGACCAAGGCCGCGGCCGAACCGGCCAAGGAGCAGGAGCAGCAGGCGCTGCCGATGATGGATCCGGGCGACTGGACCCTTCCGCCGCTGGCCATGCTCGCCCGCAGCGACAAGCAGGAGATCGACGCCGCGGAGGTCGCGCATCGTGGCGAGCTCCTCCACGCCGCGCTGGCCCAGTTCGGTGTCGAGACCACCCTCCTCGAGCCGGTCGTGGGACCCACCGTCACCCGCTACGTGCTCGAGCTCGGCGAGGGCGTCAAGGTCAGCAAGCTCGAGAGTCTCCGGAAAGACATCGCCTACGCGATGGCCTCGCCCGACGTGCGCATTCTCGCCCCGATCCCCGGCCGCCGGGCCATCGGCGTCGAGGTGCCCAACACGAGCCGCGAGATCATCACCGTCGGCGACATCCTGGGGTCGAAGGAGGCCCGCCAGGCGACCCACCCGCTCGAGGTCGCCATCGGGCGCGACATCAACGGCCGCAACATGATGGTCAACCTGGCCACGATGCCCCACGTGCTGATCGCGGGTGCGACCGGGGCCGGCAAGTCGTCGTGTCTCAACTCGTTGCTCACGTCGATTCTGATGCGTTCCACGCCCGATCAGGTGCGTCTGATCCTCGTCGACCCGAAGCGGGTGGAGATGGGCCAGTACGACAAGGCGCCGCACCTCCTCACGGCACCGGTCACCGACCCCCGCAAGGCGGCGAATGCCCTCGCCTGGGCGGTCCGCGAGATGGAGCGCCGTTACGACCTCCTCCACAAGGTCGGCTTCCGCGACATCACCGGCTACAACAACGCCGTCGACGCCGAGACCCTCGAGGTGGGCCTCGGTGAGGTCGACGAACACGGCGAACCGCTGAAATACCGTCGGCTGCCCTTCATCCTGGTGGTCGTCGACGAGCTCGCCGACCTGATGATGGTGGCGGCTCGCGACGTCGAGGACTCCATCGCTCGCATCGCCCAGATGGCCCGCGCCGTCGGCATCCATCTCGTGATCGCCACGCAGCGGCCCTCCGTCAACGTGATCACCGGTGTCATCAAGGCCAATGTGCCCGCCCGTCTCGCGTTCGCCGTCTCGAGCCTCACCGACTCCCGCGTGATCCTCGATCAGCCCGGGGCCGAGCGGCTCGTCGGCAAGGGCGACCTGCTCATGCTCGGGCCCTCGTCGTCGGCCCCGCATCGCGTGCAGGGCTGCTGGGTCGAGGAGGAGGAAGTCCGCGCCATCGTGAAGCACTGGCGCGACCAGGCCCCCGAGTTCGCGCCCGACCAGACCGTGGCACTCGACGGCGATTCCGGCGGCGGCGAGCGCGCCGCCTCGGGTGAGCAGACCCCGCTACCGCCCACCCTGCCGGGCGGTGTCACCGACACGCCACCGTCGCTCGACGCGATCACCGAGGCCCCGCCGGCGGCCGACGACGATGGCGACGACCTTCTCGTCCAGGCGATGGAGCTGGTCGTGCAGACCCAGCTCGGCTCCACCTCGATGCTCCAGCGCAAGCTCCGGGTCGGGTTCGCCCGGGCCGGTCGGATCATGGACCTCCTCGAGGAGAAGGGCGTGGTCGGCCCGTCCACCGGGTCGAAGGCCCGCGACGTGCTGATCTCCCCGGAGGAGCTCGCCGAGCGGCGTGGTGACGGCTGACCCGGCCGTAGACTCCGCTCTCGAATGCTGCTCGGTCTCGTCTTCGCCATTGCCGGACTGCTCGCGCTGACGCTGGCCGCCGACCAGTTCGTCAAGGGCGCGGCGCGGCTTGCCATCATCTTCCGGGTCGCGCCGGTGATCGTCGGTGCCGTGGTGATCGGCTTCGGTACCAGCGCGCCGGAGATGGTCGTCTCCGGTCTGGCCGCGTTCGACGACAATCTCGATATCGGGGTCGGCAACGTCATCGGCTCCAACGTCGCCAACATCTCGCTGGTACTGGCCGCAGCCGCCTTCGTCACCGTGCTGCCCGTCAGCTCCGAGACGGTCCGCCAGCAGGCGCCGATCTCGGTCGCGGCCGTGCTCGTGTTCGCCGGTCTGCTCCAGGGCGATCTCGATCGCTGGGAAGGGGGCCTGCTGGCCCTGTTGCTGGTCGGGGTGCTGATCGCCGTCCTCCGCACGTCGAGGGCGACCGACCCCTTGGCCGGCGACGTCGAAGAGCTCGTCGGTGACGAGCAACACTCCGTCAACCTCGAGGCGCTGCGCACCGTGCTCGGTCTCGTCGTGGTGATCGTGTCGGCCTGGTTCATCGTCGAGGGCGCCACCCGGGTCGCCGACGAACTCGATCTCTCCGGCGGCTTCGTCGGCTTCACGCTCGTGGCGGTCGGTACCTCGGCTCCCGAGCTCGTCACCGCGATCGCCGCCGCCCGGCAGGGCGAGACCGACCTCCTCATCGGCAACCTGCTCGGGTCCAACGTGTTCAACAGCCTCGCGGTCGGTGGTGTGATCGGCCTGGTCGGTCCGGGCCCCGTGGTCGACACCCGGCTCGCGGAGTGGGGGTCGCTGCTGATGATCGCGATCGTGGTGATCAGCTGGATCATGATGATGACCGGCGCCCGGGTCACCCGGCGGGAAGGCGTGATCCTGCTCGGCCTGTGGATCGTCAGTGTGATCGTGCTCTCGGGCGGCGAATCAGCTGATCAGGCTGCCAGCGCCCTGCTGAACATCCGATAGCCCATCGCCACCATCATGAGCACGGCGGCGGTGATCGAGGTGATGGCGTAGAGGCGATTGTCGGCATCGGTGCCGGCGAACGTGCCGTGCAGACTGGCGAGCCAGAAGGTCGCCGCGCTCGTCCCGTGTATGGCGCGCCAGATGCGGCGGGGAATGCGCTTCATCAGAAGGGAGGTCGCCTCGACGACGACCAGGCCCCACATCGCGAGCACCCCCCAGGCCAACGCTCCCGTCTTGTAGTCGGATGCCAGGGGCACGGTGAGATCGGCGACGGAGAACTCGATGTAGCTGTCGGCGACCAGCGCGCCCATGTGGATGGCCGTGAAGCCCACGGCCAACC
>JAUIML010000088.1 GCA_030432715.1 Acidimicrobiia bacterium | reverse complement strand
GCAGCACGGCGGCGAATCGCCGCTCCGAGAGGGCGAGTAGACCCGCGGCGACCATCGTCGCGCCGACGACCAGGAACTGCAGCGGCGACTCGGCCACCACACGGTCGGCCGGCAGGCGGACGTCGCCGAGAATCGTCACGAGTGGGAGCGTGATGACCGCGAGCAGGATGACGCTCAGGTAGACGGGTAGCGAGCCCGGCTGGATGATCCCGACGAAGCGCGTCGCCCCGCGCAGGACCGCACGCAACCCGCCCTGGAAGAGGTCGGCGGCGTCGTTGCGCCGACCGACCGCCGTCTGGGCCGCCTCGAGCGGGCGACGGACGAGGAACAGAACCACACCACCGGCGACGGCGACGATCGAAAGCACGAAGGCCGTCTTGAAACCGGGCCAGAGGATGAGTTCGTAGACCTCGGCCTTGGCATCGAGCGCCGCTGCGGCAGGACGAACGATGTCGGTCGCCCACGCCGCCGCGAGGCCGAGCAGGACGGTGGGCAGCATCAGCACCGCCGCCGGAGCCACCAACAGAGGTCCGGGCGTGTGGATCGAGGTCTCGACCCCGTCGACGTCGGTGAACGCGCCCCACAGGAACCGGAGCGTGTAGGCGCCGGTCAGCGCCGACGCGCCGACGAACACCGCCGTGGCGAAGCCGATCCCGCCGATCTCGGCGTCGAGGAGGCCGACGATGGCCGCCTCCTTGGCGAGGAAGCCGGCGAGTCCGATGATGCCCGCCATCGAGGCTCCCCCGACGGCCGCCGTGACGGCCACCAGTGGCATGGCCCGGCGCAACCCGCTCAGCTGGGAGATCTCTCGGGTGTGCGTGCTGTGGTCGACGATGCCGACGACCATGAAGAGGCTCGCCTTGAAGACCGCGTGGGCGGCGAGAAGGGCGGTCCCGGCGAAGAGGAGCTTGGGCGTGCCCGCGCCGAACACGGCCACCAACATGCCGAGCTGGCTCACGGTGCCGTACGCCAGCAACAGCTTGAGATCGGTCTGGCGTAGGGCGCGATAGCCGCCCCAGGACATCGTCGCGAGGCCGACGACAAGGGTCATCGGTTGCCACGGCACCAGCTCGTGGAGATGGGGGGAGAGCCGGGCGATCAGGAAGACACCGGCCTTCACCATGGTGGCCGAGTGCAGGTAGGCCGACACGGGGGTCGGCGCCGACATCGCGCCCGGCAACCAGCCGTGGAAGGGAACCTGGGCCGACTTGGTGAAGCACCCGAGCAGGATGAGAACGGCGGCCCAGGACGCGAGCGAACCGCCGATGGTGGCGTCGGCGAGACCCGAGAGGGTGCTCGATCCGGTGCTGATCGAGAGCATGATCAACCCCGCCAGCAGGGCCAGACCGCCGGCTCCGGTGATGATGAGCGCCTGCTGGGCCGCGCTACGCGCCGCCGATTTCGTGTCCTTGAAACCGATCAGGCCGTAGGACGTGACCGAGGTCAGCTCCCAGAACACGAAGATCAGGATCAGGCTGTCGGCGCTGACGAGGCCGGTCATGGCACCGGCGAAGACGGTGAGGAGCGCGGCGAACCGTCCGAGGCCGTCCTCGTCGCCGAAGTACTGGCTCGCGTAGACCATCACCAGCACACCGATGCCGCTCACGATGGCGAGCATCAGGAGGGCGAACTCGTCGACGACGAAGCGCAGATCGAGCCCGAGCTCCGGGATCCACGAGCGGTGCTCGACGACCGGCGAGCCGTCGTGGACGTCGCCTGCCTTGGCCGCGATCCAGACGAGCGTGGCCGCCGGGGCGAGAACCGTCACCCAGAACACGCGGGCCCGAAGGCGCGGCCCGAGGAACGCCGCGAGGAGACCGACGGCCACGTGGACGAGGAGGATCGCGATCATCGTTCGAGCGCTGACCGACTCGATCGCCGGCGGCACGGGGAGCACACGGAGACGATGGTAGGCGTCGGCAAGGTCATCGATGGTGAGCGTATAGGCAATCCTTGATTAGCCACTCGAAACATACCTATTTGATTAGGTCTTTTGTGAAGGGTGTGTTATGGTCTGCTCATGCACCGCCACACGAAGTTCGCTCCACTCCTCACCAGGGACGACGAAAGCCGGTTGGCCATCGCGATCGCGGCAGGCAAGGACGCTCGCCGGCGGGCCTCGGAAGGAACCCCGGAGCCGGGCGACGACCGGCTCCTCCGGGAAGCCGAAGAGGCCCGGCAGCAATTCATCGAGGCCAATGTTCGTCTCGTGCTCTCCCTCGCCCGTCGAGTGAGGATCCCCTCCCACCTCGAACGCGACGACCTGATCCAGGACGGCATGATCGGGCTCGAGCGGGCCGTCGAGCGGTTCGACCATCAGAAGGGCTTCAAGTTCTCGACCTACGCCGCGTGGTGGATCCGACAGGCGATGCAACGTGGGCTCGAGCAGACCTCCACCACGGTGCGCATCCCCGAACACCAACGAGCGAGTCTCCGGGCCGCCCAGCGTGAGCGCGACGATCACGGCGTGCCGCTGGCCGACGAGCTCGCCCGTATCGAGCGCATCGGTGCGCCCGACTCGCTCGACCGCCCGATCGACGAAGACGCCACCCCCCTGGGCAGCATCGTCGCCGCTCCCGACGACGAGGACCCGGCCGAGACGATCGAGCGGGAGTCCCTGCGAGAAGCCGTGGAGCAGATCCTCGGCGATCTCGACCCGCAGCTGGCCGACGCGATCGCTCGCCGGTTCGGGCTCCGGGGCTACGAACCGTCGACCTACGCACGAGTCGCCGAGGCACTCGGACGCAGTGAGGAGTCGGTGCGCCGCCAGGTGGCCCGCACCCTGCAACGCCTCCGTCCCCGGGCCCTCGAGCTCGCCGCCTGACACCCCCCGGGTCGAGCGCCGCTCGTCCCCCGAGAGAAGCGAGAAAGGTGAACAGATGAATCCCCAGATGCACGCCACCGCCGGACCGACGCTGCGCATCGGCGACGACGTTCTCGTACAGATCCGCGAACTCGCCCACGAGGCCCGCTCGATGTGGCGTCGGGAACCCGCAGGAATCGGCCGAGCCCACACCCATGTGATGCGCGACCTGGCCGCGGTCCGACTCGATCTCGAGGCACTCGAGCGCCGATGTTCCCGAGCGACGCCCGGGGTCGAGCAGGAGCGTGAGCTCCACGACTGCGCCAGCCGGCTCGAGCGTCTCCGTCTGCACTGGCGGGGGGTCGACTCGTGACCCGCGTGCTCCTCCTGCTGCTCTGGTGCTCCTCGGGCGTCCTCTTCGCGATGGCGCTCACCCCTCGCGATCTCGGGCGCCTCGCCTGGGCGCCGGCCGCGGCGGTCCTCGGGCCGCTCTGGCTCGCCGTCGCAACCGAACAGAACGGATCGACCCCATGAATCCTCGTGACGACCCCGGCGAAACCTATGGTTCCACCATGGTCCTCCGTGATCCTGAGCCCGACATCCCTTCGTGGACCTTCCTCACCAACCACGCCCACGTGTTGATCGCGATCAGCCGCGACGGCGAACTCCGTCAACGCGACATCGCTCACGCGGTCGGCATCACCACGGGTGCGGTGCAACGGATCATCGACGACCTCGAGGAAGGCGGCTACGTCCGCCGGGAACGGGTCGGACGTCGCAATCACTACGTGGTCACCGCCGACCGGCCGCTGCGCCACCCGCTCGAACGGCCCCACAGCGTCCAGGAACTCCTCAGCACCCTCGACGCGTGACCCGGAGCCGGTTCCGGGGCCGGCCGCACCGAGGAATGACCGGCAGCGAACACTCGAGGGCCTGATGATGCCGTTGGACTCCGATGCCTCGTTACGGTGACCCTCGATGCGGTCCATCGCCCGAACGTCAACCGTCCTGCTGATCGCCGTGCTCGCGCTCCTCGCGTCGGCTTGCGGCGAGAGCGGTTCGTCGGCCGACACCACGGCGCCACTCTCCGAGCCGGCGACGGACCTCACCGCCAACGCCGACATCCGGCTGACCGAGATCCTCGACGTCCGGAGCGGCGACGCCACCACGCTGGCCGACACCGCCACCGGCGACCGCCCGGTGCTGCTGTGGTTCTGGGCGCCCCATTGACCGACGTGCCGGCGGGAGGGTCCCGCGGTCGAGCAGTTCGCTCGAGAGCACGCAAGCGACATTCAGGTGATCGGAGTCGGCGCCCAGGACGATTTCGACTACGCGGTCGAATTCCTCTCGTCCACCGGCGTCGAGACCCCCGACATGCTGTGGGACCCGTCGTTCGCCACCTGGTCGGCGTTCGGGGTGCGGATCAACAGCCAGATGCTGCTGATGTCGCCGGATCTGAGCTCGGGCACGGAGTTGTTCTTCGGCTTCGACGAGGCACGCCAACGAGAAGTGCTCGACGCGCTTCCGTCGCTGGGCTGACCCGTCGGCGGACGGGTCCGCAGTCGCCCGGGTAACGTGCGGCGATGGCTCGACCAATCGCCGGCAACCGGACCGTCTCGCGCCCGGAACTCGAGGAATTCGTGAGACCTCGCCACCGGGGTGTGTTGATGACCACACGGGCCGATGGGCGACCCCAGTCGTCGCTCGTCACCATGGGGCTCGCCGATGGACACCTCATGATCGCGAGCTATCCGGAGCGGGCGAAGGTTCGCAATCTCCGCAGGAACCCCATGGCCTCGATGACCGTCATGTCCGACGAATTCAACGGCGAATGGGTCCACATCGACGGCACCGCCCAGGTGGTCGACCTCCCCGAGGCCCTCGAGGGCCTCGTCGACTACTTCCGGGCGATCTCCGGCGAGCATTCCGACTGGGACGAATACCGCGAGGCGATGACCGCCCAGGGCAAGTGTCTCATTCGCCTCGCCATCGACCGATGGGGACCGATCTCCAAGGGCGGCTTCCCCGCCCACCTTTCCTCATAGAAGCGACCAATGCCTCCGGTATCGGTCATCCGCATACCTTGTCGACCGGCAACCGATTTGTCGCCCGCCGCTACCAGCGGCCGGGAGCCAGCACGAGGATCTGGCGCTCGGTTCGGGCCGGCACGAGATCGCGACCCGACGGCTCGGGATCGAGCGGGACCGGATTCGGATCGACCTTCTTCGGGTCGTCGTCGTCGGCCATCTGCACGAGCAGGTCGGCGGGCATGGCCCCGAACCAGGCCAGCGTCACCGTCTCGCCGTCGGCGATCCGGGCGAGCCGGACGCCCTGGCCGCCCCTCCCCTTCACCGGCAGCTCCTCGTAGGGCGTCGCCTTGAGGCCTGCCTGGTCGGTCACGATGATGGACGCTCCGTCGCCGATCAGGGCTCCCGCACCGACCACTTCGGCGTCGCCCTTGAGCTTCATCCCGACCACTCCGCCGGCCCCGCGGCCCTGCATGCTGACCGTGTCGACCGGCAGCCGGAGGATCTGGGCGTCGGACGCGACGATCGCCATGTCGGCACCGTCGCTGGCGCGGAAGGCCGAGACCACACGGTCGTTCGGCTTGAGGCCGATCACGGTCTTGCCACTTCTCGTGCCCATGACCTCGTCGACGGCAACCCGTTTGGCGACGCCGCCCGCCGTGACCAGGACCAGCGGATCGCCCTCGCTCGCGACGAGGTCGAGGACCTCCTCGCCCTTGTTGAGCCCGAGTAGCTGAGCCGCCGGGCCACCACGGGTGCGCCCCGTGGCATCGGCCACCTCGCCCCCGCGGAAGACGAACACGCGCCCCTCGGAGGTGACCGCGGCGATGGGCGAGCCGGTGGAGGTGACCACCTGCGCGGTGAGCAGGTCGTGTCGCCCGGCCGTGGCCCGCTTGGCACCGTCGGTGGGCACCCGGCCCAGGTTGCCCGACGTCGAGAGGGTGACGACGCACGGCTCGTCGGAGTCGGGGTCGGAGGTCGCATCGACCTCGGTGGGCTTCTCGAAGACGGGGATGTCGTCGATCGCGACGATCTCCGAGCGCCGGTCGACCCCGTGGCGTTCGACCAGCTCCGCCAGCTCGGCCAGCACCAGGGTCCGACGCCGCTGCTCGGAACCGAGCAGCCGGTTGTAGCCCTCGATGTCGGCACGGAGGCCGGCAGCCTCCTCCTCGAGCTCCAGCTTGGCCAGCGCGGTCAGGCGGCGCAGCGGCATGTCGAGGATGTGGGCGGCCTGGATCTCGCTGAGCGCGAAGCGCTCGATCAGGCGTTCGCGTGCTTCACCCGCGTCCTGCGAGCTGCGGATGATCTGGACGACCTCGTCGATCGCGTCGAGGGCGATCAGGAGCCCTTCGAGGATGTGGAGCCGATCCTGGGCCTTGGCCAGCCGGTACTCGGTGCGGCGGACGATGACCTCGAGCCGATGCTCGATGTAATGGCGGCAGAGGTCGTAGATGCCCAGTGTGGTCGGTACGCCGTCGACGAGGACGACATTGTTCACGCCGAAGGTCTCCTCGAGCGGCGAGAGCCGGTAGAGCTCCTGGAGGACCGCTTGGGGGTTGACGGCGGGCTTCACGTCGATCTGGATGCGCAGGCCGTTCATGTCGCTCAGGTCGGCGACGCCGGCGACGCCCACGATCTTGCCGTTGTTGGCGAGTTCCTGGACCTTGCCGATGACCCGTTCGGGGCCGACCAGGTACGGCAACTCGGTGACCACGATCGCCTGGCGCGAGCGGGTGATCTGTTCGACATGGGCCCTGGCCCGGATGCGGAACGTCCCCCGCCCCGTCTCGTAGGCGTCGCGCAGCCCGTCGTCGACGATGATCCCGCCCGAGGGGAAGTCGGGACCGGGCAGGACCTTCATGAGTTCGTCGACCGTCGGCTTCGGGCGCCGTTGGGTCATCACGAGCGTGATCGCCTGTTCGACCTCGCGGAGGTTGTGGGGCGCCATGTTGGTGGCCATGCCCACGGCGATGCCGCTCGTGCCGTTGACGATGATGTTGGGCAGGGCGGCCGGGAGCACGACCGGCTCCTCGCCCTCACCGTCGTAGGTGGGCCGGAAGTCGACGGTGTCCTCGTCGAGCTCGGCCACCATGTCCATCGCCGCGTCGGACAAGCGGCATTCGGTGTAGCGGGCCGCGGCCGGGGGATCGTCGAGCGATCCGAAGTTGCCCTGCGGATCGATGAACGGGACCATGCGTGAGAAGTCCTGACCCATGCGGGTGAGGGTGTCGTAGATCGCGGCATCACCGTGGGGGTGATAGCGACCCATCGTGTCGCCCACGATGCGGGCCGACTTGCGGAACGGCGAGTTCGGACGGATGCCCATCTGCAGCATCGACCACAGGATCCGGCGTTGCACCGGCTTGAGGCCGTCGCGGACATCGGGAATGGCCCGCGACGTGATGACCGACAGCGAGTAGGCGAGGAAGGACTCGCTCATCTCGTCGGCGACGGGAACGTCGATGACTTCTCGGGCGTAGTTGGGCTCGAACTCGAGCTGTCGGGGCACGTTGACTCCGGGGTTTCGGGTGGGGCGAGGTGGATCCGACCGTAGTGGCGGAGAGTGACACCGCGGCGCCACCGCTACGGTCCTGTCGTGACCGAGACCGCGCTTGCCGACTCCCCCAGTGTCCTCGTCGTCGGGGCGGGCGATCTCGGGCTCGGCGTGGCCGCGACACTGGCCCGGCTCGGTGCCCGCGTCACCACGCTCAACCGGTCGGGTCGACGCATCGACGAGGCCACGCCCCGCCGGGGCGACCTGGCCGATCCCCGCTCGCTGGAGGGGCTCGGCCGAGCCGACCTCGTCGTCTTCACCACGGCTCCCCCCGGCCGCGACACTGCGGCCTACCGCTTGGCCTACGTCGACGGTCCTCGCCGGATCCTCGCCGCCCTCCCCGCGCTCCCCCGGAGAGTGGTGCTCACCTCCACGACCGGTGTGTACGGCGTCGACGACGGGTCCTGGGTCGACGTCGAGTCGCCGACCGAACCGACCCGATCCAGGGCCGAGGTCGTCGTCGAAGGCGAATCGGCCCTGCGCGACGCAGCGCCGACCGTGGTCGTTCGCCCCGCCGGGATCTACGGGCCGGGCCGGGCCCGCCTGATCGAACGGGTCCACGCCGGTGAGGAACCCGTCGCCGCCGACGGCACGCCGCGTTGGACCAACCGGATCCACCGCGACGACGTCGTGCGTGCGCTCGTGACGGCGACGACCCATGCCGATGCGCCGCCCACCCTCCTCGCGGTCGACGACGAGCCGACCCCACGCGACGACGTCATCCGTTATCTGGCCGAGCGCCTCGAGGCGCCAGAGCCGGCCTCGATCGACGTGCCGGCGACGACCGGCAAACGCTGCCGCAACGGCGCGCTGCGCCGGCTCGGGTGGATACCCCGGTACCCGACGTACCGCGAGGGCTACGCCGACGTCATCGGCTGAGCGGACGACCCCACGCGAGACGGAGCGCGGCCGGGAGCACGCGCCGGCCCTGCTCCGTGAGCCGTCCTGCGTCGACGATCCCCAGCGTCGGCCACGGCTCGATCAGCGTGTCGAAGGCCCAGCGGATCCGGTCGCGATCCGCCTTGGGGATCGTCGTGGTCACCTCCGGGCAGCGGTTGACGAGATCGACCATGACCTCGCCGTCCACGATGCAGCCCTCTCCGGCCCGGACGAGCCCGATGACCGCGCCGAGCCAGTCGGCCCACTCGAGCAGGAGAACGGCATCACGCTGGGGCGGATCGAGCGGGGCGAGATCCTCGGGGGCGACGAGCCCGGCGACCGCCGTCACCGCCGGAGCGTCGGCGTGGTCGACGGGACCGGCCGAGTCCGGGAGGGCCCGGTCCAACACGTCGAGGGCGTAGGCGTCGTCGTCGGCGTCACGGGGCGGCGGGTCGGGAATCACCTCGGGGACCGCGACGGGCGGGGGAACGTCCACGACCACCAGCGTGGCGAGGCGACGCAGCAGCAGTCGACCGTTGACCACCAACGACATCGAGGGATGCGTCGTGCGCCGCAGAGCCGCGACACAGCGGGCGGCCAGTTCCACCGGCCCTCCTTCGGCGCGATCGATCGCGGCATCGTCCTCCGAGAGGGCGTCGAGCAGGTCCCCGGGGCCGACCACGACCTCACCGACCGTCTCCTCCTCGCCGGCCAGCAGGTCGACGGTCAGCACATGACGCTCGTCGAGCACGTCGACGAAGCGGAAGGCGATCGACACGCTGTCCCGGGCGGAGAGCACCCACGCGCCCTCGCAGGTGCTGGTGCCGATCGCCCCGGTCCAGACCGGGACGTCGCCCCGCCACTCGGGGGCAGGGAGACCGTCGGTGAAACCGGCGAGGGCCGCGAGTGCTGTCGCCGCCCGGTCGTCACCCATACGGGCGAGAGCCTCCCCGAACGCCACCGGGTCGACATCGTGCTCCTCGATCAGCGCGAGCACATCGCTCGCCCAGGCTTCGGCTCGGGCCGCGTCGAGATCCGCCGCGGCGGGGACCTGGTGCACGACGATCTCGACGAACTCGGCGAGCGCGGGATCGGCGGATGCGGAGCGGTCGGACACGGCGCTGCGAGTCTAGAGTCCGGCGGTGCCCGAGCTACCCGAGGTCGAGACGATCCGTCGCCAGCTGGCCCCGCAACTCTCCGGGGCCGAGATCGTCGATGCCGGCAGTCACTGGTCGGCGAAGTTCTCGCCGGCGGTGGAGGCGATCGGCGACGAGATCCTCGGTGTCCGGCGCCGGGGGAAGTACCTGCTCGTGGATCTCCGCGGGCCCGCAGACGAGGCCCGCGAACTCGTGATCCATCTGGGCATGACGGGCCGCCTCGCCATCGAGGACGACCCCGACCTCACCCACCCGCACCTGCGGGCCTGGTGGCGCCTCGACGACGGCCGTGTGCTGACGTTCCACGATGCTCGCCGCTTCGGACGGATCCATGTCGTCGGACGCGGCGACCACACGGCGATTCCCACCCTGGCCGCCCTCGGACCCGAACCATTCGACGAAGCATTCGACGGCCGCCACCTGGCCGCGTTCGTGAAGCGCAGCAACCGCCACCTGAAGACCCTGCTCCTCGGCCAGCGGGCGGTCGCCGGGGTGGGCAACATCTACGCCGACGAAGCCCTCTGGATGGCCGGGATCAACCCGGCGACACGGCGTCTGGGGCGACAACGAGCCGACCGACTCGTCGAGTCCATCCGCGCCGCCCTGACGTCGGGACTCGAACACGGCGGGACGACCCTGCGCGACTATGTCGACTCGAGCGGCGACCAGGGGTCGAACCAGCACGAACTCCACTGCTACGGCCGCAGCGGGGAGCCCTGCGAACGCTGCGGCACGACGCTGCGCCGCCGGGAACTCGACGCCCGATCGACCACCTGGTGCCCGACCTGCCAGGCCCGCTGACGTCAGTCGATCGTGATGCCGGCGAGCGTCAGGTTGACCTCTCGGGCCAGCAGGGCGGCCTGACGGTGCGCGCCCAACACGACGTAGAGACCGAAGGCCCGCTCGCCGACCCGGAAGAACCGCTGGCTGCCGGCCTGGCCGGGGAGTCGGCGTTGGAGCGCGGCCGGCGAGAAATCGGCGGCGACCAGGCCGTGGGGGACCGCATCGCCCGAGAACATCGCGCCACCGGCCGACGGGGGGTCGAACTCCATGAGGACGATGAGGATGCCGCCCGAATCCATCGACTCGACGGCGCCCGACCCGTAGTCGCCCCGCTCGGCGGGCAGGGCGAAGTTGGCGAGGTGGACGAGCGATCGCGGGTCGGCACCCGGATTGGCCCGCAGCTCGCTGAACTCGACCTCCCACCCGTCGCGGACCGCGACCTCGACACCGTTGGCGGCGAGCCGGTGGCTGCTCACGAGACCACCGCCGCGCCGAGCGCGATCGCGGCGACCACGCCGAGCGTCGTGACCCGCACCGCCTGCTCGCTGCGATCCAGCCGGCGATGCAAGGTCCGGAGATCGTCGACGGTGCGGACCCGACCGTTGGCGGTCGCGCTGATCCCCCGCGTGGCCCCGTAGACCACGCCGATGAGCAGGGCCGCACCCGGAGCCGACACCAGCCCGGCGACGAGCACCGCCCCGAGCAGGAGGGTGTTGACCACGGTGACCAGGCCGAAACCGAGCTGGGCGCCGAATCCGACCCCGTACACCCAACCCCGGTAGGTCGTGAGCCACCGTTCGTCGACCTGGCGTCGGCCGGGAACGGTGATCCCCGCGAGGTCGCCGACGACGGCAGCCACGGTGACCACCGCGATGATGATCGTCGCCCCCGACGGCCCCGGACGCCCGACAAGCCGATCGACCAGCAGACTGCCGGCCGCCATCAGCGCGCCGAGGGCCAGACCGCCGATGACATGACCGACGAGGAGCCACGACCGCGTCAGCCAGAACCGGTGACCTCGTCCCCGCTCACCGAGCGGGGTGATGCTCGTGAGCATCGACGTGCCTCAAGGCGACCAGGCCGCGCGCACGGCGGCCGGGACGGCCACGACGAGTGCCAACGCGAGCGGGCTCACCGGTCGCCCTCGTCGGTGCCCAGGGGTTCGGGGTAGAGGCTCGGGTGGCCGGGTCCGATCCCGGAGGCGGCGAGCGCCTCGTCGACGGTCCCGCCGAGGGCCTCGTCGCCCAGCGCCTGCGACAGCAGCCCGTGGACCTGCTCCCAGCCCGTGGCGGTGCCCGAACCGACGACGCGACCGGTCCGGCCGTCGACGAGGGCGAAGTAGGGCGAGCCGGGGACGCCGTAGGCGTTCCAGGCGTCGGAGGAGCACACCGTGCGGACGCCCGTCGGGGCCAGCTCCGCCAGCCGGCTCTCGGAGTCGTGGGCCGGATCCTGCGCGACGATCACGAGGCGGGTCTCGTCGCCGGGGAGATCCACCGTCGGCGAGGCGAACTCGCTCCAGAAGGCCTGGCACGTGCGACAGCCCGACGAGAGGAAGGCGAGGAGCGTGTGGTGTGGCCCGGCAATCGCGACCTTGACCGGTCCACCGCCGGGGACGGTGCCGACGATGTCGATCGCCTCGGACCGCGTGGTCGGCGCGGCCACGGGAACCGGGCCGATCGGCGACGCCGGCGCGGAATCGTCGAGCGGAACACCGGCCCGGTCGAGGGCGCGCAGGATGTCGGCGTGGGTGCGCAGGAGACCGAAGACGATGACGGTGAGGATCGCGATGGCGATCGTCTGCACGACGACGAGCACGATCATTCGCTCGCCTCCGGTTCCTCCGGCGGTTGGCCGAAGCGCTGCTCGTACCGGTGCATGAACGTGAGGACCTGCGCCCGGTCGATCCAGAACCCCCCGCCGAAGACGGTGGGCGAGAGACCGGTGGTGAGTTCGGTCTCGACGGCCCAGGCCACGGCCCGGCGGTAGAACGCGTTGGCCGGCACGTCGAGGAAAGGGATCTCGACGTCGGCGCTGGGCTCGCCGGCCAGGCGCCACAGGAAGGTGATCGCCTCACCGCGGGTCACGAGCTGATCGGGCGAGAACCGGTCGGGGGAGGTACCCGTCGTGATGTCCTCGGCCGCCATCCAGGCCACGGCGTCGGCGTACCAGGCATCGGGGGCGACGTCGACGAACGGTGCGGCGTCGGCGACGAGCGGGCTTCCCTGGTACCGCCACAGGAACGTGGCCATGTGGGAGCGGGGCGCGAGTTCACCCGGGCCGAAGATGTCGTTGGTGTATCCCTTGGCGATGCCGGCATCGATCGCCCACGTCACCGCGTCGGTGTAGAAGGCGTTGGGGGCGATGTCGGTGAAGCCGTCGTGCAGACAGGCACGATCATGGAAGCGGGTGCCGTTGTCGGTCAGGGCGGGACCGTTGTCGCAGTTGGGGTCCCATTGCCACGGGACGACGCAGGTGACGATCCGGCAGGCGATCGGGCCGACGCAGGCGACGTCCTGGTTGCACTGGCCGTAGCGGAAGCGGGTGCAGTCGACAGCCCGCGAGCCGCACCCCTCGAGACACCGGCAGGCGGCCGAGGTGCACGACGAGGCACACACACCGGAGCCTCCACACCCGCACCCGTCGTCGCAGGGCAGATTGCAGTCGAGGTAGTAGCGGGGCCGACGCTTTCCGTCGACGTCGCAGAATCCGCTGCCGTCGGCCTTCCACCAGCCCGCGACGATCGTGCCGGGCGGGCAGAGGTTCTCCCCGGTGAGCTGGCAGCAGAAGTCGGTGTAGCCGTCGCAGCAGGACGAACCGCAATCGCAGGAGGAACCGGCGCACGAGCAGATCGCCGCATGGGCCGTCGTGGGACGCAGCGCGTACGCCGCGGGAGCGACCGCCATCGCCGTGGCCCCCAGAGCCGACTTCGACAGGAACCCGCGCCGCGACGACCGATGGTCGACGACCCGGCTCAGCGCTTCGACGACACGGCGACTCATGGGTGCTCCTCGAGGTCGATCCGGAACGGGCGGGCCGGGGCCGGCCCGGGGCGGCGGGCTCCGAGCGCCTCGGGCAGGGCGGTGAAGGCGACGAGCGCGAGCCCCGCCACCACACCCACCAGGAGCACGAACGCGACACCGCCGGCCGGTTGACCGTCCATCACCTCGACCGGCGTTCGACCCGCCGCCGCACCGAACGACACCGCGGCGAGGAGGGCGTTGCCGGCGACGTGGACCCACGACGGCGGCGCGTCGACCCGACCGAAGCACCCGCACGACGTCGCGCCGGCAGCCATGGCCCGCCAGACGACGACGACGAAGCCCAGGTACAGCGCCCCCGTGGCGATCGCGGCGAGCGGACCGCCGACGGCCAGGGCCACGATGCCGACCGTCGACTCGACCGCGCCGATGGCCACGGTGATGAGCGGACGCTCGGGCAGGCCGAGGGTGGACAGCAGTTCGGTGGTGGGAGCCGGCCGGGCGACCTTGGCCAGACCGGCCACCAGCAGCAGCAGTGCGGCTGCGGCGTGAAGCGCGACGAGTGCGTCCATTCCCGTGAACGTAACGCGACCGCAACAGTTCGCGTCGAACCGGGCGAAGACTCGACACCGACGTTCGGGACCGCACCGGTACGGTTGCCGTCATGGCTGGGGACCGTCCGGACTTCTACGAACTGATCGCCAGCAACCGTCGCCGCACCTGGCTGCTCATGTTCGCCTTCTTCGTGCTGCTCGCCGTGGTGGGTGCGGTGATCTCGTTGGCCCTCGGTGGCGGCATCGTCGGCGTGATCATCGGCGTGGTCGTGTCGTTCGGTTTCACGTTCGCCTCGTACTTCCAGAGCGACACGCTGGCGCTGCGCTCGACGCGGGCGGTCCCGGCCGACCCGAGCGAGTTCCCACAGCTCAACAATCTCGTCGCCGAGGTCTCCCTCGCCGCCGGCATCCCGCAGCCCCGGGTGTTCGTGGTCCACGACCCGTCGCCCAACGCATTCGCCACCGGA